>RZZN01000007.1 GCA_009929855.1 Gammaproteobacteria bacterium
TCGAACTGCATGCCCTCGACCAGGTCGAGCTCGTTGTGCAGCGACTTGCCTTCCTCGACCGTGATGACGCCCTCCTTGCCGACCTTCTCCATCGCCTCGGCGATGATCTGACCGATCGAGTCGTCCGAGTTGGCCGAGATGGTGCCGACCTGGGCAATCTCCTTGTTGGTGGAGCAGGGGCGCGATAGGGTCTTCAGCTCGGTGACCGAGGCGGCGACCGCGGCATCGATCCCGCGCTTGATGTCCATGGGGTTCATCCCGGCGGCCACCGCCTTGAGACCCTCGCGGACCATCGCCTGGGCCAGGACGGTGGCGGTGGTGGTGCCGTCGCCGGCCACGTCGGAGGTCTTGGAGGCAACCTCCTTGACCATCTGGGCACCCATGTTCTCGAGCTTGTCCTTGAGCTCGATCGCCTTGGCGACCGAGACCCCGTCCTTGGTCACGGTGGGGGCACCCCAGGATTTCTCGATCACCACATTGCGGCCCTTCGGGCCCAGGGTGACCTTGACCGCATTGGCTAGGATGTCGACACCGTGCAGCATGCGGGCACGGGCGGATTCACTGAAGGAGATCTGTTTCGCGGGCATGAATGATGTTCCTCTCTGAAATCGGTCAGTCGCAGCAGTGGGCCAATCAGTGGCCGAGTCTTATTCGATGACACCCATGATGTCGTCTTCACGCATCACCAGCAGTGTCTCGCCTGCGAGCTTGACTTCGGTGCCGGAATACTTGCCGAACAGCACGCGGTCGCCGACCTTGACATCGAGGCGGCGCACCTCTCCGTGATCGAGCAGCTTGCCGTTGCCGACGGCAACGACCTCACCCTCGATCGGCTTCTCGGCAGCCGTGTCCGGGATCAAGATCCCGCCGGCGGAGGTACGCTCCTCCTCCTTGCGGCGAACGACGACACGATCATGCAGCGGACGCAAATTCATTGCAGGCTTGGCTCCTTATGACCAGGCTGAACCATTGAACGGAAGGGTCGATAGATTGTTAGCACTCGATCTATGCGAGTGCTAACAATCTAGAGGAAAAATTGCGGATGTCAAGCCTTCCCCGACCGCCTGGCGATCCGGACCGACGCAGGCTCGGCTGGTGGTGGCGAGGATCGTGAGGACCGGGGTTCTGTCGTGATGTCCGCGGGGACCGCTGTGCTCTGTTCCGACCAGCCCGGCCCTTCCGACCTGAACAAACCGAAAAGGATGACCGGATGCGGCTTGATGGGTATAGGATGTCAGGCACGCGAGCGCGCGGACTCGCATCGCCATCTGATCCTGGACCCGCCGATGACTCATCCTTCGCCATCCACTCACGATCCCACGAGCGCATTCGCACGCGCCGAACGCTTCGGTGGCATCGCGCGTCTCTACGGGGTCGGCGACAGCGCCACGATCGCCGCCATGCGAATCTGCGTGGTCGGGATTGGCGGGGTCGGCTCCTGGGCCGCGGAGACATTGGCCCGCACCGGGGTGGGCGCCATCACGCTGATCGACGGCGACAGCATCGAGGCCGGCAACATCAACCGCCAGATCCATGCCTTGACCAGCCAGATCGAGCGGCCCAAGGTCACGGTCATGGCCGAGCGGATCCGGGAGATCCATCCCGAGTGTCATTGCACACCGATCCACGACTTTCTGACCGAGCGGACGCTCGCGGGGTATCTCTCGCAGGACTATGACGCGGTCATCGATGCCATCGACAGCATCGGGGCCAAGGCAGCGATGATCGCCCACTGCCGGCGCCACAAGATCCCGATCGTCACCACCGGCGGCGCCGGCGGACGGCGTGATCCGACCGCCGTGAGCGTGGCGGATCTGAGCCGCACCCAGCATGACGCACTCGCATCCAGGGTGCGTCGGCGACTGCGCGAGACCCACGGCTTTCCGACCGATCCCAAGCGCCGTTTCCAGGTCGAGTGCGTCTACTCGTTGGAGCAACCGGTCTATCCGCGACCCGATGGGGGCGTGAGTCATGCCAAACCTGGCATCAGCTCGGTCTCGCTCGATTGTCGCTTTGGCTACGGCGCGGCCTCCTTCGTGACGGCGACCTTCGGTTGTGTCGCCGCGGCGCGGGCCATCGAAAAGGGCCTGGCACGCCGACGGCGCGCCACGACCCAAGCACAGGACATCCCGGCGCCACCGCCAACCTGAACCACGCGCATCCAAGCCCCACGCCGCTCGCGACCCGGCTAGACACCGCGCAACCCCGCCGAGCAGCGTGCGTCGGACTTGCGCCAGCACGCATCCACGCCTAATTTAGGCCGCTTTGCACCGTGACGGAGTGTCCATGTACTGGTCGCCGGTCCTGCGGATTGTCGGACTGCTGCTCCTGCTGTTCAGCGTCACCATGCTGCCGCCGGCTGGGGTCGCCTTGATCTATGCCGACGCTGGCCTGGCCCCCTTTCTGGTCTCGTTCGTGATCCTGCTCCTGCTCGGCTTCGCCATCTGGCTGCCAGTGAGTCGCAGCAAGCGCGAGCTGCGCACCCGCGAGGGTTTTCTGGTCGTGGTCCTCTTCTGGACGGTGCTGGGGCTGTCTGGGGCGGTTCCCCTCACGCTCTCGGCGGCGCCCAACATCTCCATCACGGACGCCGCCTTCGAGAGCCTGTCGGGGCTGACGACCACCGGCGCGACGATCCTCAGCGGGATCGAGTATCTGCCCGAGTCGGTGCGTTTCTATCGCCAGCAGCTTCAATGGCTGGGTGGGATGGGCATCATCGTCCTGGCCGTCGCCATCCTGCCTATGCTCGGGATCGGTGGCATGCAGCTCTACCGCGCGGAGACCCCGGGACCGGTCAAGGACTCCAAGCTGACACCGCGCATCGCCGAGACCGCAAAGGCGCTCTGGTACCTGTATCTCGCCATCACCATCGCCTGCGCGCTCGCCTACCGATTGGCCGGGATGAGCTGGTTCGACGCCATCGGCCACAGCTTCTCCACCGTGGCCATCGGCGGCTTCTCCACCTACGATGCCAGCATCGGTCATTTCGACAGCCCGCTGATCTCGATGATCTGCGCCGTTTTCCTCTTGATCGCGGCGGTCAACTTCGCCATCCACTTCGTGGCCTGGCGGACTCGCTCGCTCGGTCATTATCTCCAGGAGCCCGAGTTCAGATGGCTGGTCGGTATCATGGTGACACTCGGCATGATCGTGACCGCGACACTGATGCTCACCGGATATTACGGCAGCTGGGCAGACACACTCCACCAGGCGATCTTTCATACCGTCTCGATTGGGACCACCGCCGGATTCGCCACCGACCGTTTCGACCAGTGGCCATCATTCCTACCCACACTGCTGGTGATGGTCGCCTTCATCGGCGGCTGCGCGATGTCGACCGCCGGCGGGATCAAGGTCGTGCGTTTCATGCTCCTGATCAAGCAAGGTTATCGCGAGATCATCCGGTTGGTGCACGTGCAGGCCCATGTTCCAGTCAAGGTCGGCAACCGACCGATCTCGGACCGCGTGGTGGAGGCGGTCTGGGGCTTCTTCTCGGTGTACATGGCGATGTTCGCGGTCATGATGTTGATCTTGATGGCGACTGGGCTGGACCAGGTCACCGCCTTTTCAGCGGTGGCGGCCAGCATCACCAATCTGGGCCCTGGACTGGGCGGGGTGGCCGAGAACTTCAGCGGGATCAGCGATCCGGCCAAGTGGGTGCTGATGTTCGCCATGCTGTTGGGACGGTTGGAGGTCTTCACCCTGCTGGTGCTCTTCACACCCGCCTTCTGGCGTAAATGAAGCTGGCACGCCGACGACGTGGCGACTCAATCGAGTCGTCGGCGAGGACCCCCGGCGAATCGCATGCGCAGTTGGCGCGCGAGCACGACCATGGCGGCGGTGCTCAGCAGCACCCCCACCAGGATGGGACCAAAGGGTTGATCCCAAGCGAGCGCGGCGAGATAGGCCAGCATCATGCTCAGGATGCCGACGAGCGCGCTGATGACGAGCGTCCAAGTCCAGCTCGACGCGATGTGAAAGGCGATCCAAGCCGGCACCAACACCAGTGAGAAGGCGCCCATCAGACCGACTGTCGCGGTGGCGATGGCGAGCCCGAGGGCGACGAGCAGGTCGAATGTGAGATGCCAACGACGCGCGGGAAGTCGATTGGCCTGCTCGTAGGTCGGGAAGAAACGCGCACGCATCAGATGGGGCATGATGCGAATGAGGGTCAGTGCGGTGAGCGCACCCAAGAGCAGTGCCGCGGTCAACTCCAAGGCGCCGGAGAAATAGAGTTGGCCGTCGATGAGGGCGTGACCCAAGGCGGCGCCGAGTGTCGTATTGGCGGCGATCAGGACCAGTGCCGACCAGCCGAGCAAGATCATGAACCCATAAGCCAGATTACCGCTGGCGCGACTGAGCGACTTGACCACGCCAGCGGCCAGTGCGCCAAGCATGCCCCCAAGCACGGCCGGCAGACCGACGGCAAGACCGACCAAGGCACTGGCCGCGGCGAGATGGGCCAGACCGAGCGCCGCGAGCCATTCATCACGCAGCATCAGGAGCGCACCGATCAGTGGCAAAACCAGGGCGATCACCGTGCCGGTCATGAGCGGCAATCGAAACAGCGGATCGAGCAGCAGATCTGGCACGCTCATCCGATCTCGATCACGCGCGAGCAGGCCGCATCGAGAAAGCGACGCTCATGGCTGACCAGCAGTACCGCGCGTCCCGATCCGACATCCAGCAAGCGGCGCGAGCGCTGCGCTGGCACCTTGGCCAGCATCTGGAGCAGGAGTGACTCGCGCTCGGGATCGAGATTGTTGGTGGGCTCATCGAGCAGGATCAAATCGGCCCCGCCGCTCAAGGCCGCCCACACCCGCAGCAATTGATACTGGCCACCGCTCAAGCGATCGATGCGCCGCCGCAAGAGACAGCGTAGCGCGTCCGGCAATGCCTGATCGCACGCGCCCATCAGGCGCAGGAGCTCGCCGCCGGTGACTGGCATGATCGGTAGGCGCACCGACCACTGCTCCTGATAGGCAAGCCTGAGCCGCGGCGCGCGCTCGATCTGGCCGGCGAAGATCACCGCTCGATCGATGATCGCATTGAGCAAGGTCGACTTGCCGCAGCCGTTGGGGCCCCACAGACCGACGACCTCGCCCGCCATGACCCTGAGCGAGACCGGACCGATGACCGGATCACCATGGCCAGCGACCAGCCCAGAGAGCGTGAGTAGCGGCATGATCAGGGTTGCGGCGAGAGGCTCATGACCCACCGATCGAGATGATCGAGATACGCCTGGGCATCCGCGTCCGCGGGCGGATCCAATGGCAGACTATACACCGGCCATCCGAGGATCTGGGCCATCTGGCGGGGCGCGCGCGGTGACTGATAGGGTGTATGGATGACCACGCCGGCACGCCCCCGCAACTGCTCGGTGAGCCGCTTCAGATGTCTGGCCGTCGGCGGCACGCCTGGAACCTCCTCGAGCGTTCCCAGCAAGGGAACCCCGAAACGATCCAAGAGATAGAGTGCATCGCGATGATAGAGGAGCACGCCCGGGGCGGAGGCGAGCCGCTCCTGCCAGGATGGCAGACGCTGCTCGAGCGCGGCGGCGAAACCCGCGGCATTGGCGCGATAGCCAGCGGCGCCATCGGGATCGAGCCCCGCCATGCGCTCGGCCAGCGCCGCGGCGATCGCACTCATGCGCACCGGATCGAGGTTGACGTGTGGGTTGCCGGCCGGATGGACATCACCGAGCGCACGATCCGCCGGGATCCCGACATCGAGCCGAACGACCTGATCCGCGGCCTCGAAATAGCCCGGCTGTCCAGGCTGGATGCGTGGATTCGCCGCGCTGGCGATCGCCAGTGGAAGCCAGCCGACCTCCAGCTCGGCGCCCACCGCGATCACCAGATCGGCATCGCGCAGCGCCCGGATCATGGTCGGCTTGGCCTGCAATGCGTGTAGATCACGATCCGGTGCCGCCAGCACGATCACACCAACACGCTCGGCACCAACCGCGCGCGCCAGCGCGCCCATGCTGGTGCTGGTGGCGACGACAGCGAGCGCGGCGGCCTCGCGCGCGGTCCCGACACCCAGTGTCAGGACGAGCAATGCTGTGAGCAGGCGTGCGATCATCATCGAGCTCCGAGTCGGTTCAAGCGGCGACCGCACCGGTCGCCGCGTCATGGGAGGGATCGCCTAGAAGGCATGCGCGCCATGGGCGCCGAGGCTCATGAGAAACTGGAGATAGACGGCGTCGAAGCGTTCTCGCTCATGCGCGCTCTCCAGGATGCTGTTGTAGGCATATTGCGCCCGCAAGCGCGAGAATTCGGTCAGATTCCAGGTCACATCGAAGGTCCAGCGATCCGAGGAGCCAGCGTCCTCCTGTCGTCCGCCGCTGACCTCATTGGTGAGGCCCAGCACGTCGTAACGCAAACCGGCGCTCCAGCGCGGCGCAAACCCATAGATCGCCTGGGCATAGAACCCATCGGTGGTGAATGTGCGCCGTGACCCGACAACCTCGGGATGGGCGCTGGAGCGGATCGTCAGATCCTTGATCGAGCGTAGATATTCGGTCTGAAACTTGAAATCCCGATGGCCATGAGCACCCCCGCCGTCGTACTTGTAGACCAGGTCGACCCCCCACAGGTCGGCATCGCCGTCAAGGCCATTGCGATGGACCTCGATCTCCTCTGGATGATGCTCATCAGCCGCGTGCCCATGGGTATGCTCCTGTACCTCCTGATGCTGGCTGTTGTGTGCATGTGAGAGCCCCAATTGCAGCGCGTGATTGACACCCAGATCAGGGGCAAGCTTGGCGAATGCGGTCCACAGCCGTGGGCCATCATTGGTGCGACCCAAACCAAGCGCCTGCTGCTGCGTGGGATCGAGTGTCGCGCCGAAACGCTCCTGATCGCCTTGCAAGGCCTCGACGCCGAGCAGGGTGTAGATGGGGAGCCTGGGCAGCCAGGTCAGCTGGAGACCGGTATCCTGGAGACCATGTTGGCCGAGCAGATTCAGATAGGGTAGATTCTGATCGACGAAGTCCCATTCGTGCGGATGCTGCTTGTTGACATAGCCGAACTCGCTGAGGAATTTACCCCCCTTGACCCGCAGACCAGCAGGCAGTGAGCGGGTCTGGACATAGCCCTCCTCGAGCTCGACATGGCCGTCACCGTCGACCGATAGATAGAGTGCCGCGTCGAAATAGGGGTCCACGGTTGCCGCGAAGGCAATCTCGGCCTCGCGCAGATTGAAACCGTTGCTCGGTGTGCCATGAGCATGAGCATCGTGGGCATGGTCCTCGTCCGCCGCGTGATCGTGGGCATGATCCAGACCCCCGCTGGCGGTTTGCCAGGCATTGCCGAGCAGCGCCGCGCCCTCGCCAGCGTGGCTGTCATGGTAATAGTTGCCGTCCAGGATCACCGAGAGACGCGGATTGAATGCATCACCACCACTCACGCCCTCCAGCCCGCTCCGCGGTGCATCGGTCACTGCCGGGGAGGCCAAGGGCGCCGTCATGGGTCGAGTCTCGGCCTGGATGGCGCGGGGCGCGGACGTGGCGCTCGCATCAGGGGACGCGGACGGCTTGGCGGCCAGCTCGGCCTGCGCCAGACGCGATTCGAGCGCCTGGATTCTGCGCTCATACTGACTCTTCATCTGCTCGATGAGCATCCTCAGCTCGGCGATCTCGGCATCCGTGCTGGCACCAGCGAGGGGGGACACGAGCAAGGCGGCAATGGCAATCGGCAGCAGGGGCCTGTGCATGAGCAAACTCCAAGAGACAGTCGAGCACATGAGTCTGAGGCTCGATCCGCCTCCACCAGTGGTCGACGAATCGGAGCGCGAGAGATGTTATATTGTTTCAAAACCTGAAACAACCGAGCCGCGAATGCGACTTTGACCCAAAGGACTTGCCGAACCCCAGCGGATACGCGATGCTCCTCGTCCGAAATCCGGTCTGCCCGCTGCACCTGGTCGACCTCGGCTTTCGGATTATTTTGAATTCAATATGTTATATCGCCGAACCAGGCTGAAGGAGGTGCCCGATGGCTGCAGAGCCAGGATCCGACTATGTGCCGAGTCCCGATGAGGACTACATGAACGATCGGCAATTGGCCTATTTTCGCAACAAGCTGATCGCCTGGCGCGAGAGTCTGCTCGAGGAGGCACAAGGGACCTTGGAGGGATTGCGCGACAGCGCCCACCACGAGGTCGGCGACGACGTGGATCGCGCCACCCGCGAGGCCGATCAGGCACTGGAGCTACGCACCCGCGACCGCTGTCGCAAGCTGGTCATCAAGATCGACCAGGCCCTCGCGCGGATCGAGGATGGCAGCTACGGCTACTGCGAGGAGACGGGCGAGCCGATCGGTCTGGCCCGTCTGGAGGCACGCCCGGTCGCAACCCTCTCGGTCGAGGCGCAGGAGCGACGCGAGATCAAGGAGCGCCAGCAGCTCAACGCCTACTGATCGAGGCTGCCGCGCGCGGCATGAGCCCGACCCGATCAGACCAGTTGCGCTCCTCGCCATCGTGAGCCGGTCTGATCGGCGGCGCGCACCGGAGCGCCTCAGGCTGGCCCGATGTTGATCCCGATCGACCACCGCGGCAAGCGGGCGCGATTGACCTCGACCGCATGCGGCAGATCAGGCGGGAAGAAGACGAAACAGCCTTCTCGCGGTCTGACGCGGATCTCGGCCGGTCCGTCGTAGAGCAGCAGGTCGCCCGAGTCAGCCGGAACGCTGAGATAGTAGACGGCCGACAGCAGCTCGTCGTGCTCCTCATGGGTATGGCGCGAGGTACTCTGCCCCGGCGCCATCCGATTGAACCAGAAGCCGCATTTGAGGGTCCGAGGCGATCGGTCGAGGATCCATCCGGCGCAGCGGATGGCGTGATCGAGCAGCGGGATCAGCGCGGGGACGCGGGTCCGATCGAGATAGAGATTCTCGAATCGTCCGCCGATGTAATGGCTGCGGTGGTCGAACTCCTGGTCATCGAGCCGCTCGAGCACGGCAAGGATCGCCCGATTGATCGGCCCGCCATTCGGCACCGCATAACGCCTGATGCTGGCGCTGCTCCAGTCGGGCTCGGCGGGGTCGTCGGTTGCGATGAGGTCGATTGGAGGCTGCATATCGGATATGGCGAACGGATCGAATGCCAGCAGGACGCTGCCGTGTCACACGCCCTTGGGCTGCGCGGCCGCGTCGGTGATTCTAACGCCCCTCGCTCGGCGTGGTACTGACTGGCGCCGCCCCCGGCCAGGGTCGAATCGGCACGGCCGCGACACTGTTCTTCGGCGAGCCTTCGATGATGCGGTCGCTGAAGGTCAGATAAACCAGCGCATGCCGGGGCGCATCGTAGAAGCGCACCACCTGCAAGCTCTTGAAGAGCAGCGATGTGCGCTTCTTGAAGACCTCGTCGCCATCGCGTTTGCCGTCACGGACGTCATCCGGCAGATCGATGGGGCCGATCTGCACGCACTCGATCGAGGCGTCCGAGGTATCCTCGGCGACACCGATCGCTCCGGATACGCCACCAGTCTTGGCCCGGCTCAGATAGCAGACCACACCAGGGATGTGCTCGTCCTCGAAGACCTCCACGACGACCTTGTCATTTGGCCCCATCCACTTGAACTTGGTCGCGACACTCCCGACGACCTCGGCGCTCGCCGCGCCGGTGAGCAGGCTGATCAGCAAACCCAGGACGATATGACGCATCTTGATCATCTCGATGGCGGTGGTGAAGTCGCACGAGCCGCAAGGGGCATGCCCCCTGACCCAACCGGAGGCACGTGCGCCGATGGATCGCATGGATCTGAATCATGCGCCGAACCGACGATCGCTCTCGCTCTTGCTTCGCGTCAAGGCGTCCTCGATCGAGACACCGAGGAACCAGTTGCCCGTGACACCGAGCCGACTGCCGGCCAGCGCCGCGTCGAGCCGCGCCACCCGCTCGGCATGGCCAGTGCGCAACGCGGGCAGACGGTTATGTACACGCGCCTGCGCCTGGATCCGACGCGGGGTGGTACCGAGCGCCAGACAGGCCCGCTCGACCTGCCCATCCTCGCGCAGGACGCCAGGGCGAAAGTGAAAGGCAAAACCGCGATAGCCCGCATCCGGTAGGAAGTCGCGCGACACCGCCGAATAGAAGGCATCCTCGACCGCGATCAGGCCGGCGATCGGCTTGACCGGCAGATCGGTCGCGCGGAAGACCAGCACCAGGGTCTCGATCTCGGCGACCCCGATCCCAGCGATCGCCTCGCGCGCGGCGGCGAACCCCTCGGGCATCAGTGCGGTCGCGACATCCGGGGGAACCGCCAGGGTCAGGAATCGGCTCATCAAGGTCGTCGCGCCGGTCTCGATCTGAAAGCGCTCGCCGTCCCAACCGATGCGCGCGACCCGCTGCCCGGTGCGCACCTCCAGCCCCTCCTGAGCGGCGATCGCCAGCGGGACGTGTGAAAGGCCATCGGCAAAGGTGAATGCCTTGATGACATCCTTGCGACGAGGCTTGCGTCTGAACAAGGCCTCGGCGGGATACTCGTCGGCCGGTTGGCAGATCACCGCCTGGAAGGCATGGCGCAACAGATCCTGATAATTGCGCTGGCCCAGCAGCCGTCCATAATAGTCGGCGACACTGCGACCCTGCTTGGGCAGGGAGAAGATCCGCGGAACCGAGCGCAGCGCCTCGCCCAGGTGCAGTGCCGAGAAGATCTTTGCGTGCTCCCCATCCTTCCAGAGCAGGTAGCTCACCTTGCCCTTGGCCTGGACCTGTCCGACCAATCCGAGATCGTCCAGGATCGACAGCAGATGACCATAGCTGTTGAAGCAGGTGTGAGCGCCCGCCTCGGTCCAGAAACCGCCGAGCTGCGGGAATTGAAGACTATTGATACAGCCGCCGATGCGCTCGGATGACTCCAGCACCAGGGTGCGCTGACCGCGCCGCAGGGCGAAATGGGCCGCGCCCAGACCGCTGATCCCGGCGCCGATGACGATGTGATCGATCTCAGTACTCATAGTGGGCCAGGTGTCATTCAGCGGGATCTCTGAGTGGTGGGGTCGGTGCATTCTCGACGAGCGAAAGATCATCGATGTCGGGGAGCGGGATCGGCGTCGGCGGCGGCTCGCAATCCGCCAGCGTCCAACCCGGCTCGGTCACGAGACTCAGACCACTGGTGTCGAAGGCATCCAGGTTCACCACGGGCTGCGGCTCGAGGTAGCCTTCTTGTGATCCGAGCGCCAGAGTGGGCGCGTCCTTGGGGATCGCGGCGCGATCCGATGCGCGCGCGGTCAGGGTCGGCGCTACGACGGAGGATGCTGGCGGGGCTGGAGCCTCGACCCGAGCCGCCTGCAGCACGCCACCGGCACGCTCGAAGGCCTGTTCGAAACGGACCTTGGTCGCTGTGTCGACATCCCGCTTGATGATCACCGAGCGCCCGCTGAAGAGCCGCTCCACGCCCTGCTCGGTGAGCTTGAACAGGGCGGCCAGACGCGCACGCACGACCGCCGGATCCGCGCCGGGGATGAGCTCCCCGGCGAAGCTCAGATCGAAGCGGTCAACGGCCATGTCAGAGCGGCTTGGTCAGGCTGAAGGCGCCACGCACCTGGCCGGCTTGGTAGCCGCGCGCCAGGTCGCCCGGATAGCGCTCATCCAGGGCCGCGGCGACATCGTCGGTCAGGTCTGAGCCATGGCAAGCGAGACAGAGATCAGCGGTCGGAATCGCCTTCATGAAGCGGAAGACCGACCCATCCGCGGTCTCGATCACCTCGGCATGGGCCATTGGCTTGACGTCCTCGCCAGCGGCCTGGCGCTTGTCGAAGTCGGCCAAGACCCCGGCTTCCCAGTCATCGGGTGAATTCCTGTCCAGATTGCGAGTCTTGAGGCTGGTGCGTCCAACCGTCCAGCCGGTCCGCTCGGAGAGATCCGCGGCGATGGCCGGCGCGCGCTCCTGACAGACCTTGATGGCATTGACCGGGCCACCCTGCTGGACCGCCTCCTTGAGCTCACCGGTCAGGGTGGTGGCAAACTCTTGGACGATGGAGCGCGCCTCGACGAGATTCGGATCGGGTGCATCGACCTCGCTCGCGGTGGCAAGCGTTGCGACGGCGAGCATGGTGGCCGCGGCGGTCAATGGGATGATTCGGCTCATGGATCATTTCTCCGTTGCGTGAATTCAGACGACTAGGCTACCCGGTGGCACGCAGTCGCGCCACCTTGTCACTGGGAACGCTTGGCTCATCGGTGATCTCGAGCTCGGGCTCCTTGCCCCTGAGGATACGCTCGACATTGCGGGCATTGCGCACCAGATAGATGGTCAACTCCTCGAGATCGGACTCCGGCAGATTCGGCAGGACGCCATCACGGCGGATCAGCTCAGCCAACCGTTCGGCGCTCTCCAGGGCCTTGTCATAGGCATCGGCGGCTTTCTTGTCGGTCGTGCGCAATCGCTCGGCTCCCTTCTGGTCTCTGACGATATATTCGATCTCGATCATCTCAGCGGCCCCCCGGATCGGCTGTGGTGATGTCCCACGCGATGTCTAGCGATGATTATATCCTGACGGGAGTCAGGGATCAGTAGGAGTCATGTCATTGACATGTCGATATTTTCAACTGGATGAAAAGCGCTCCGCCGGGATCCCGGCGAGGATGCCGGGGTGCACGCGATGAGTGGCGATCTTGCAGCCGCCACCCACCGACTCAGGTCTGGTCTGACTGGCTGGTGTTTCATGGCCGGACGACGACTGGGCCCAATGACATCGCGGCGAGACCTGAATCCATGGGACATCCGACCGGTCGAGCGTTCGGCGCGGCGACCGGCTCGCGTGATGAGCGACGCCTTTCAACCCTTGATACAGATCAAGGGCACCATCCGCGCGACCTTCTTCGCCAGCCCTGCGGCCTCGGCCGCGTCGACCACCGCATCGACATCCTTGTAGGCCCCCGGGGCCTCCTCGGCGACCCCACGCAGCGAGGGGCTGCGGATCAGGATACCGCGTGCGGCCAGATCGTCGACCACCTCGCGACCCTGCCAGCGCCGAGTCGCCTGATGACGGCTCATGCTCCGCCCGGCGCCATGACAGGCCGACGCGAAGGCACGCGCCGACCCTAGACCGGCCAGGATGTGCGAGCTGGTGCCCATGCTGCCCCCGATGATGACCGGTTGTCCGCCGGGGCGCAGTGACTCGGGCAGCGCGGGATGCCCAGGCCCAAAGGCGCGTGTCGCACCCTTGCGATGCACGAAAAGACGCCGTGGACGCCCATCCAGCATGTGCTCCTCTTCCTTGCAGGTGTTGTGCGAAACATCATAGAGCAGATCCAGATGCGCCGCGGGCAGGACGCGCTCGAAGGCCTCGCGGGCCAGATGGGTGAGGATCTCGCGGTTGGCCAGGGCGCAATTGATCCCGGCGCGGATCGCGCCAAGATAGGCGCGCCCGAGGCTCGACTCGAGCGGCGCGCAGGCCAGCTCGCGATCCGGCAGCGTCAAGCCGTGACGGGGCGCCGCGACGAGCATCGCCTTCAGATAGTCGGTCCCGATCTGATGCCCCAGACCGCGCGAGCCGCAATGGATGCTGACGACCACATCACCCTTGGCAAGACCGTAGCACGCGGCAATCGTCGGGTCATAGACCTCGGCGACATGCTGGACCTCCAGATAATGATTCCCCGAGCCCAGCGTGCCCATCTCTTGGAGCTGGCGCTCCTTCGCCTGCTTGGAGACCTGATCCGGATCGGCCCCGGCCATGCATCCATTCTCCTCGATGCGCTCCAGGTCGGCAGGCTCGCCATAGCCCTGCTCCACCGCCCAACGCGCGCCACCGCGCAGCATGGCATCGAGCTCGCGATGCGTCAGTCGCACACGACCTTGACTCCCCAAACCAGCGGGGATGGTGCGTGCCAGCTGATCGGCCAGCGGACGCTTGACTGATTCCAGGTGCTCGATATCGAGCCCGGTCAAGAGGGTCCGCACCCCGCAGGAGATATCGAAACCGACCCCGCCGGCCGAAACGATGCCACCTTGCACGGGATCGAAGGCCGCCACGCCACCGATCGGAAAGCCATACCCCCAATGCGCGTCGGGCATGGCATAGGCGGCGTCGACGATACCTGGCAGGCGCGCCACGTTGCAGATCTGCTCCCGGACCTTGTCGTCCATCGCGCGAATCAGGCCTGCGTCGGCGCAGAGGATACCGGGGACGCGCATCCCGTCGGTCGGGGCGATGCGCCAGCAGGTCTCGTCGATCTGCTCGAGGCGTGTGAGATCCATGATCGAGTCTCTGGGATCCGGGTTTAGGGTTTGGGGTTTGGGCTCGACGGTCACTGCCTTCCGGACAAGGATCAGGTCTCGGGAGGCGCGAGCCAATCCGAGATCAGACATCCACGACACACTGGGCGTGCCAGATCCCGTCAGGAGCCTGCCACACCTTCAGCTCGGTGTAGGTTGCGCCCTTGATCTCGACCGTTGGCTGATGGCGCGCGGGCTCGAGGCGCTCGCCCCAACCGATGCCGTGCAATCCGCCACCGTCCAGCGTCACACTGAAGCGAGCGAACAGCATGCCACGAGTCGCCATCGCATAGACCCAGGCATTGAGCCAATCCACGAGCAACATCTCAGGATCGGACCCGCGACACTCGACCTCGACCCGCGTCTCGGGCCGAATCAGCGCCGGATCCGTGATGACCGCGCTCAGCGCCAGCGCGGTCTGCTCGAACGCCTCGGCGAGGCTCGCCCCCTCGCCGTGCACGCCGATATCGGCCATGTGTTGGAAATGTCGCCAGGCGGCCATCTTGGTTGTCCTCCCGCGGGGACAGCGCGTGCGTCGTCGGAGTCATGGTGGCCGACCAAGGGGGCTCAGCGCGCCACGACCCGCAACAGGGCGAGGGTGATGTTGTCGACCCCACCCCGCGCGTTGGCGGCCTGCACCAATGAGTCGGCGACCGACCCGAGCGATCTGCCGGCATGCTCGATCAGCATCTCACGCAGATCGTCATCCGCAATCATGGTGGTCAGACCATCGGTGCAGAGGAGTACCAGATCCCCGCTCGCGAGCGTGACACTCTCCACCGGGACGGCGATATTGGCGAAAGATCCCAGCGCTCGAGTCAGGATATGCTCACCGATCCCTGCCTGACGCGCCTCATCGCGCGAGCCGAAGAGTCCGCGGTCGACCACCTCCTGAATCAGCGAGTGGTCATGGGACAACTGCACGAGACCCGCGCCGCGCAAGCGGTAGATGCGCGAGTCGCCAACATGAGCATAGACCAGCCGATCGGCGATGATCGCCCCGACCACCACCGTCGTCCCCATCCCACGCAGTTCAGGGTCCTCGCGACCGAGGCGAAAGATCTCGTGGCTGGCCTCCGCGATCGCCGTGACGACCAGCGCCTGGATCGCCTCGACCCCTTGCGACTGGACCGCCAATGCGCGGTAACGCGCCTGGATGACATCGACCGCCATGGCGCTGGCGACTTCACCGGCACGGGCACCGCCCATGCCATCGGCGACGATCAACAGGCCGCACTCTGGGTCGACGGCCAGACTGTCCTCATTGCTGACGCGCACGCGACCGCGGTCGGTGCGCCAAGCATACTCCAGAGCGAATCCCGCCGGCCCCGCATCACTCACGGTCTTTTCACGGTTGGACGAAGTCCGGCGAGCATGCGGTGATGCGGCTCACGAGCCGCTCGCGCCATTGAGCTGAGCCGCCAGGCGCTTCGCCTCCACATAGCCGGGGATCAAGTCGCCCGACTCGGTGAGGATCGCCGGGGTTCCGCGCAACCCGAGCTGTTGACCGAGATCCATGTGCGCGTCGACTGGATTCGCACAGGTCTTCTCCGGGATGGTCTCACCCGCCTTGGCGGCGGTCATGGCATCGCGCTGGGCCGCCGGGTCGCCCGCGCACCACACCGAGACGGCCTCCGAGTAAGCCACGCTCCCCTGCCCGGCGCGCGGATAGAAGAGATAGCGGACCCGAATCCCCTCCTTGGCATACTGATCGATCTCGCTATGGAGCTTGCGACAGTAGCCACACTCGATATCGGTGAAGACGGTCACCGTGTGCTTGGCGTCGGCTGGGCCGAAGACCACCATCTGTGACTCGCCGACCTGATCGACCAGCACCTTACGGGCCTCGGCCAGACGCGGCTCGGTCAAATCCTCGCGGGTCTTCAGATCGACGATCCGCCCATCGACGAAATAGCGGCCATCGGCGGTCACATACATGAGCTGAGTGCCCACCATCACCTCATGGAGTCCGGCGATCGGCGACGGCGCGACCCGATCGATCGTGACCCCTGGGATGATCTTGCCGAGCACATCGCGGATGGTGTCCTCGGGCGAGGCCGCGGCGGTCTGCGAGCCGAGTGCGAATGCGGCGATGGCCAGCACGGAATGGCTAAGCTTGGTCATGATGATGATTCAGTCTCTGAAATTGATGAATTGGATCGGCAACCCCCAGTCCTCGCCACGCAACAGGGCGATCGTCGCTTGGAGATCATCGCGTTGCTTGCCCGAAACCCGCACCTGGTCGCCTTGGATCTGCGCCTGGACCTTCAGCTTACCGGCCTTGATGGCCTTGATCATGCGCTTGGCGGTCTCCGTATCGACGCCCTGTTTGAGCTGGATCTCCTGACGCGCGGCGTTGAGTGTCGAGACCGGATCCCCCGGGTTCAGACAAGCGAGATCGACCTTTCTTTTGACCAGCTTCTGACGGAGGATATCCATCATCTGCTGGAGATGAAACTCCTGCTCACCGACCATCAAGATCGCCGAATCGGTCAGCTCGAAGCTGGCCTTGACGCCCTTGAAGTCGAACCGGGTCGCGATCTCGCGATTGGCCTGGTCGACCGCGTTGCGCACCTCTTGCAGGTCAAGCTCGGAGACGATATCGAATGTTGGCATCTGCTCCATCTCATCGTGGTATTGCGCAGCGCCCAGCACGCCACTCGGTTGGTCGTCAAACCGGCCACTCGGCTGGCGGCTCGCGCGGGGGTCCGACCGGGGTGACGCGCCGGCCCCCTGGCCGAGAGCGGTTGGCGCATGGACCCCAGGCATCGACCGGGGCCCGCGTTGCGCGAGAAGATCCGCGAAAAGCGAGCCATCGTCAACCGCGCGGATGATGTGTGGCATGCAGCTGCTTGAGCCGCTCACGGGCCACATGGGTATAGATCTGGGTGGTTGAAAGGTCGCGATGACCAAGCAGCATCTGCACCACCCGCAGATCCGCCCCATGATTGAGCAGATGGGTGGCAAAGGCATGACGCAGAGTGTGGGGCGAGAGGGGCTTGTAGACACCCGCGGCGCGCGCGTGACGCTTGATCAGCAGCCAGAAACCTTGCCGGGTCATCGAGTCGCCACGACTCGTCGGAAAGAGAAAATCGGTCGTACGACCGGCCAGGATCGCGGCCCGCGGCCCATTCAGATAGTCGCGCAACCAGTCGCAGGCCTCCTCGCCCAGCGGCACCAGACGCTCCTGATCACCCTTGCCGATGATGCGCACCACCCCCTGAGTCAGATTCAACTGACCGGCCCGCAGGCTCACCAGCTCGCTGACCCGCAAGCCACAGGCATAGAGTACCTCCAGCATGGTGCGATCGCGATGACCGCGCGGGTCGCTCGTGTCGGGCGCGGCCAGCAGCGCCTCGACCTCGGCCTCGCTCAAGGTGCGCGGCAGTGGCCGTCCCAGCCGCGGGGACTCCAACTGTGCGCTGGGATCGACACGGATGAGTCCGCGCCGCAGCAGAGACTGATAGAACTGACGCAGACAGGACAAGAGCCGCGCGCTCGAGCGAGGCTTACGGCCCTCGCGCGAGCGCACGACGAGATAATCGAGCAGATCGACCCGTTGTGCATCGATCAGCGCGCGCTCCCGCTCGCGCCCCAACCAGGCCGCGAAGCCGCGCAGATCCGCCTGATAGGCGGCGAGTGTGTTGGGACTGAGACCGCGCTCGATCCAGAGCGTGTCGGCAAAGCCTTCGATGAGCGCGCGGTCGTCCATCATCCAACCCCCTCCAGGTCGACGCCCTCGTGATTCAACAACCAGCGCTTCACCGCCAGCAGGCGTCCATTGGAGTCACCCGCGAAGCCACCCAGTCCGCACGCTGCCACGACCCGGTGACAGGGCACCAGGATGGGGCATGGATTCGCGCGGCAGGCCTGTCCGACCGCGCGTGGTGCGCTGCCGAGACGCCGCGCGAGCACGCCATAGGTCAGGGTCTGGCCGAACGGGATCCGCACCAGTTCATCCCAGACGCGACGCTGAAACGTGGTTCCCTCCAACCGCACGGGCAGCGTGAAGCCGCGCGCGCGCAGGGACAGATAATCGCCGAGTTGGCGTCTGATCGCCCCGTCCAACCCAAACGGATCAGGCTCGGGTGAACGGGTGTGCAACCGCATCTCGCCACGCCCGAGCATTTGCGCAGACTCGTCTTCCAGCGCCACGGCCAGGGCTGGATCCAACTCGACGCCCAAGACCTCCCCCGCATCCCAGCGGATGCCGATAGGGCCAAACGGGGTCTCCAGGATCAGCCGGGGCACACGCACCTCGCCAGGCTGTCGAGGGCGGCGCCCGCGTGGCCCGTATCAGACCCGTCGTGGCAGGGCGCACGCCGGGTCGAGACGAACAGGGTGTCCAAAAGTCTGTGGATAAGTCTGTGAGCGAGTCGCGAGCGACTCGTCTTCAACGCCATCGCCCCACGAGAGGACACACGCATGATTTTCCGATGAACTGACTTGGTTATCATCAAAAACAATAAGTTGGGTATCAATCGCCTAAACTGATCGTACACTTGATATCGGCTCGCTGGTCCTGATCGACTACTCTACCCCTTGTGCATAACCTGCTGGAAACTGGACTCGGCGGAATCCCGCGCGGACTCGATGCGGTGGCGAGACGGCCCGCCCGGGGCCGCGCGCGGCTGTGCGAGCCGGGCACACTGGCCACGTATCATCTCACTTGGACCGGCCGCACGACAGACGCCTCGCCCGCATCCGTATGCCGTCACTGGAGATCACCCATCGAGCCGCCAATGGCAGCCACGCGGATGCGCATCCTCTGGCATCGAGCGGCGCGCCCAGACGCGGCGATCGCGGCAAGGGACCAGGCGCGCGGTTGACGGCGATCGAGTCTCGGCGATAGATTCGACGCTGATCGAGAATCGATCCATCGCTCTCGCCACTGTCCTTGGATCATCCCTATCGAGCAGACCGACCCACGGGGATCTCATGTCGATCGCATCGACTCATCGCGCCAACAAGCACCCACTTCGCCCCATCGGCATCCATTCGCAATCGGCTTGGACTGGGCCGATCGGGTGCCTTCCCCGGCAAGTCTCCCTGGCGCCGTGATGTTCGCCCACCGACCACTGGCGCACCCGCTGACAGACGACCGTGCATGACCCGACTGGATCCGCATCCGCGCCCACTCGAGCGCGCGCGACGTGGCGGCGCGGTCTGATCGCCGGGATCCTGGGACTCGTGCTCGCATTCGTCGCCTGGACCTGGTGGGCCGAGTCTCATCCGCGCGATGAGCGACGTCTGCGACTCGTTGTGAGTGAGCGGCTGCATGAGTGGTTCCCGGAACAGATGGCGCTGGATGACGACCAACTCGGCATCCACCCACGCACCCCTCCCGCCGCGACGCTCTCGGGTCCACGCATCCTGCTGATCCACGGGCTGGACGAGCCCGGCACCATCTGGGATGACCTGCTCCCGGCGCTGGAATCGGCAGGCGAGCAGGTCATGGAATTCATCTATCCGAACGACCAAGGCATCGAGCAGAGCGCGGACGCGCTGGCCGAGCACTGGAGCGCGCTTCCCGCCGGGCCACCGGTCATCTTGATCGGGCACAGCATGGGCGGGCTGGTGGCGCGTGATTTCGTCTCGCGCCTACGCCATCCGGTCGGCATGCCGGCACACGTGAGCGGACCGGCGGTCAGCGGTCTCATCCTGCTGGGGACACCCAACCAGGGGTCGGAATGGGCGCGGCTGAGGGTCTGGCTGGAGCTCCGCGACCAGTTCACGACACTGCACAAAGAGCGCTTCTCGCTGTTTGCCGCACTGCGCGATGGCATGGGCGAGGCCAAGATCGACCTGCGGCCTGGCAGCGACTTTCTCGAGACACTCAACAGGCGTCCCTGGCCGAGCGAGGTGCCGATCCGCACGATCGCGGGACGCCTGCTCACCCCGCTCGATCCCTCCGAGGATTTCGCGGCCATCGCCGCGGCGGCCCACTCGGACCTGCTCGCGCACCGCCTCGCCGACTGGTGGTCGAGCCTTGGCGAGGATCTCGGCGACGGTGTCGTGAGCCTGGAATCGGTCCAAGTTCCCGGAGGGCCGCCACCACTGCTCGTCGAGGCATCTCACCGCGGCATGCTGATGCGACTCTTGCCCGACGACCCGCAACCCCCAGCGATCGCACCGATCCTCGAGATCCTCGAGCAGTGGCGAGCCACCGCGCCGAGCTCATCCCACCCATGAGCCATTCCCATCCAACCGCTCGACCTGATCGAGGGAAGACAACATGCTCGCGAGCACCATCCGACTCTTCAAACGTCTCACCCAGCTCCTGGCCGTGGCCGCGCTCACCTTCCTGGCGGTCCGGGCCTACGACGCTCACCGCGCCCCACCGCTCGCCCCATGGCACACCCATGTCCCGGAGGAGCTGGTCGCCGCGGAGCTCGACCGCACTGATTGGGACGCCTATCTCGCCCATGAGCAGTCACTCTTCGACGGGGTCCGTGAAGCGGTCACCGAACGGCTCAGGCCAGAGGATCGCTATCTCGCCAATCGCTATTTCGCGGACAGTCCGCTCTACCCCGGGCGCTTCACGCAGGATTGGAACCGCTCCTATCTGCTCATGCCGGAAGGCCCAGCGCGCGGGGCCGCGGTCCTCCTCCATGGTCTGACCGATTCGCCCTACAGTCTGCGTCACATCGGCCGACACTATCAGGCCGCCGGCTATGTGGTCGTGGGCATTCGCCTGCCTGGGCACGGTACCGTTCCCGCCGGTTTGACGTCGGTGCAATGGGAGGACTGGCTGGCCGCCACTCGTCTCGCCGTGCGTGCCGCCACCAGCCACCTCGACGACGCCACGCCACTGCATCTGGTCGGCTTCTCCAACGGCGGCGCGCTCGCCCTGAAATACGCACTCGACGCCATGGATGACCCGAGCCTCCGACAAGCGGATCGTCTGATCTTGATCACGCCCATGATCGGGATCACCGAGATGGCTCGATTCGCTGGATTCGCCGGCCTGCCTGCGATCTTCCCGGCCTTCGCCAAGAGCGCCTGGCTCGGGGTCGTTCCCGAGTTCAACCCCTTCAAGTACAATTCGTTTCCGATCAATGGAGCGCGCCAGTCATCACTGCTGACCCGCGCGCTGCAGCCACGGATCACGCATTTCGCGCGCCAGGGCCGGCTCACCGAGCTCCCACCAATCATCACCTTCCAGTCGATCGTGGATTTCACCGTCAGCACCCGCGCCATCGTCAGCGCGCTCCACGCGCAGCTGCCACCGAGCCGCAGCGAGCTGGTGCTCTTCGACATCAACCGCAACACCAAATTCGGACCACTGATCCGGCCCAACGCCGAGACCGCGATCGACCGCCTGCTCCCCGCGGCCCCGCGCCCATTCCGCACGACCGTGATCACCAACGCCACCCCCGCCCGCGACGAGGTCGTCGAGCGGATCACCGAGGCGGGGACGACGGCTGAGCGTGTCAGGGCGCTGAATTTGATCTACCCACGAAGCGTCTTTTCACTCTCGCATCTGGCCTTGACCTTCCCGGTCACCGACTCACTCTATGGGACCGATCCAGATCCCAGCGAGGACTTCGGCGCGCAACTCGGTGCGCTGGCGATCCGAGGCGAGCGCGGTGTGCTCGTCACCAGCCTGGATGCACTGGTGCGGATGTCGTCGAATCCGTTCTTCCCCTATGTGATCGAGCGGATCGACGACTGCATTCGCGAATCAGCCGAGACCAGCGCGCGCTGAGCCCACGAGACGCCATCGCGGCGCCCGCGCACGCCCGGCGCGATCAGGCCCAGGGCGTGCGCCTCGATCGGCCGGGCGAACCGGCTCAGTGGCTGAAGCTGCCACGCGCATGCTCATCGGCGAGCACGCCACCCAACGCCCCGACCCCGGCGCCGATCAAGGCACCACGACCGGCATTGCCGCTGAAGGATCCGATGATGGCACCACTGCCAGCACCGACGGCCGTGCCGCTTGCCACGCGCGCGCGCGAGGTATCCCCACAGGCGCTCAAGACCAATGCCGCCGCGCCGAGCACGAGTGCCACGAGTGGTAAGGTACGCATCTTCATTCGTATTCTCCTCGCTTGGATCAAAGTCAGAGACGGACGCTGAGACCGCCAGATCTGCATCATCGACAGGGGTGCGCCGCGGCCAATGACCGGACCACCGCCACGACCGGCAGCTCGCTCATGCGCTCGGCATTGTCGGCATGCTGCTCACCCCATGCCACGAAGGTCGCGCGCGCCTGCTCGACCGTCAAGCCGCCCGGATAACAAACGAGCCGCTTCATCCGCCGACCATCGCTCACCGCATCATGATATTGGACCGTGGCCTCCAAAAAGGCGCGGCACGCCAAGACCGCTGCATCCTGCTCACTGGTGCAAACCGCCAACAGATCCTTGGCGGTTTCGTAATCGAATACGGAGGTCTCGGCCGCACTCCAGGTGGGTGTCACGGCAGTCATGAAAGAAACGGCGACGCAGGCCCCAAGAAAAGGCATCGGGAATCGCATTGGACTTCACTCCCATCAGATTTCATCGAACGATTGTAGTGGAGAAGGGTGGCGCCATGGAGCACTCCTCGGACCACCCGGCACCCGCCCCGATCGGGATCCAGAATGATCGCGATCGAGGCGGCATCGCGGATCGGGTCAGACCCGACTGGCGCGAAACATCAGCCAGAGGCTGAGGATGAGCGCGATGACCTCGGCGGCGAGCACCAGCAGCAATGCCTGGATGCTCATGAGGTCGACCGCGGAGACCCAACTACCCTCCGTGCCCGACATGGCCTGGACGGTCGGTATACCGGCCTGGGGCGCGGACAAGAAATACATCAACAGATGACCCACGTCCAAGAGCAAGACCGTCATGGTGAAGAGGATGCCCAGCGTGCTGGCCAAGAGCCCCACCCAAATCGTGCTGAAGACCTGATCATCCATGGTCTGTGCGGGCGCGCTCGCCAGTCTGCGACCGATGACCGTATAACGATTGAACCAAAAGATCGTGAAGGCGAGCACCAAGAGGTTCAGCAAGCTGAGGAGCTCGACCTTCGGCAAGCCAGTGCGCGGACCCGAAAGACTCCCCGAGAAGAGAAACAGATAAGCCATGAGCACGACCGGAAGCGCCCCGAGCAGGATCTGCAGCCAGAAACCGATCCAGCCCAGACGAGTCAAGGCGCTGGCCAGGCCCTCACGCTTGCTCGACCGCAGATTATCCAGTAGCTTTTGCAATAGACTTGTCCGATGATCGGTGTTCATGATTGTTCTCGTAATGACGGAATGATCCGATATCTGAACGATGATCGAGTGACACCTGTCACCGACCAGAGCGTTCCCTCAACAACAGGACGCGCCTAAGCGTCATGTCATTCGCCTCATGGCGAATTCGTTGCCTTTCAATGTCCAGCCTCACCAATAAACTGAGCAGCCGTGATGATCATCCGCCTGTCGATGCCTTTGCTCTTGCTATTGATTTGGCTCGCTGGAACTCAATCCGGTCTGCGTGTCTTGCTCGATCTGAGCACGGCCTGGATCCCGCATAGGGTCGACATCAAGGCGGTCGAAGGGCGCCTGCTGGGACGGATCGTCCTGCACGAGGTCAGCATTCAAAACCCGCGGATGGAGGTCAGAATCGGACGCATCCTGATGACCTGGGCACCGCTGCGCCTCGCCGAGGGCCGCCTTGCGATCACCGAGTTGGCAGTCCATGACCTGGATCTGATCTTGCCCGATCATTCCGCTCGGCATGACTCGCCATTGGCCCAACCAACCGTGCATCTGCCATTCGCGCTCGCGCTCGAGGCGACCCGCATCGAGGCGCTGCGCATCTTTCGCGGCGACGCCAGCACATCGCTCTGGAGTGCCGATCGGGTCGAGATCACGGCTCATCTGCTCGATCGACGGATCGAGCTCGAAGAGTTCGCCGTCCATCTCGATGCGCACTCGCTCACGCTCGCCGGCCAAGGTTGGGCGAGCCTCGATGAGCGCCCCGGATTCGAGCTGCTCATCGATGCCCATGCCACACCCACCCCCGCCACGCCGCTGCTTGGACAAGCCAGGGTGTGGGGTGACACCGATCGGCTTGCGCTGCAGCTCGCGGTGACCGGCGCGGCCGAGTTGAGGATGGATGCACAGATCGATGACCCGCTGATCCGCCCACGCTGGGAGATCCTGACCCGCATCGACAGACTCGACCCCAGCGTCTTCAGCGACCGGATCCCGGGCCTCGCCATCAGGGGCACGACGCGCGCAAAGGGTCACGCGGACATCCTCGAGCTCGACGCCGGACTCCTGCTGGAGCCGACCGAGCGTCCAGGACTCGGTCCGCTCATCGCCTCCTTCGCGCTGCGGCGACAGGGTGAGTCGGTCCAGTTGCGCGCCTTCGACTTGACCTTGGAAGCGACCGGCGCACAGCTCTCGACGGTGGCCCGGATCGACACGCCTGCCACGGTCTCTCGAACCACTCGACCCGCGCACCTCCAGGCCTCGATCAGCGCGCTGCGCCTCGCCAGCCCCGCCATTGGCGTCTGGACCCTGGCGGCACCGAGCAATGCACGCTGGCAGGCCACCGCCCTCACCATGGACCCGATCTGTCTGCGCCATGCCGGCGGATCGCACCTCTGTGTGCGGATCGACCGCCCGACGGCGACCGGCTGGCGGATCGGCTGGCAGCTCGACCCGTTCGACCTCGGACTCATCGCCCCGCACCTGCCCGCGCCGTTGCGCCTGGATGGGCGCGCCCGCGTCACCGGGCATCTCATGACCGACCAGGCGCATCTGAGCGGCGATGTCATGGCACACCTCGAGCCCGGCCGACTCGGCATCGGCGCCGAGCACGACCAGCCGCTGGACATCAGCGGCACGCGGCTCGATCTCAGGGTCGCGAAGACCGGTGCCACGGCCGAGCTGGCCTTGCCCTTGGCTGATCTTGGTCGCATCCGCGCCGACCTTAGGCTACCTGGATGGGGAATGACTGACCCGGCGCGCCCGGATCAGGCACTCGAGGGTCGGATCCAGGCCAGCGTCACCCATCTGAAATGGCTGACCGATCGCGTGCCCCAACTGTCGAGCCGGTTGCGTGGCACATTCGATGCGGATACGCGCATCGGCGGCACACTGGGCACGCCCACGCTGACCGGCGAGGCACGGCTGCATGCCCAGCGGCTCGCCGTCCCCCTGCTTGGCCTGGAGGTCGAGCGTCTGGACCTGACCGCGCGCGCGCCCACGCCAACGCGGATCGACCTGACTGGGACCGCGCGGATCGGTGACGAACACCTGCGCATCGAAGGTCACGGCGTCTCGGACGAGGCGGGACTGAGGGCGCGCATTGAAACGAGCGGCGAACGGCTTGCAGTCGTGGCGACCCCCGAGCTCGCGATCAAGGTCTCGCCCCGTCTGAGCATCGACTTGACCACCTCGGGTGGCTCGATTCATGGCGACATCGCGATTCCCGAGGCCAGCATCCGCCCCCTGACGCGCCCCGAGGGAACGGTGCGACCGTCGCGCGACGTCGTCATCAAGGGGCGTGATCGTCCATCCGCTTACCCGCTCACGATCGACATCGGGCTCCTGATCGGTGAAGGCGTCGATATCGACGCCTTCGGGTTGACTGGACGTCTCGGCGGGACCTTGCGCTTGACTCAGGCCCCCGGGCGCGACCTGCTCGGCAACGGTCGACTGAGCATCAGCGATGGCCAATATCTCGTCCCGATCGGCAACCGAGGGCTCGGCCGGCTCCTGCCTCCCTTGGACATCACCCGCGGCGAGCTGATCTGGTCGGGCACGCCACTGCGCAATCCCGGTGTGCTCGTGCAGGCCCAACGTCGGAACAGTCGAGTCAGCGCGACTGTCCGCATCCTGGGTACACTGGACACGCCACGCTTTGCCTTCTTCTCCGATCGGGATCCAGACATGAGCGAATCCGAGGCCATCCTCTTCCTCCTGACCGGGCTGCCACCAAGCCGCGTCGATGACACGGCGGGCATCGCGGTCGACCTCAGCGACTTCATCACACTCGGAACCTTCCTGGAGCTGCAAACCGGGCTGGGCGATGCGCTGTACGGACTGAGATTGCGCCACGACCTGAGCGAGCGCATCCAAATCGAGATGCAGACCGGATCCCGTCCGAGCGCGGATGTCTTTTGGACGCACGAGCGCTGAGCAAGCGACCCGCGCACTCGACTGAACAGCCTGGCGCGCCTGTCTTGCCATCAGTCCACGGACCGCGCGGAGGCATCATCCGGCACGGATGGCTGCGTCCCGGCCTCCAGCTCGGGCTTGATCGGCGGTCCGAGCAGGATGGCGATGGGCCGCGTATGCGGGCTCGACTCCAGTGCGATGATCAGCGCAGCGGTGAGGGGCACGGCCAGGAACATCCCGACCGCGCCGAGCAACCAGCCCCAGAAGAGGAGCGCCACGAATACGGCCAGCGTCGAGATGCCGAGCCCCTTGCCCATCACCCGCGGCTCCAACACATTGCCGATCACCAGATTGATGACGACGAACCCGACCAGCACCAGCCAGGTCGTCGCCAGGTCGGTCTGCACCAACGCCAGCAGGGTCGGCGGGATGGCCATCAGGACATTGCCCACGACCGGGATGAAATTCAGGAAGAAGGCCAATAGTGCCCAGAGCACCGCGAAGTCGATCCCGAGCAGCCACAACCAGACCCAGACACAGAGCGCTGTGCCGAGGCTGGTCAGGGTCTTGATGAGCATGTAACGACGAATCGCAAAGAGCAGACGCGCCAGCCGGGCGCGACCGGCGTCCGACATGCCGAAGGCGGCATCGAGCTTGGCGGGAAGGCTCGTCACCTCCATCAGGATGAAGATGACGGCAAGCAGAACGAGCAGACCGGTGGCGAACAAGCTGCTGGCATTGGACAGCAGAATGCGCACGCCGCTCGCGACCTGGTTGGGATCGAAGAGATCTGGGATGGCCTCGCGCGAGCCGCTGATGCCCTTGCCCTCCAGCCATCCGCCAAACTGCTCGCTGAGCAGGAAGAAACGCTCCTGGTAGGTGGGCAGGCTGTCGCGGAAGCCTTCCAAGGCCCCGGTCGAGATCAGCGCCAACAGGCTACCGATGTCGAGCAGCACGAAACCGATGACGCCGAGGGCAAACCATTTGGGCATCCCCTTGCGGCTCATCCACTTGAGCGCCGGGGTCGTGATGATGGCGATGAACACAGCCAGTAGGAGCGGGACCAGGATCGGCGCCGCGGCCTTGACGGCCAGCACGACGAGCGCGAGCGCCGCGAGGACGATCACACCACGGGCCGGCGTGGACATGGCGGTCGGAAGTTGTGGTCTCATGACGTGTTGAACCCTGGATACATGTTTGTATACCAACGCCTTTGCAAGGATGATCCATCCTCACCAGCGCCGCGAATGAGCTTAACGCGAGAGAAACTGAGCCGCCATCGACAATCACCGCCGCCGACCCCTCATGCGTCCGGCTGAATCGGCACAATTCATCGATCACTGATCACCTCATCGACACCCATGCACATCGAACGCGTCATGCACCTACGCAACGCGCTGGAGGCGCGACTGCTCTGGTCGTCACTGGTGGCGACCGTCCTGATCGCCGGGCTCGGCATTCTGCTCGGACTCCTGGCGCGCTCACCGGCGATCATCTTCGACGGATTCTTCTCGCTGATCGACGTCGCCATCACCTGGCTGACCCTCAAGGTGGCTCGCCTGGTGGCCATTCAGGCCGAGCACCGCCGCTTCCAATTTGGCTTCTGGCATCTGGAGCCACTGGTCATCGCCTTGAATGCCTCGGTGCTCATCGTGCTGGTCGCCTATGCCTTTCTGAGCGCGGTCAACAGCATCCTCAAGGGCGGCTATGAGCCTGAGCTCGGGATCGCACTGGTCTACGCGGCGCTGGTCGCCGCCATCTCTTTCCTCATGTGGTGGTGGATGGGGCGTCACGCCGAGCGCATCGATTCCGGGCTGGTGCGTCTGGATGTCAAGGCCTGGCTCATCTCGGCGCTCATCTCCACCGCGCTGCTGATCGCCTTCGCGGTGGCGCTGGCCATGCGCGAGAGCGCTGCGGCAGACTTGATCCGCTTCGTCGATCCACTCGTGCTGGCGCTCATCGCCCTGGCGCTCCTGCCGCTGCCGTTTCGCGATGCCATCGAGTCATTCAGCGAGATCCTGCAGATGAGTCCGCCCGAGATGGACGCCCAGGTGCGCACGGTGATGACTGATTTCGTGCGTCGTCACGGCTTCCTCGATTACCGCGCCTACTCGACCAAATCCGGGCGGGCGCGCTTCATCGAGATCGCGGTCCTGGTGCCGTCCGATCTCTGTCTGCCGGTGAGCGACATCGACGCGCTGCGCGAGGAGATCGGCACGTCCATTGGCGACCCTGGGCCGGATCGTTGGCTCACCATCATCTTCACCGCCGATGCCACGCAGCTATGAGACGGCGACGCCCAGCGGAGCCGCCCAGGCAGGTGGGTGACCGGATCGCATCCTGAACATGCGCTTGAAGAACAACACATCGAGGAGAAGCATCCATGAGATTGATCGTCATCGGCGGCGTGGCCGCCGGCATGAGCGCGGCCAGTCAGGCCCGACGGGCGGATCCCAATGCTGAGATCATCGTCCTGGAGAAGGGCGGGGACGTGTCCTACGGTGCCTGTGGTCTGCCGTACAAGCTGCCTCCCGCGGCGCGGATGGAGGATCTCCAGGTCATCTCGGCCGAGCGCTTCCGCGAGGAGCGCAAGATCGACGTGCGTCTGTGGCATGAGGTCGAGCGGATCGATCGCGATGCGCGAGAGGTCAGTGGGCGCAGCCGCGACGGCGCATTCGCGCTCGGCTACGACAAGCTCATCATCTGCACGGGCGCACGGGTCTGGACACCGCCGATCACCGGACTCGAGACACTCTGGTGGCGCGGGGCCTATCCCCTCAAGACGCTGGAGGATGGTCGTCTGATCAAGGCAGCGCTGACCGCCAATCCGCCACGTCACGTGGTCGTCATCGGCGCCGGCTATATCGGGCTGGAGGCCACCGAGAACTTCGCCGAGATGGGCGCCGCCGTGACGGTCGTCGAGGCACTGCCCGAGATCTTGCCCTGGCTGCCCGCGGCCCAGCGCGCGCGTCTCATGGACGAGGCCGCCGCCCATGGGGTCGAGATGCTGGTTGGGACGCGCGTGGAATCGCTCGCGCGCGTGGGCGAGACCATTCAGGTCACGACCAGCCAGCGTCTCCTGGAGGCCGACCTGGTGCTGGTCGCCACCGGCGTGCGGCCCGAGTCCGGGCTCGCCGAGGCGGCCGGACTGAGGCTCGGCGCCGCCGGCGCGATCGCGCTGGATGCGTCCCTACGCACCTCCGATCCGCACATCCTCGCCGCCGGCGATTGCGCCGACGCCATCCACGCCATCACCGGAGCATCAGTGTGGGTCCCGCTCGCGCTGCGGGCGAACCGCGCCGGCAAGCTCGCCGGCGACAATGCCTGCGGTCGCGATCGCCGCGCGCCGCCCGTGCTCGGGACAGCCGTCTTCAAGTTCTTCGGGTTGGAGATCGCGCGCACCGGGCTGTCGAGCGATGAGGCCGCGGCCGCCGGGCTCGACGCCGCGGCGGTCGAGATCGTCGCTGGCACCCGTGCCGGCTACTATCCAGGCGGTGGCAAGCTTTCGGTCTGGCTGCTCGGCGAGCGCGGCACCGGCCGCCTGCTGGGCTGCTGCATGGTCGGCCCGGAGGCGGCGGCGCACAAGATCGATACCGTCGCGGCGGCGCTCCATGCCGGTCTGACCGCCGAGCAGCTCCATGCCATGGATCTGGCCTATGCCCCGCCCTTTGGTCCCTCGTGGTCACCGCTCCTGATCGCGGCCTCCCAGCTCAGCAAGGCACTCTCATGAGGTGGCCACTGTGTGCAAATCAATGCGTTGACCGAACGACATGATGACCGCTGACCTGATCCTCGTTCTGCTCTTGCTCGGCGCCGCGATCCTGATGTTCGCCATCAACAAGCCACAGGCCGACGCCGTGGCGATGCTGATGATGCTTGCCTTGCCCTTCACGGGCGTCATCAGCGTGCAAGAATCACTCAGCGGGTTCAGCAATCCCAACATCATCCTGATCGCGGCCATGTTCGTCATCGGCGACGCCCTGGCACGCACCGGCGTGGCACGCAGCATCGGCGACTGGCTCGCGCGGCACGCGGGCAACAGCCGTTGGCGGCTCCTGGTGATGCTGATGCTGGCGGTGGGACTGCTCGGCTCGACCATGAGCACCACGGGCGTGGTCGCCATCTTCATCCCCATCGTGCTGCGCATCGCCAGTCAGCAGGGGCTCGCGCCCGCGCAGCTCATGATGCCCATGGCCTATGCGGCACTCATCAGCGGCATGATGACCCTGGTGGCGACCTCATCCAACCTCGTGGTCAACTATGAGCTCGTGCGCACGGGCACGGATGGTTTCCACTTCTTTTCATTCACCGCCTTCGGCACGCCCATCCTGCTGGTTGCGATCCTCTACATGCTGCTCGTCCAGCGCTGGCTGCGCCCGCAGGACGACCCATCGGCCCAGCGACGCAATCGGCCGAAGCTGCTGCAATGGGTGGAGCACTACCGGCTTGCCGAGCGCGAGTACCGGGTCCGCGTGCTCCCTGACTCGCCCTTGCTCGGCAAGACCCTGCGCGAGCTGGATCTGGCCCGTCGCACCGGCATTCGCATCATCCTCATCGAGCGCAACGTCGGACGCTCGCGCCAGCTGCTCCGGCGCCGTCCGAAACAGATGCTCATGGCCGGCGACATCCTGCTGATCGACGTCGATCTCGAGCGCACGCATCTCGATCTCGCGGAGATGAGCCGGCGTTACGGCGTCGACATCTTGCCCCAGACTGGACAGTATTTCGTGGACAAGTCCCAGGCTGTCGGCATGCTGGAGGTGATGATCCCGGAGTCATCGCGCTTCATCGGCATGACTGTCGCGGAGGGCGAGCAGATCACCGGACACGAGCTCACGGTGGTCGGCATGCGGCGCGCCAGCACGGCGTTGGAGCCCCACGGACTGCGCGAGCAACGGATTCAGGTTGGCGACACCGTCCTCCTGGCCGGCCCCTGGAAGACGATCCGCCGGCTGCGGGGTGAGTCCGGTGATCTCATCCTGCTCAATCTGCCGAGGGAATTCGACGAGTACTTGCCCGCCGCCAAGCGCGCCCCCCATGCGGTGCTCACACTGTTGCTGGTCATCACGCTCATGGCGACCGGCGTCGTGCACAATGTGCAGGCGGCCCTCATCGGCTGTGTGCTCATGGTGCTATTGCGCTGCATCAGCCTCGAGAAGGCCTACAAATCGATCCAGCTCAAGACCCTGGTGCTGATCGTCGGCATGATGCCCTTCGCGCTGGCCCTGGAGCGCACCGGCGGCGTGGCCATGGCCGCCGACGCCTTGATCGAGCTCGTGGGCGATGCCGGTCCACATGCCGTCATGGCCCTCTTGTTCGCCATCACTGTCGTGCTCGGTCTCTTCATCGTCAATACGGCCAATGCACTCCTGCTGATCCCCGTTGGGCTTGCCATCGCCGAGGCCATGGGCGCCTCGCCCTACCCCTTCGCGATGATCATCGCGCTTGCCGCCTCCACCGGCTTCATGACGCCCATCTCACCGGTCAACACCATGGTCGCGACCGCGGGAAACTATCGCTTCATCGACTTCATTCGCATCGGCCTGCCCCTGACCGTGCTGACCATGGCCATCAGCGTGCTCATGGTGCCCTGGCTGTTGCCACTCTATTGAATGACCATCCGCACGACTGATCCCACAATGCCGAGCGCCTGAAAAGGTCTCAGTTCGCACGCCTGCCATCCATGGCCTGGATCCCGTCATCCCGGCCGGGATGACGGGGTGGTGGGTGCTGCCGTGCGTCGCTTCATCATGCCAGCCGTCACGATGGCTGGGACTGAAGTCTGTCGCTCCCAGACGTTGGATGAATCCGGAGGATCTGGGTGAGCCAAGGGATGATCATGGCCTCTGCGTGTCAGGCTTCAGCCGCTCGCGTAGCCCCTGGATGAAGACATAGAGCGGCGGAATGATGATGATCCCGATGACGGTGGCCGCGACCATGCCACCGAAGACCACCACACCGAGCGCGAATTGACTCACCGAGCCCGCGCCCGTGGCGAGCAGCAGCGGCAACATGCCGAGGATGAAGCTCACCGCGGTCATGAGCACGGCACGGAAGCGGATACGCGCGGCATCCGCGGCGGCCTGCTGGATGGGACGCCCCTCCTCGCGCAGCTGCTTGGCGAACTCGACGATCAGGATGGCGTTCTTGCTGGCGAGTCCGATCAGCATGACCAGACCGATCTGGGTATAGACATTGTTGTCGAGCCCGAGCACCCAGGTCGCCGCCAACCCCCCCGCGCCCGCGATCACCACCGAGAGGATGACCGCTGCCGGTACCGTCCAGCTCTCATACTGGGCGACCAGGAAGAGATAGACGAACAGCAGCGCCAGCAACAGCACCACGGCGGCCTCGCCACCGGCCTGCACCTCCTGGAAGGTGGTCCCGCTCCAGTCGATGGAGAAACCCGGTGGCAGCTGGTTGCGCTCGATGTCGCGCAGGATCTCGATCCCTTCGCCGGTGCTGCCGAGCGGGGTGACATTGACGCTCGCGGTGCGGAACATGTTGAAGCGACGCGTACTCTCCGGCCCCAGGATGGGCTCGACCGTGACCAGCGAGGCGATCGGCACCATCTCGCCGCGGTTGTTGCGCACATGCAGTCGGCTCAGATCCTCCGGCGCCATGCGGAAGGGCGCGTCGGCCTGCACGAAGACCCGGAAGGTCCGCCCGAACAGGTTGAAGTCGTTGACGTAGAGCGCGCCCAGATTGGATTGCAGCGTGAGGAAGAGATCGGAGAGACGAACCCCGAGTGTCTCGGCCTTCTCGCGGTCGATGTCGAGGAACAGCTGCGGCGTGCGCGCGCTGAAGGTCGAGAAGACACGCTGGATCCCAGGACTCTCGTTGGCGTGGATCATGAAGCCCTGCAAAGCCTGGGCGAGCTCGTCGGGCGGCTGGCCGGCGAGGGCCAGGAGCTCCATCTCGATGCCGCCCGCGGTGCCCAAGCCTTGGATGGGCGGCGCGGCGAAGGCGAAGACGGTCGCCTGTGGGATGGCCAGGAGCCTCGGCTGCACGCGCGCGAGCACCGCCTCGGCCGTGCTCTGCGGACCCGGCCGATCGTCCCAGTGCTTGAGGATCGCGATGGCAAGCCCCCCGCTGGAGCGCGCCCCGGCGAGCAGGCTGAAACCCGCCACGGTGAGCACGTGATCGATCTCATCCTCCTCGGCGAGCAACTGCTGGACCTGCTCGAGCACCGCGCCGGTCCGCGGGATCGAGGAGGCGTCGGGCAGGGAAACGTCGATGAAGAAATAGCCCGTGTCCTCGCTCGGGATGAAGCCAGTGGGGATCTTCTGGAACATCCAGGCGGTGCCGGCACCGGTGGCGAGGATGATGAGCACGGCAATGGAGGAGCGCCGTCCCAGCAGGGTGACGACGCGCGTGTAGCCGTTGCGGGTCCAGTCCAGTGCGTTGGAGAACCAGCGCAGCGGTCCGCGCGGCGCCCGTGAGGGCCGCAGCAGCAGACCGCAGAGCGCGGGGCTCAGGGTCAGCGCGATGATGGAGGAGAGCGTCACGGCCACCGAGATGGTGACGGCGAACTGCAGATAGAGCTGACCCGTGATTCCGGGCAGGAAGGCGGTCGGCACGAAGACCGCGTAGAGCACCAGCGTGGTGGCCACGATCGGTCCGGTCACCTGCTGCATGGCCTGCTTGGCGGCCTCCTTGGCGGCGAGCTTCTCCTCGTCGATCAGACGCTGCACGTTCTCCACCACCACGATGGCATCATCGACCACGATCCCGATGGCGAGGATGAGCGCGAACATGGACACCGTGTTGATGGAGAGTCCGGCGGCCAGGAGGATGGCGAAGGTTCCGATGATCGAGCCCGGGATCGCCAGCACGGGCACCAGGGTCGAGCGCCAGTCACCCAAGAAGACATAGGTCACCAGGATGACCAGGGCGAGCGCCTGCAGCAGCGTGATGACCACGTTGCGCATGCTGATGCGCACGAAGTCGGTGGTGTCGTAATAGATGGCGTACTCGAGATCATCGGGGAAGCGCTCGGCGAGACGCTCGAGCGTCTCGTAGACCCGGTCGGCCGTTTGCAGCGCGTTGGCGCCGGGGGAGAGATAGATCCCGAGCGCGGCGGTCGGCGCCCCATCGATCCAGGCATCGGCGTCATAGGTCTGGGCGCCGAGCTCCAGGCGCGCGAGATCGGCGAGCCGGATCGTCGAGCCGTCCGGGTTGGTGCGTACTAGGATGCGCTCGAACTCCTCCGGCGAGGTCAGACGCCCCTTCGCTTGGAGCGTGTAGGTGAAGGCGCGGTTCTCGTTGTCCGGCGGCGCGCCGAGCCGACCCGCGGCGGCTTGGAGGTTCTGGCGGCGAATGGCATCGACCACCTCGGCCTCGCTGACCCCGAGCGCGGTCATGCGCTGCGGATCGATCCAGATGCGCATGGCGTAATCGAGCGGACCGAACTGGCTGGCATCACCCACGCCCGGGAGTCGGGCCAGCGCGTCGCGGATGTTGATCTCCATGTAGTTGGAGAGAAACAGCCGGTCGAAGGTCCCATTCGGCGACTGCAGATTGATGGTGAGCAGCATGTTGGTCGACTGCTTGCGCACCGACACGCCCTGCGCGACCACCTCCATCGGCAGGGTCGGCTGGGCTAGTGCCACCCGGTTCTGCACGTTGACCGCGGCGATATCCGGGTCGGTCCCGACGGCAAAGGTGACATCGAGCCGGTAGCGGCCCGAGTTGTCGCTGGTCGAGGTCATGTAGAGCATGTCGTCGACGCCATTGACCTCGGCCTCGATCGGCGCGGCGACCGTCTCGGCGACGATCTCGGCGTTGGCGCCGGGATAGAAGGCCTGGACCGAGACCTGCGGGGGCACGATGTCGGGAAATTGCGCCACCGGTAGGACACGCATGGCGATGAGGCCGGCGATGATGATCACCAGCGAGATGACCATCGCGAAGCGGGCGCGTGAGATGAAGAAGGCGGAGAACATCGGCTCAGTCCTCCGGATAGAGGGCCGAGTCGAGCGGCTGCACGATCATCCCCGGACGCGCCTTCTGGATACCGTCGACGATCACCCGCTCACCGACCGCGAGCCCATCGCGCACCACCCAGTCGCTGCCGATACGCTCGCCGAGCGTGACGCGGGTCACCTGGACCCGGTCGTCCTCATCGAGCGTCAGCACCAGACGCCCTGCCTGATCCTGCTGCACGGCCACCTGCGGAATCACCAACGACTGCACGGGCGTGATCGCGCGCGCCAGGACCGTCACGAATTGTCCTGGCAAGAGCAGTCCCGCGTCGTTCTCGAAGCGGGCGCGCACCCTGACCGTATCGGTGGTGGCATCGACCTCGGGATCGAAGAACTCGAAGATGCCCGGCGCCTCGATCAGACTGCCATCGGCAAGACGCAGAAAGGGGGCGAAATCACTGGTGTTGCGGTTCTGACGAAAGGCCAACATGGCACGGTCGTTGATCGGGATGGTCACGAAGACAGGATTGACACGCACCAGCCGTGCCAGCGCGCCCGCGCCGGGTCCGACCACCGCGCCCTCGGCGAAATTGGACCGCCCGATGCGCCCCTCGAAGGGTGCACGGATCTCGGTGTAGCCCAGATCGATCTCGGCTGCTTGCAGTGCGGCCAAGGCCGCGCTGCGCGCCGCTCGTGCTTCCTGCTCGGCGGCAACCGCCTGGTCGAGCTGCGCCTGGGTCGCCCCGCCACGCGGCACCAGCGGCTCGAGACGCTCACGCTGCAGGCGCGCGTTCAAGAGTGTCGCGTCGGTGCGCTCGACCTCGGCACGGCGCGCCGCGACCGCCGCCTCGAAGGGCTCGCGCTCGATGCGAAAGAGAAGAGCACCCGGCTTGACCAGGGCCCCTTCACTGAATTCGCGGCTCAGCAGAAAACCGTTGACCCGAGCGACCAGATCCACCGCATCGATCGCCTCGACCCGCGCAACGAATTCCGTGGTCGGCGTCACCTCCTGCAGTGTGGCCGCCGCGACCCCGACCGAGGGTGGCGGGGGTGCCGCGGGTGCGGTGGTGACGCTCGCGCGCTCGCAGCCCACGAGACCGATCAGCAGCGTGGCGAGTGACATGCCGAGTAATCGCTTCATTTCAGCCATTCCGTCTCTATCAACAAGAGGATCGTCGTTCACGTGTGATCGCAGCGCGGTGTCGCCCCGGCGAAGAGGCATCCACGGATTGCGCCGCACTCCCGGGTCCTGGCCCCGCGCCGGGGTGGATCGGGTATCGGGACTCGCCCTTCGTGCCACCTCGGTGATCACCTGTCACACGCCGACACTGTGCCATTGTGATGCCGAATGGGGTCGGCGCGGATCCTTCATTCCCAGGGGAATCGCTCGCTGCACGGTTTTACTTGCTCAAAGCTGATTTCAGACCCGATCAGCCGCGACCTCCGGCCCGACCGCGGGATGCACGGCACTGCAAGCGTACCGCAACCGCGCGGACCACCTGGCCCGATGAGACGCTCAAACTGGTCGCACTCTGGGTCCCGGTCACCGGCGGCAGCATCGCCGGCCTGATCCGCAAACGACTATGGTGCCCGTATGGAACGTGCAATTGATGCGCGAGAGGACCGCAGCGCTCGGCAATACATAGATCCACATCTATCACTTTGCCGGCGAATCGCAATTTCCATTGCGCGCGCTCCCCGTCTAATCTTGTCGCCAAACGCTGCCAGGATACAGCCGCTCGGCTCCGGCAGGAATTGGCATCCAAGGCATCGATGGCGATCATCCAATAGGGTGAGGGCGATGGATCCGACTGATCGCAAGACGATTCGTGGACGCTCGCCGTTCCTCCTTCCATGGTGCACAGCCCCTCAGCCACCGCCGTCGGCTGGGCGACGCAGCATCCCGGCGCGGCCGGCGGCACCGCTCCTACTCGCCATGGCCCGGTAACTGGATGATCAAGCTTCGAACCTATGTCTACATCGACTCGCTGCAGCCGCAGCTCGCGGCCTACATCGCGACCGTGTCCCAGGGTTTCCTGCCTGTTCCGGGTGATGCCTGCCTGTGGGCCGAGGTGTCACCCGGCATGGCCGTTCACCGGCTCACCGATGTCGCTCTGAAGGCGACTCGCGTGCATCTGGCCCAGCAGGTCGTCGAGCGCGCCTACGGCTCGATGGTGATCCACCAGCGGGATCAGAGCGACGTGCGCGAGGCTGGCCGCGCCCTGCTGGCGAAGATGGGCGCCGTGGTGAACGACCGCCAGGACTGCCGCATCTCATGGCATGAGGTGATCCGCGGCATGACCCCGGACCACTGCGTGCTGATCAACCGGCAGGACCGGCGGGGCTCCATGATCCTGCCCGGGCAGAGCATGTTCATCCTCGAGACCGAGCCTGCCGGCTACATCGTATACGCCGCCAACCAGGCCGAGAAGGCCGCCAACATCACCCTGATCGACGTGCGCGCGGTCGGCGCCTTCGGCCGGCTCATCCTGTCGGGACGCGAGGGCGACGTGGACGAGGCCGCCGCGGCGGCGATCGAGGCGGTCAAGAACCCGTCGGCAACCTGATCGGAGACGGCCAACATGCACCGCAAAGAGCTTCTCGCCCTGCTCGATGCCCACCAGACCCGTTTCATGGAAGAGGCGGCCTTCATCGCTCGGGCGCGTGATTTCGTCAAGCTCCACAAGGATTGTTTCCACTGCAACCTCTGGCCGGGCCATGTGACCGGCTCGGCCTGGGTGGTCAATCCACGCCGCGACCGGGTTCTGCTGCTGCACCACCGCAAGCACGCTCAGTGGTTTCAGCCCGGCGGACACGCCGATGGTGACGCCGACATCCTGCGGGTCGCACTGCGCGAGACCTCAGAGGAGACCGGCTTGGATCCATCTCACATCCGCCTGGTGGATGGCGCCATCTTCGACGTCGATATTCATTCCATCCCCGCCAGTGACCGCGGCCCCCAACACGAGCACATCGATATCCGCTTCCTGGTCGAGATGGACGACGACCTCCCGATCCCCGGCAATGACGAGTCCCATCAGGTCCTGTGGGTGCCCCTCCCCCAAGTGGCCCGTTTCAACAACAACCGCTCCACTCACCGCATGGTGGAGAAGACACGGCGGCTGCGCCACGTCTGACAGCGACCGTTCTCATTGCAACGGGAAGAGCGCAGGACGCAGGATTGAGTCGCCTTCGAAAAGCCAGTTCCAGCCTGAATCAGCGGATCCCGATGGACTCGCCATGGGGCGTCCGGGACGGCCGTCGAACATGCGTGTCGAGCGTGACGCCCGCGCCTGAATCTAAGGATCTTGCCCATTTGGCGTCTCTTGCACTGTCCGGGGTCGCGGCGTCACGGCGGGCCGCAACAATTCGCCGATCATGGCCTTCAGCTGCCCCAGATCGATGGGCTTGCTCAGGTGCGCATTCATGCCCGCGGCGCGCGTCTTTTCGACGTGCTCCGAAAAGGCGTTCGCGGTCAACGCGATGATGGGCACTTCGGGATCCAGGGCGCGGATGCGCCGCGCGGCCTCGTAGCCATCCATGACCGGCATCTGCAGGTCCATCAGGATCAGCTCGGGAGGGCCATCGCTGGCCGTGGCGTCGACCAGGGTCTGAAACCGCTCGACCGCCTGTGCGCCGTTGTTGGCGACCTCGATCAGCAGGCCAGTATCGGCCAGCAGACCGCAGACGATCTGCTGGTTGATGGCGTTGTCCTCCACCAAGAGGATGCGCCGGCCCGCGAGCAGATCCGAATCCAGTGGGGCTTGGCTGGCTGCAGACGCGGCCTGTGGCCCAGGCTCGGCTTCCGACCGATCTTCGGGACTGACCATGCGAAGGCGTGCATCGGCCGATGCCTGGGCCGGCACCGCGACCGGCTCGGCGGCGATCTCGAAGCGAAAGCAGCTCCCCTGGCCAGGACGGCTCTCGAGCTGGATACGCCCACCCATCAGCTCGATCAATTGTTTGCTCACGACCAGCCCAAGGCCGGTACCACCGAATTGGCGTGTCGTGCTGTCGTCGGCCTGGGCAAAGGCCTGGAACAAGCGCTGTTGTTGCTCGGCACTGATGCCGATGCCAGTGTCCAGGACATCGAAACGGAGCCGCCCGTCTTCCCCGGAGAGTCCGCCGGTGCGCACGCGCAGGCTGACCTTGCCATGGTGGGTAAACTTGATGGCATTACCCAGCAGATTGGTGAGGACCTGCTTGAGCCGCAGCGGATCGCCTTGATACTGGGAGGCCAATGCGGAATCAAGCTCGATGCCGAGATCCAGTCCTTTTTCGCGCGCGCTGAGCTCGAGCAGCTGTCGCACGTCCTCGACCGCTTGACGCAGGTCGAAGGGGATTCGCTCCACGACCAGGCGTCCGGCCTCGATCTTGGACAGATCCAGGATGTCATTGAGGATGCCAAGCAGGGAGCGCGCCAGGCCGTCGACCTTTTGCAGCTCTTGGCGCTGTCGAGGTTCAAGCTCACCGCGCAGTAGCAGCTGGGTCAGGCCGATGATGCCGTTCATGGGCGTGCGAATCTCATGGCTCATGTTGGCCAGGAACAGGCTCTTGGCCTGGTTGGCATCCTCGGCGGCGGCACGTGCCTGGGTGAGCTCAGCCGTGCGCTCCGCAACCAGCTCCTCGAGGTGCTCTTGGTAGCGTGCCACGATGGTCGAGAGCTTGCGCTCGGCGATGAGCGCGCTGGCCAAGCGCGACACCAGCAGCACACCGAGGACCAGAAACACCGCGGTAAAGGCATAGGTCACCCAGTAGATGCCTTCGAACGATGACCGACCACCCAGCCGGAACATGTCGAGTACGCTCGCAGCCATCAGCGCGATCGTGGTGAGGGTCACCATGGCATGCATCGGCTGTCGCGAGCGCCAGGACCAGTGGATCATGGCGAGGATCAAGGCGATCGTGGCCGCGCCCAAGGGGAGATAGAGGGCCAGGACGACCCAGCGGTCGTTGTCGCTCAGCCAGGTCGCCACGGGCATCAGCGCAGCGTAGCCGATCAAGGCGACCTTGAGGGATCCGCGGGCGCGGCCGAAGAACGCCAGGAGCATGAGCAGAAACAGCGGTGCCGTGACCATGCGGATGGAAAACACGAACCAACTGTAGAGCTCGGCGCCGATCGGCACCGCGGTGACCAGCACGTTGAGGTTGCTCAGGGCATTGGCGATGGCGCAGAGACCGAACCAGAGATAGAGCGGCTCGGACCGCAAGATCCAGGCGAGCGCCAAGGCCAACAATCCCAACGACAAGACGACCCAGGTCAGTACCCGCAGCGACTCCACCTGCCATAGATGATGTTGCAGATAAGGACCGCGGTACAAGGCAGCGGCGGCCCCCACCTGAACCGGCGAGAGACCATTCATCTGCCGCTCGTTGACGTAGAGCTCGATGTCGATCTGGTTGTCGCCAACCCGCCATAGCGCTGGCGGAGGCGTGAACAGGCTCGGCTGATGCAGACAGCGCAGATCCTCCAGCGCGCCGATGGCGCAAGCGCCCACCATGACGCCGTTCAGGCTGAGCTGACCCGACAGACTGAGCTTTGGGATGTAGAGGCCCAGCGGCTCCGTCGGTGCCTCGTCCAGGCGCAGTGACAACTGGTAGCGCACCCGACCACCACCGGGTGGAATCTCGGACGCACCCAGGACATGCGGCAGCCTCACCTGACTCGCGCCTGCACGATCGATGAAGCGTGCCTCGTTCAGCGTCTGGATCTCGGTCGAAGCATCCGCCACCGCGCCCCCCATCGCACCCGACAGCAGGACGATCACCAGGAGCCATGACGTGAAGAAATCCGGAGCTTGGCTTGCGTGGCGATGCCTGAGCGTCTGCATGGGTGACTGTAACTGGCTTTGCGGAAAGATCTTGCGGATCTGGTGCGCGCTCGAGCGGTGGTGCGTCGCACCTGTTGGAGTGCGGGAGACATGCCCGCGGGCCGACAGACGGCAGTGACCACGATAAAGCATCCTTGCGACTGATGTATCCTACACAGCCATTGGCAATCCAGCCATCTTGAACCGACGCACTTGGCCACATGACTCGACTGCTTCGCAACCTCCTTGCACTGATCACTGGCGTGGTCCCTCTCGCCACGGCCCATGCCATCGACCTCGTTCCTCAGGACTTGGTGCCGCCCCCGCCGGGATTGAGCACGGTGCAACTGTCCTACAGCTCCAGCGAGCGCGGCGACCTCTACCGCCAGGGCAAACGTCAGGTCAGCGGGACGCGGCTGGACGTCGACCAAATCACACTGCGGGTTGGACATGCGTTTCAGTGGGCTCGACGCCCCGCCTTTTTCTATGCCCAGGTGGGGCACAGTCGCGTGGATCCGGGTGGGTCGCTGCAGGCGATCGAGGCCAACTCTGGAATCGGCGACCTGAACCTCATGCTGGCGACCTGGCCCTACGTGAACCGCGAGGCCGGACGCTATGCCGGGGTCGCGGTCTATCTAGGCCTGCCCACGGGCTCCTACGATCCATTGAACACGGTGGGCCTGAACACCAACGCGGGCCAGAACCGGTTTGCCGGGGCACTGCAGACCGGCTATGGACAACGGCTGGTTGGCTCGCTCGACTGGATGATCGCGGGCGATGTCGCCTGGTTCGGTGACAATGACGAGTACTTTGGTCCGAACCCTCGAGCGCAAACACTGAGTCAGCGACCGATCCTGAGCGCCCAGACCGCGCTCACCTACAACTTCAATCAGTGGGCATCGCTTGGTTTGAGCTATTTCTACAACACCGGCGGAGAGACCAGGCTCGGCCAATCCGAGTGGGACAATCTGATCAACCTCCATCGCTACGGCGCGACCGCGCAGGTGCGGCTCCCGTTCGGCCGCCTGACCATCGAATACGGGGGTGACATCACGACCGAGAGCGGTCTGCTCGAAGAGACACGCTGGGCGATCAAGCTGACCAGGATTTTCTGGTGACAGGCGCATGCGCTCGCGCCGTCGCGATCGAGCAAATTCCGAAGGATCATGATCAGGATTGCGAATCTTGACCAGTTTTGTCGGGCATAATCGACCCCATACTCAGATCGAACCCGATCAGACGACCAGAGGCTCAACCGATGTCATTGTTCCGGCTCCATGATCTGACCAGCGCCCCGGCCCCTTCACGTGCCATCCTCGGCGAGTTGTCCAATCCCGCGGCTCAGCTGCCGAACATGATCCGCATCCTGGCTGAATCACCCGTCGCGCTCGCGGCCTACCGACAGCTCGCGGGACTTCTGGAACGCTCGACGCTCGCCCCGCTCGAGCAGCAGGTCGTCTATCTCAGTGCCGCCCATGCCAACCAGTGTCACTATTGCACGGTGCCCAACGCGCTGCTCGGCGCCGACGCGGACGCCGAGGCGGTCGCCGATGCCATCCGCCAGGAGCGTCCATTGACCGACCCCCGTCTCCAGGCACTGCGTCGGTTCACCACCGCACTGACCGAGCAACGCGGTTGGATCCCAGAGACACAGACCCAAAGCTTCCTCGATGCGGGATTCAGTCGCGAGAACCTGCTCGAGGTCATCGTCGGGATCGCATTGGTGACACTGAGCAGCTATACCAATCATGTAGGCGCCACCCCGGTCGAGACCGCATCGACACCTCGAGCCTCGTTCGGACACTAGGGTGGTGGTGTGCGCCACGTCTCCTCATCCGGGGGCTGCGTGCCCCCTCAGGTGTCGAATCGATAGCCAAACCCACGGACCGCGACGACTGGCAAGCGATCGCCCGTGTCGCGCTCCACACGCGCCCGCAGCCGGCTCAGGATGACCTCGAGACGGTGCTTGTCATAGTCCTCCCAGATCACACCTAGCGCCTCGGCGACGGCCACGTATGAGCATACCCTCCCGGCATTGCGCAGCAATGCCCGCAAGATCCTGACCTCGTTGAAGGATAGACGCAGGCGATGCCCATTGGGCGTGCTCAAGAGGCCGAAGTCCGAGTCGAGACGCCAACCCCCTGACAGCAATGGTTCTGACACCGCGGGTGCGGCGACGGTCCGTTGCGCGAGACGGTGCAGGATGAGGACCAGCTCATCTGGATCCACGGGTTTCACGAGATAGGCGTCCGCCCCCGCCTCGAGACCGAGCAAACGCTCGTCACGGAGGCTGCGCGCGGTGGTGAAGACGATTCCGATATGGGGGTCGTGCGCGCGCAGATGACGACAGATGCTCAGACCATCCTCGCCGTCGAGTCCGATGTCCAATACGGCGATCCGTACCGGCCGCACCGCGAGATGGCGATAGAATTCAGCCGCGGTCTGGAAGGTGGCGACCGCGAAACCATGGCGCTCGAGCTGAAATGCCAGCTCGCTCAACAGGACTGGCTCGTCCTCGACGATCGCAACGGTGACCGTCTTGTCGTCTGCCGTGTCGCTGGATGATCGATGGGCTTCAAGCATGTGTCGTCATGTCATCCTCAGGCAAGCGATCGACGAATCAGCGACGATCGGCAGGGTCGCGTGAAAACCGATCCCGAAAGACCCGCGCCAATCAGCCCGGCGACGCGCAAGATCGCGTCAGTGGCACTGACCACAGGCACCCACTGAAGACTCGGATCGGATCATGATCGACATCCCGACGATCGCCTTGGTTCTAGGGCTTGCCGACCTGGCCTTCGCGGCAGCGGCGACATTCTATTTCAAATCGAGCCCCCAGCAGTATGCTCCGCTAGCGCTCTGGCGCTCGGGCCGCGCACTGATCGGAATTGGCCTACTCCTGGTCTGGGCACGGACGCTCGTCACCCTGGATCTGCTGCCGACCCTGTCACACCTGCTGATGTTGGGGGGCAGCGCCCTGGAGCTCGCCGCCTACATCAAGCTGATCGACCGCCAAGGGTGGCGATGGCCGCTACTGTCGACGGCCGTGCTGGCGCTCCTCGTCCGGGTTGCATTGCCGCTGATGGAGGTGCCGCGCGAGATGCTCCCAGTCTATTTCTCGCTCGTGATGGCTGGATTCTACGCGGCGATGGGGGCGGTGCTGCTGCATGGGCGGCGCGCCAGCCCGCTGGAGCAGTTGATCGGTGCCAACAATTTGATCGCTGCCCTGCTCTTCCTGTTCCGGGTCGCCTGGGGCATCGGGGCGGGAGGATTGATGCCTTTCGCCACCTCGCTGCCAAACCTGATGCTGTGGATCGGCACCTTCGTCATCAGCATCCTCAACGGCTACGGATTCTTGTTGATCGGCAAGCAGCAGGAGGACCAGAGGCTGCGCCAAGCCCACGCGCGCCTCGCCGCGGCCGAGGCCGAGCAGCGCGAGCTGCTGTCGATGGTCTCGCATGAATTTCGCACCCCCACGGCCATGATCCAGGCCTCGCTCGACTCGCTGAAACACCTGCGCGATGAGACCACGCCCGCGGTGGCCAGCCGAATCCACAACATCGCCTTGGCCAACCGACGCCTTTACCGGCTCGCCGACGCCCTGATCTGCCAGGATCGGCTGCGCAATCTGCGCATCGAGACGATCGCGCGACCAGTCGATCTAGGAGCGCTTGCACGCACCGTCGCGACCACCGACCCAACCCAGCCGCGCTGTACGATCGCTGATGGACTGCCGCTGATCCATGCCGACGCAGAGCTCCTCGAGATCGCGCTGCACAACCTGATCGACAACGCCAACCTTCACGGTACAAGCGCCGAGCCACCCGAGATCCGGGTTTACCAGGACGGTCGAGCGTTGGAGCTATCCGTGGCCGATCAAGGGGTCGGCATCCCGGACGCCAGCAAGGATCGGATCTTCGAGCGCTTCAACCGGGGCCGCGGCAGCCGCGGCAGTGGGCTCGGCCTGCCGATCGTGCGCAAGATCGCCGCGTTGCATGGCGGCTCGGTGCGGGTGCGCGACAATTGTCCGCGCGGCGCGGTGTTCGTCCTGCGCCTGCCGCTGCGCCCCGCGAGCGCGCTCGCCGACGCACCCTAGACACGACCCACGCTGTCGCGCCCAGCCGCACTGCCCGACACCGCGTCAGGCCGGCGGACTCCATTCGCTCTCGAATTGCTGAGGATTCGAGAGCCTTGCGCAGACCTAGCTCCGGATAATCGATGGGGCGAGGCCGATCAGCCCGGCCCGCAATGCCCGTTCCATCAACAGCGGAGCCAACCCATGCGATACCCTGTCATCTCCACCATGCTGCTCACGGCCACGTTGGCCAGCGGCGCGCACGGAGGGCCATCGAGCGAGCTCGGTGAGCTCGTCAAACCCGATACGCGGCCAGCGCCCGCAACCATCAGCCACCGGGTTCAGGTCGAGGACTCCAAGGTCGTCTATCCCACGGCATGCAACGGCAGCGCGATCACCACCGGCCTGTGCCTGCTCGGCGCGACGCGTCCGGCCGCGACTGGCGACTTCATGATCAGTGAGCCGTTCAGCGATGATGGCATCCCGGTGCCCCTCAACACCAACATCGCCCTCGATGCGGGCAACTATCTCCTCTACCAGGAGAGCGGGCTGGACAGCTACCACCCACACCGCTTCAGCGTGCGAGACGGCGAGATCACGACCATCCGCACCGCCACGGTCAAGTTTCTGGACCGTCCCGGACAATGGATCAAGCTTCAGCACTGGCAGCGCACTGACGGGGTCGACGGCGCCGGCTGCGAGGCCGAGATCGGCAACGCCGGCGTGCATGCACTGCTGCCAGGGCTCTACCAGGCCAACCTCGTCGCCTCCCCTGATGAGGACGCCCCCACCTGCGAGCGCGGTGGCGTCACCTTCTTCGCCGCCGCCGGAAAGGGCTTCACGCTGCGCCCCGGCATCGCCACGGAGAGTCACCTGAGCCATGCCAACATCTACACCCAGCGCTCCGGCGGGGCCGCGCTGACCAGCGTCAACCCACAACGCTTCAACATCACCTCCATCGGCATCCTGCCGAGCTTCCAGTTCTACCAGGGCATTCATATGCCAAGCACGGCGCGCGTCAGCGGTCTGGTGCTGTCTGGCCCGGCCGGCTTTCATTTTGTGTTCCCGTTCAAGCTTGGCCGCGGCGCCGAATGTGGCGTCTCACTGGAAGCCGCCGGCATCCCGCGACGGCTCTTGCTGAGCGACTGTCAGTATGGTCCGAGCGGCACCCTCACCGGCTTCCGCCTGAACGCTGGGACCTACTTCGGACTCGACAACCTTCACGCCAAGACCGGCATTGCGGGGCACGCCATCAACAGCCCCGTCATCGTCCGCAACGCCACCTTCAACCTGCGGGGTAAGTAACGATGAACCGCATCCTCACCGCACTCGTCCTCGCCGGCTCGGTGCCGACCGTTTGGGGCTACGACTACCAAGCGCAGACCGGCGCACTGTCCTACGAGTTCTTCAACCTCAGCAACAGCAAGTATGATGTCACGCCCTATGGCGGTGGCGCCAACCCCGACGGCCACTGGGCCCCATCCGCTCAAACCGGTTGGGGGAATACATCCGGCACCGTCGGCTTCTTCAACAACGTAGGGATCAGCGGAGGGAGCTGCAAAAACCCGTCCGACCAGATGAAGGACAACTATATCTTCTACGGTGGGGCTGGCGACCCGGTCGACGCTTCCACGGTCGCGTCCTTCGCGCTGTCCTCCGGAACAAGCGCATCTCACACTCAGGTCGAGTACTCCCAAGCATTCTCCTCCACGCTGAACGCCCCCGCGATCGGCGACAGTTGGACACTGAAATCCTCGTCCAACACGATCGTGCTCTCCGCCCTGGCCTCGGCGCCGAACATGTTCCTCTCTGGCGTCAATGGCGATGGCAGCACCAGCGACGCCTACCCCTACTGCGGGACAAAGCAAGGGATCTGGTACAACCATGACATCGAGCCGACTGGATTGGTGTCGGGCGATCAGGTGTGGGGCCCCCTCGACATCAAGCAGGACAAGAACCCCCTCGCACCCAGCTTCACCACCAACTCGCTCAACTTCAACGTGAGCCACACCGATAGCGGCTATATCGGCACCGGCGGGCTCTGGATGGGGCTGGACAACAAGAACACCGACGCATTGGCAGTCGACAGCCTGAATCTCGCGATGTACCCGGTGAACCTGTCCACCTACGTCGCGAGCAACGCCAAATCCGGCAGTCAGACCGTGGCGCCGATCTATGGCGGGCACTTCACGCTCGCCATCGGCGACCCCTTCCTGATCAACAGCTACGCGGCCAAGATGCTCTGGCACCTGGTCACCGACACTGGTTACGGACTGAGCAACGACAGCTTGAGCTCCCAGGACATCGAGGACATCAAGAACCGCATTGCGCCGGCCGGGGCGGACGGCGTTTTCGCCGCATCCTCCATCAGCAGCAAGTACGCGCGCTGGCTCCTGAGCTCGCCGAGCAACGCGGTCACTGCCATCAAGACGATGAACGAGGCGGCGAGCACACCCATCACGCATGAATCCATTTGGGGCAAGTTGATCAAGGGTGTCGTCAAACTGACCGGCGCCGTCGTGGCTGCGGCCGCCCCTGAGTTGATCGGCGTCGAAGGGGTGGTGAAAGGGGCCGCGGCGGAGGCCGGGAGCGATGCGACCGCGACCAGCGTCACCAATTATGCGGCAACGAAGATCGACACGGCCTTCACGAGCACCTTGAGCGAACCTGCGCCCGTATCAGCGACGGCTCCGCCAGCGGTCAACCCAACCTATGCGGCATCGAACCTGCTCGGGCTGCTCCTGACCAACAGCTTCGTGCAGGCCGAGATCAACAACAAGGTGGGCCTGGGCAATCCGAGCGGCCAGGCGCTGTATGCCAACTACTCCATACACCTCGGCTCGCCCGCGTGCAATAATATCAGCCTAGTCAACAACCTGTTCGCGACGGACATGGGCTGCGGCACCAAATCGGGAACTGCGCCGACCTACCACAACGTGCTGAGCCTGTATGAGAACTCCTACAGCAGCTCGCGACTGAACATCTGGAACGCGATCCTGACTGGCGCCGACGTCTACGTGACGGACAGTTATCCGCAGGTCGGCACACCGGCCTTCAAGGCCTTTCAACCGCCGACCCAGGTCGTCAATCTGACCGGCGCGGCAAGCAGCGTGAGCGGCGTCGACCCCGCCTTCGCGTATGACACCGGTATGATCAGTATCGCGAGCTATTCGGTGGCGGGTGGGGGCTCGACAGGCCAGTATGACAAGCAGTATGCACCAAACCTGGAGCTGGTGAAGGCGGGCGACTGGAGCCAAACCGAGTGGGCCAAACCACCGGTCCAGGTACCCCAGTGGAGTGAGACCAGGAACCCGTCTCCAGGTTACTGGTTCTACGACACCTCGTCAGGTCGCGTCACTGTCAACGGCGTCTGGATCGGACAAGGGCCGAATCCAACGGGGGGCACCTGGGCAGCCTACGGCCAGTCATTCGAAAACGGCCCACAAACACTCGACATGAGCACCACCTGCCCTGCAGGCTCCGGGGTGGTCATCACCGCCACGCCGACCGGCTTCGACACGATGAGAGGCGATCTCTCCTGCGCTGACACGACGGTTCCTTACTACGTGACGGTGGCAGAGGGGGCGATGGCACCATCAGTGGACATGATCCTGGCGAGTGCCCCGCCGAAGGATTCGGTGGGCTTCGCGGCACCGACCGCCGGGCAGATCAGCTACTCAGCCAACACCGGTCAGCTCATGGTGAGTGGTTACCAGGGGACGGACACCAGCGGTGGGACCATGACCAGTCGCTCCTTCGTCAACGCCACGGCAGGGCTCACTCTGGATCTAACGACCTGCGCCGAGGGCTCCGACGTGATCCTATACCTCTACCCGACAGGCGGGCAGACCGCTGACAAGGCCGTCGGCGTGCTCGCGTGCAAGCAGGGTGCGCCCGTCCTGCCCTACTCGCTTTGCACCAAGGACACCCAGGCCACCGGCGGCGTGATCCTGGGTCTGACGAAGGACTTGAATTCGTCCGCAGTTGTCGAGTTCGACATCGGCTGTGCCTGCATCCCGAGCTACCTCGGTGGCACCGATCCTGACACCGCTGTCAACGCGACCTTCTGGCAGACCGGCAGCGAGACCAACGGTGACCCCATCGGGGTCATGGTCGGCGCCACCGCGAGCAACCCACACGGCCGCTGCAACTGAGGCCTGACGCCGCCGGGGATCTGCCCCGGCGGCGGCAACCCCCCGCCGGCGCGGCGACCCGGCCGCGCCACTCTGACGGTCACGCGCGATGACAACCTAGAAAAGTCGGGGCCTCCAGACCCTAAAGGAGACGGGGCCTGTCGGCCATAAAGGAGACGGGGCCTCCAGGCCCCGAGTGAAGATCTTACCGAGCCCAAGGCTGAAGGCGTGCCGGTGTCATCGGCTGACTGACGAGGTGCCACGGCAGAGTGTGACCTGATACCATCATTCCATCGTGCCAACCCTCCTCTCACCTCAGACCATCCAATCCATCCAACCGGGAATCAGCCGTTTGCCATGACTAGTGTCACCAGTGCTCATGCCATCAAAATCATGCCTTGTCTCGACATGCGTGATGGTCGGGTCGTCAAGGGTGTTCAATTCGTCGATATCCGCGACGCTGGAGATCCGGTGGAGTGCTGCCGCGCCTATTGCACGGCCGGCGCGGACGAATTGGCCCTACTGGACATCACAGCGACGGTCGAGGGCCGAGCGACCATGCTGGCGGTGGTCCGGCGGGTGGCCGAGGTCGCCACGGTGCCATTCACGGTTGGCGGGGGCATCAAAGATGTCGCCACGGCCGCGGCCGTGATCCAGGCCGGCGCAGACAAGATCTCGGTCAGCAGCGCGGCCTTTCGCAATCCAGACGTGATCGCCGAGATGGTCGAGGAATTCGGATCAGCACGCGTGACGGTGGCTGTCGATGCCGCAGTGAACGACGCATTGCCATCCGGCTACGAGGTCTTCATCGACGGCGGGCGGACCGCCACCGGAGCCGATGCCGTCGAGTGGATCAAACGCATCGACGGCTATGGCGTGGGGGCCATCCTGCCCACGAGCAAGACCACCGACGGGGTCAAGACCGGCTATGACCTCCCCCTGATTCGCAAGACCCGCGCGGCCACCAACGCCGAGGTCGTGGCCTCTGGTGGCGCCGGCACCATGGCGCATTTCTTCGACGCCGTCGCGGCCGGTGCCGATATCCTGCTCGCGGCATCGGTGTTTCACTTCAATCTCATCGCCATTGCGGAGCTCAAGGCCTATCTGAGGGAGCGCGGCGTCAATGTCGTGATGGACTGAGCGGGATCAGCTCACCCTGCACCCTGGGGGCGAAATCATTCACCGACATGGATCGTCCCGCATGCGCGGTGGCGGAGCGAATGCATTCGCCCCACGGGTCTAGCGGGATGTCGGGGCGATGTCCTTCGCCCCGACAGGTCTTGCGAGCATGCGCAATGTGGATACTGGCTTCAGCGAAGCGCCAAACGACGCTCACCCATCATCACAAGGCATCATTGAGCGCGACACCGATCCCGACCGCGTTCTGGCGCCAGTTGTAATCGATCAGGGTATCGCCATAGCCGGAGAAGGCGCGCAGATAGACCCGTAATGGGCCGACCAGCCGGGGCGACATCCAGGTCAGCTCGGCGCTGCCCTTGCCGGTGCTCGGATTGCCCCGCCCCATGAGCGAGAAGCTGTGATCGCGCCATTTGTAGTAGGCGGTCAGATCACCATGACCGAGATAATCGGTGATGTCCGGATTGTCATCGTCCGAGTCGCTGTCGTCGATGCGTATCCAGGGGCGCAAGACCAGCGCGAAGTTGTCACGCTCGATACCGATCGCTGCCACGAGCCGATCCCAGCTGCGCGAGATCGGGTCGGAGCGACCATTGGACTCATGGGTGTAGCCGAGATTGAGTAGACGCCAATGGAATCCAGCGAGCTCGACATCCGGCCGGAAGCTGAGTATCAGCTCGGGCATGTAATTGGTGTCGCGGAACGGGCGCGAGATGGCGTCATTGTAGACCTGCCATTGGCTCTTCTGCGTGTAGGCCGCCCACAGACCAAGGCGTCGACCCTCGGTGGACCACATCCGAAACTTGAAGCTGATCTGAAAGCGCGCCTCGGTCGAGTCGAGATCCTGCTGCTCGCTCTCCAAGGCATCGAAGATGGGCGTGAATGGTCGCTCATTGATTCGGTCCGTGTAATTCGCGAGCAGCAGATAGTTGCGCTGATAGAGACCGATGGCATAGCGATCGGAGTCCGGCGCGAATGCCCAGGCGCGGTCGATCAGCGAGGGGCTCGCCGACTCGCCCCCCGCGGGTGAGGACGCGACCGGCGCGCTCATCTCGGCCGGCGGCGCGGCCCGCGTGCTGGACTCGCTCACGCGCCCACTGAGCCGATCATAGCAGTCCAGGCGAGCCGTATCGGATTGGATCGCGGCGCAGTCGGCCAACCCCGCGGCCGTGGCCACCGCCGGGCCACCAAGGGTCGCCGCCAAGACCAGCGCTGGGGCATACCCGCTCGCCAGACGCCATTGGTTGCGTTGAGTCGATGGCTGGGTCATCGGCTCCACCCAGCCGATGACGTCACGCTGAGTTGGATGCGATCGGCATCGGTCTCGGTGCCGAACGGAGTGGTCGGCGGCATGAGCGAGACCATCATCTCGATGTGATGGTCGGCCAGCGCGGCGAGCCTGTTGGGCGCGCCGGAGCTCGGAAGATCCAGGACAGGCATCGATATCTCCTCAACTCGAGCTGAAGGGTGACTGAAGGACGGGGACGCAAGGACTCGGGTGCTGCTCATTATTCTCACAACCGCGCCGGCAAGTCGATTCGCGCGGATCGGTGACCAGGCTGGAGACCCGACAGCGGCGACGCGACTTGCACCTGGACTCACCCGGTACGCTCGACGGGTCATGACATGAGCGCCCCGCGGATGGTCATCATCATCGAGTGGTCGTCGCCGTCAAAGTGAGCTTCGGACGAAAAAAACTGAGCTTGCATCACTCATCGCTGCAAAATCCTAACCGTCGGCCATATCCTGGAGGCACAATCAAGCTTGCCGTTCACACCGTCGAGCATCGTTCAGCCATGTCCGAATCAGACTCAATCGCGCGCCTGTTGATCATCGACGACCAACCGACCTCGGTCGGATTGCTCATGGCCTATCTCGGCAAGAGCGGCATCGATCTGTTGGTGGCGCTGAACGGCGAGGATGGACTGCGCATCGCCCGCGTGGGGCAGCCCGACCTCATCCTACTGGATGTGCAGATGCCCAGCATGGATGGATTGAGTGTGTGCCGCCTGCTCAAGGCCGATCCAATTACCAAACACATCCCGGTGATTTTCCTCTCCGCCGCCATCGAGATCGAGGACAAGCTCAGGGGCCTGGCCGCCGGTGGCGCGGACTACATCACCAAGCCATTCTCCGAGCAGGAGGTGCTCGCACGGGTGTTCGTGCAGTTGGGCGAGCAGCAACGGTTGGAGCGGCTGACCAGCGAGGCAATGGAGGCCGCCATGGCCTTGCCGGATGCGGCCTTTGCCAAGCGTCGTGAGCAACGGCTCCTCGTGCAGGCCGTCGCCCTGCTGACCCGCCACATGACCGACCCGCCCAGCCTCACCGACCTGGCGCGCCGGGTCGGGACCAACCAGCAACGCTTGACCGCGATCTTTCGCGATCAGGTCGGCATGAGCGCGTACGAATATCTCCAACAGATGCGCCTGGAGCGAGGCCGCAGTCTGCTGCGCGAGACCGATCTGCAGGTGCAGCTGATCGCCGAGCGGGTTGGCTATCGCAATGCGGGTGACTTCACGCGCGCCTTTCGTCGGCATTTCGGGATGACACCGCGTCAATATCGGCAGGGCCATCTCGAGGATGAGACGGGCCAAGCATCTACATCTTGATACTGGCCCGCACCAAGATCCGCGCATGACCCTGCTCAGTTTCGCCGCTGCGATGCTCACATCGGTCTCGCAAGTCGCGTATGATGAGATCGATCAAGCACAAGCGCGCGTGCGCCACACCGCCGCCAGGGGATCTCGAGCAAAGGGCGCACGGCGTTCGAGCAGCATGCGTCACCCCCTCAGGGACGAGCGGCCGCCCACCGGTCGATAGAGAACATCCGATCCAGACGAGAACAGACACTCATGTCACAAAGCCTCGTGCGCTATTCCAAGGTCGTCGCCATCGTCGGCGATCTGCTCAAGGTCGCGGTCCCTCCCGCGGCGGGCATGGGCCAGCCGGTGGCCTTCGGGGATCTGGGGCTGGTCGAGGATCCGAGTGGCTTCAACTCGCTGGCCCGTGTGATCAAGATCGAGCGCGAGCTGGTGTCGTTGCAGGTGTTCGCTGGGACCAAGGGTCTCTCGACCCGCGCCTCGGTGCGTTTTCTCGGTCATCCGATGCGGGTCACCTACTCCAGCAACGTGCTCGGCAGGGTCTTCCGCGGAGATGGCACCCCGTTGGACACCGGTCCGAGCCTCGCGCAGGATCCCAAGATCGAGATCGATGGCCCCTCGGTCAACCCGGCACGACGCGCGCTCGCCTCCAAGATGGTGCGCACCGACGTGCCCATGATCGACATCTTCAACTCGCTGGTGGAGAGCCAGAAGATCCCGATCTTCTCGGTCGCTGGCGAGCCATACAACGCATTGCTCGCGCGGATCGGCATCCAGGCCGATGCCGACATCGTGGTCTTCGGCGGTCTCGGACTCATCTTCGACGACTATCATTACTTCCTGCGCCGTTTCGAGGACGCCGGAGTCTTCGCGCGCACCCTGATGTTCGTCAACCTGGCTTCCGATCCGGTGGTCGAGCGTCTCTTGGTGCCGGACATGGCACTGGCGGTGGCCGAGCGCTTCGCCGTCGAGGAAGGCAAGCGTGTCCTGGTGTTGTTGACCGACATGACCGCCTATGCCGATGCCATGAAAGAGGTCGGCATCGCCATGGAGGCAGTGCCATCGAATCGCGGCTACATGGGCGATCTCTATTCGCAGCTCGCGCGTCGCTATGAAAAGGCCGCGGACTTCAAGGACGGCGGCTCGCTCACCATCCTGACGGTGACCACCATGCCCGGCGGCGACGTGACTCACCCGGTGCCGGACAATACCGGCTATATCACCGAGGGTCAGTTCTATCTGCACGACCGCATGCTCGATCCGTTCGGCTCGCTCTCGCGTCTGAAGCAGCACGTGATCGGCAAGGTGACGCGCGAGGACCATGGGCAGATCATGAACACCATGATCCGCTTCTACTCGGGTGCCCGCGACGCCGAGCAGAAACAGGCGATGGCCTTCGATCTGTCCGAATTCGATCTGCGCTTGATCAAGTTCGGTCGGCTGTTCCGCGAGCGCTTCATGGACATCGATGTGAGCCTCCCGCTCGAGCGCGGTCTGGATCTGTGCTGGCAGACCCTGGCGGAGTGTTTCGAGCGTGACGAGCTGCTGATGAAGGACAGCCTGATCGACAAATATCTGCCGCGACTGGATGACGAGGAGTCTGTCGCGGCGGCGGCCTGAGCGGAGAGCGCAACACGACCATGTCCGGTGTCAGTCTCAGCAAGACCTCGCTCGCCAAGCAGAATCGCGCACTGCAGACCTACGAGCGCTTCTTGCCCTCGCTCGATCTCAAGCGCCGGCAGCTCATGGCCGAGCGCGCCAAGGAGGTCGCCGCGCGCACCGCGACCGAGCAACGGGTCGCGGCAGTACGCGAGCGGGTGCGCGAGACCTTGCCGATGCTCGCCAACCACGAGATCCAGCTCGCTGACCTGGTGCGGATCCGCGCGCTGCGTCTCGGCGAGGAGAACCTGCTCGGGACCCGCCTACCGGTGCTCGAGTCGCTCGATCTGGAAACGGCCGACTACAGTCTGCTGATCAAGCCACACTGGGTCGACGTCCTGGTCGAGCGGCTCGCCGAGCTCTTGACCTTGCGCATCCAGGCCGATCTGCATGCACAGCGCATCACCCGTTTCGACGAGGCGGTGCGCAAGGTCACTCAGCGGGTCAACCTCTTCGACAAGGTGCTGATCCCGCGTACCCGCGAGAACATCAAACGGATTCGGGTCTATCTGTCCGATGGCGAGCGCGCCGCGATCGTGCGCTCCAAGATCGCCAAGGGCAAACGGCTGAAGGAGTCCCTGGCATGAGCATCGTTGAGCTGAATCGCTTGACCATCGCCGGTCTGGCCACCGACAAGGACGCGGTGCTCATGGCGCTGCAAGACCTCGGCTGTCTGCATCTGATCCCGTTGCGCGCAGCGGCGCGCGAGCCTGAGAAAGAGCCGACTGGGCATGCCGTCGAGGCCATGCAGGCGTTGCGTTATCTGCAGGACATCCGTGACAAGCGCCGACAGATCCACGACCCGGCCGGCTTCGACCTCGCGGCGACCATCCAGGCGGTCTTGGAGAACCAACGCCGCCGCCGCGAGGTCACCGACCGGCGTGATGCCTTGGCCGAGCGCATCGCCGAGCTCACGCCATGGGGCGATTTCAGCTTCCCGCCCCTGGCCGAGCTCGGCGGGCGCAAATTCTGGTTCTATATCGTTCCCGAGCGTCAGATGGCGCAGCTCGCCAGGCTCGAGCTGCCTTGGCAGGTGGTGCATCGCGATCAGCGCCGCTCCTGGGTGGTGGTGATCCATCCCGAGGAGCCGCCGCGCGAGGCACTCCCGGTGCCGCGGACCCAGGCCGGCGCGCTCAGTCTCTCTGAGGTGCGGCGCCGTCTCGAGGCCGCCGAGCTGGAGCTCGATGAGATCCAAGCCGAGCATCATGCGCTCACCCGCTGGATCTATCTGATCTCCAGTCACCTCGCGACCGCCGAGGATCAGGCACAGCTGCGCCATGCCAGCGCGCAGACTCGTGACGAAGCGCATCTGTTCCTGGTCCAGGGGTGGGCCCCCACCGCCGCCCTCGAGTCGGTGCGTGCGCTGACCACGTCGTCCGGACTGGCCCTGCTGGTCGAGGAGCCGGGAGCGCAGGACGCCCCTCCGACCTTGCTCGACAATCCCGCGCCGATCGCTGCCGGGCAGGATCTGGTTGCCTTCTATCAGATGCCGGCCTACGACACCTGGGATCCGTCGCGGGTGCTGTTCTTCTCCTTCGCGGCATTCTTCGCGATGATCCTCTCCGATGCCGGCTATGCGCTGTTGCTCGGACTGGCCCTGCTCCTCTATTGGGCGCGGCTCGGGCGCAGCGATCTCGGCGCGCGTCTGCGCATCCTCGCGGCGGTGCTGGTCGGATCATCCGTGCTCTGGGGGGTCCTGGTCGGGAGCTATTTCGGCTTCGCGCCCGCCCCCGATGGTCTCCTTGGACACCTCCATCGACTGGACATCAACGACTTCACGAGCATGATGCAAATCTCGGTCGGGATCGGTGTCGTCCATCTGGTCCTGGCCAATCTGGAGATGGCCAGCGCGCGTCGCGGACGTGCCGCGGGACGGGTGGCGATGGCCTGGATCCTGGCCATGCTCGGCGCCTTCGCGCTCTGGATCATGGATCCGGCCCAGGTCCCAACGGAGGCCATCCTCGCGGCCCAAGTCATGCTCGGTGGCGCCCTGGCGGCGATCCTGTTGATCGGGAGCGATCGGCCCATCGATGGGCTCAAGTCAGTGCTGCTGCGTCTGTTCGACGGTTTGAGCAACCTGGTGCGGGTGACCCAGGTCTTCGGTGACGTCCTCTCCTATCTGAGACTCTTCGCACTCGGCCTGGCCTCGGCCTCGATGGCCATGACCTTCAACGGGCTCGCGCGCGCGGTCGCCGACGAGCTGCCCGGCATCGGACTGCTGCTCGCCATCCTCATCCTCCTGGCCGGACATGGACTCAACCTGCTGCTCGCCCTCATGAGTGGCGTGGTCCATGGGCTCAGGCTCAACTTCATCGAGTTCTACAACTGGGCCCTGGCCGGCGAGGGCTATCCCTTCAAACCCTTCAAACGGACGGAGTTGCGTGAATGAACGAATTCGTGGTTGCGCTCGGCTGGGCCGGACTCTTCGCGCCCATGGCACTCGGGGCGATCGGCAGCGTCATCGGCTGCGCGGTCGCTGGACAAGCAGCCATCGGGGCCATGGTGGATACCGACTCCGGCTATGGGCGTTACATCGGCGTCTCGGTCATGCCCTCCTCGCAGGTCATCTATGGCATCGTCATCATGTTCAGTCTGCAGCGCGAGGTGACCCCCGAGAGCGCGCCGGCACTCTTCGGCATCGGGCTACTGTCCGGTCTGGCGCTGCTCGTCTCGGCCATGCGACAGGGTCAGGCCTGCGCCTCGGCGATCCATGCGAGCAAGACCAAACCCGAGATCTTCGGGCTCTCGTTGGCGCCGGCCGCGATCGTCGAGGGTTTCGCCGTCTTCGCCTTCGTCTTCGCGCTGGTGCTGGCGGGAGGGATCCCGGGATGAGCGCCGCCAGCAGCACACCCGAGCGTGGCGCCAACGGGCCCGCGCCCCTGGTCTCGTCAGGGATCGAGACCCTGATCGAGCGACTGCGCGAGGAGGGCGTGCAGGTCGGCCGCGCCGCGGCCGAGCGGATCGAGTCCGAGGCACGCCGCGAGGCGGCGCGCATCATCCGCGAGGCCGAGTCACGCGCCAAGGTCATCCGCGAGACCGCCCGCCAGGAGGCCGAGGCGCTCAAGAAGGGCGGCGAGGAGGCCTTGCGGATCGCCATGCGCGATACCCTGCTGCGTCTCAAGGCTGAGCTCTCCGACCGCTTCAGCGCTGAGGTCAGACGGCTGATCGCGGCCAAGATGGAGCAGGAGGCGTTCCTGGAACGCCTGATCCTCGAGGTCGCGGCCAAGGCACGTGACGCGGCCGGGGTCGACTCGGGCCAGGCGGTCGAGGTCGCGCTCCCACGCGCGCTGGTCAGCCCCGAAGAGCTGCGCCGCAACCCGCTGGAGCTGCGCGAGGGCTCACTGTCGCACTTCGTGCTCTCGCTGGCCGGGAACATCCTCGCCGAGGGCGTCACCTTCGGGGTCGCCGCCGAGCCTGGCGGGCGTGGGATCCAGCTCTCACTGCACGGTCAGGATGTGCGGATCGATCTGACCGACGAGACAGTCGCGTCGACGCTGCTCGCGCATCTGCAGCCACGTTTTCGCGCCATCCTCGAAGGCATGGTGAAATAACCGAGCGCAATGACCTTGGCCCACCCCGATCGCCACGCGATGCTGTTGAGTGCACTGCCGTATCACGGCCCGCTCTTCGGCGCGACTCAAACCCCCTTGTCGCGGATCCGTTTGAATCAGCGGCTCAGCCTGCTCGAGCCGGATGAGGCGCGTGACCTGAGCGAGGCACGGCGTCTTCTGGAATGGGCACAACAGGAGCCGGGCGGCACCGATGCGCAGATCGTGCGACAGGCACGCCGCATCCTTGCGGGCATCGAGCATCCATTCATCCAGGATCTGGTGACCTGGCGTCTGGAGCTACGGACCCTGGTCGCGGCACTGCGCCACCGCCATCGCGGCGAGTCCACGCCGCGCGATCGTCACTGGGGTCACGGGCGCTGGGTCGGACATCTCATGCGCCATTGGAACGAGCCAAGCTTCGCACTCGAGCGCGCCTTTCCCTGGCTGCCGCAGGCTGAGCGTCATCTGCGCGATGGTGCCGCCGGCGAGCTGGAGCGCCTGCTGCTCGGGGTGGTCTGGGAGCGTCTGGAGCGCCTGAGTGACGGCCATTACCTGGACTTCGAGGCGGTCGTGATCTATGTCCTGCGCTGGGATCTGATCGCGCGCTGGACCACCTATGAGGGACGCGCCGCGCTCGCGCGATTCGACACACTGGTCGAGCAGGCGCTGACTGGGTACGAGGGGATTCAGATGCACCCCAACAGCGACCAGTCCGGACCTGCTTGATCCGCGCGACCCGCCCGCGGCGGCGATGGCTCGAGCGACGCCATCGTGAACACAGGTCGACCCCAGCCTTGAAGCCAACGGCGGGAGGTTGGCGGCCAGAGCTTTCAGACGATCACAGGATCACCTCAAGATGACCGATCATGTTTCCACGAGCGCGGTTGATACCGCCCCCCCCGACTCGCCGGCCCGCGTGATCTCGGTCCAGGAGAGTCTGGCGACCATCGAGGCCGGTTGGGAGGCTGGCTTGCGTCGCCCCCTGAAGAAGAACGAGGTGGTCCTCATCCTGCCGACTCGCCTGGCCGCGGATGGACGCCAGGAGCACCTGAAGGCCGAGGTGCTGCGGGTGCGTGGCGATCTCGCCGACGTCCAGGTCTTCGAGGACACACGCGGGATCGCGATCGGCGACCCGGTCGAACAGACCAACGAGATGCTCTCGGTCGTCTTGGGTCCCGGACTGCTCGGTCAGGTCTACGACGGGCTGCAAAGCCCGCTCGACAAGGTCGCGCTCGCGCACGGGGTCTTCCTGCCGCGCGGGGTCGACCTGGATCCGCTCGATCGTGAGCGTCGCTGGTCATTCGTGCCGGCGATTCAGCAGGGCGCGCGCTTGCGCGCCGGCGGACTGCTCGGCACGGTCGCCGAGGGCCGGTTCACCCACAAGGTCATGGTCCCCTTCGACCAGCCGGGCGAGGTCGAGCTGACCTGGATCCAGGAAGGCAGCGTGACGCTCGACACCCCGATCGCGCGCATCCGTGACCAGCAGGGGCGGGAGCGCTCGCTCGACCTACGCCAGCGCTGGCCGGTGCGCCGTCCGCTCACCGAGCACATGCTGCGCGAGCGCACCACCGAGCGGCTCTACCCGAACGAGCCGATGATGACCACCATGCGCATCATCGACACCTTCTTCCCGGTCGCGCGCGGCGGCACCGCCTGTATCCCTGGCCCCTTCGGGGCAGGCAAGACGATCCTGCAACACTCCTTGGCCAAGCATGCCGATGTCGACATCGTAGTGGTGGTGGCCTGCGGAGAGCGCGCCGGTGAGGTGGTGGAGACCATCCAGGAGTTTCCACGCATCACCGACCCGCATACCGGCGGCTCGCTGATGGATCGCACCATCATCATCTGCAACACCTCGTCGATGCCTGTGGCGGCACGCGAGGCGTCCATCTATACCGGCATCACCATCGGCGAGTATTACCGTCAGATGGGCTATCAGGTGCTGCTCCTGGCCGATTCCACCTCGCGCTGGGCACAGGCCATGCGCGAGACCTCCGGCAGGTTGGAGGAAATCCCGGGCGAGGAGGCCTTCCCGGCCTATCTGGAATCGGCGATCCGTGGTGTCTACGAGCGCGCCGGCCTGATCCGCACCGGTGATGGCTCCACCGGAAGCCTGACCATGATCGGCACGGTTTCACCCGCCGGCGGCAATTTCGAGGAGCCAGTGACTCAAGGCACTCTCAGCACGGTCAAGAGTTTCCTGGGACTCTCCTACGATCGCGCCTATCGGCGTTTCTACCCGGCGATCGATCCACTCATCTCATGGTCGCGCTATCTGGAGCAGCTCGAGGACTGGTACGCCCGCAATCTCGACCCGACCTGGACCGAGCGGGTCAAGGCCTTGCAGGCGCTCCTGGTGCGTGGTGATGCCGTGCAGCAGATGATGCAGGTCACTGGCGAGGAAGGCATCACCACCGAGGATTATGTGGTTTACCAAAAGGCACTCTTCCTCGATATGGTCTTCCTGCAACAGGACGCCTTCGACACGGTCGACGCCTCGGTCCCGATCGAGCGGCAACGACTCTTGCTCGAGCAGGTGTGGACGATCGTGGAGCAGCGCGACACCTACCCGGACAAGACCCTGGTGCGCCAGCACTTCAACAAGCTCACTGGGCTGTTCAAGAACTTTCATTATGCCGCCCCGGACTCGCCTGATTATCATCGGCTGCTCGCCGAGATCGAGGCAATCGGCGCACACTGAGAGCGCTCGGGGCGGCTGACCCCAACGGCTCGGCGCCGACGCGAGCCGAGCGCCGTCGCCCCGAACAGAGATGAGGCCGTATCCCGCGCCTCGGCCCAGACCCCAGGGCGCGCCGAGCCGATCGTCCCCGTCCCTCATCCATGCCGCGCTTGGCCTTGTTCATCATTTGGCTGAACTGCCGACGTTCCTTGCCGAGTCAGCGCGTCCGGCCCTGATTCTGTCAGGCCAAGATGCCTGATTCGGAATACGCTGGCCGATCTGGCCGATCTGGCCGAAGGGATGGTCGAGGCCCCGCACGCCATCGCTTCAGGTAAAAAAAACGGGGCCCGAAGGCCCCGTCTCGCGTTCCATGCCTAGCCTGGTTGGGCTTAGAAGCTGTGCATCATGCCAACCGAGAAGCCATCCCACTCGGAGCCAGCAATGCTGTCTTTCGCATCGCTGGTGACCGCGGTGTAGAGGGCATAAGCCTTGGTGCGCTTGCTCAGGTTGTGATCGAAACCGATCGCCCAAGTCTCGATGTTGTTGTTCTGCTGGTCGTACGTGTAGTCACGGAAGGCCTGACCACCGCCCAGCTCGATGAGCGAGCTACCCAGGAAGAGGTCGCTCTCGTAATCGGCCTGACCGTACATGGCCTTGACCTGGCTGTTGCCGAAGGCATAGGCGGCCTGGATCTGCCAGAGATCGACCTTCTTCGGACCACCCGGAATGTAAGCGTTGAAGTTGGAGTCGTTGAAGACTTCGAGCCTCTCGTACGGGCCACTGCCCGGCTCATGGTCGCGAGCCTCATACACACCAGTCAGGCTGAAGCCGTTCCAATCCAGCAGGCCGAGGCCAACGCGCCACGCGGTCGCGTCGTCGGCGGCCAGGCCGCACTCGCTCAAGCTGGCGCCACCAAGATCGGTGACGTACGGGCAGTCACGCAGATTGACACTCTCGAACTCGTTGTTGAAGTGCTCCTTGCCCAGCGACTCGTAGGCCAAGGACGCGTAGAAAGGACCGTTGCTATAGATACCGGCCAGCGAGTAGGCGCCAGCAATGCTGTCCTCGTTCAGGTTCAGACCGTTGTTCAGAGCGGTCGAGCCACCCGAGGGAACGATCGCGCCAGCGAACTGGAAGCCGCTGAAGCTCGGGCTGATGTAGGCGATGGTGTTGTCGGCGCGCAGATCGCGGAAGCCGACGGTGCCGTTGTAGTCCGCCATGGTGTCGGCGAAGAGGTCGAGCTTCCCGGTCGAGATCTTCATCGGGGTGTCATGACGACCGGCCAGGAAGGTACCCCAACCGCCGGTCAGACCGATGAAGGTGTTGCGGTAGGTGATGGAGTCGGCGTTGCTGTCCACATCGCCATTGGTGTCGTTGAGGTTGACACCGAACTCGACCTGGTAGATGGCCTTGAGACCATTGCCGAGATCCTCGGAACCCTTGACGCCGATGCGGCTGGCACGCGCCTCACCCGGGATGTAGCCGCTGCTGGACATGCCCCAGCCCTTGAAGTCTTCACCCGGCGCGACCTTCACGAAGACCGGATTGCCGTCGCCATCCAGCTGGGTCTCGTAGACCGGCAGGATCACGTTCTCGACGTTGGCGTAATCGAGCGAGACGTTCAGCTTGCCATAGAGCACGGCTTCGGCCATCGCGGCACCTGGGGCGACCATCGCGGCGGCGACCGCCATGGTGAGTAGCTTCTTGTTCATGCTGTTCTCCGCTGTTGTGAATTTGTCAGTGTCGGTTCGACTGCAGAAATCGATCGCAATCCTGCTTTCCGGGATGGACTATAGTGCAAGGCAGGAGGATTTGCAACAGAAAAGGTAAAAAAAGACACATTCCCTGAATCTGTGTCTTTTACGCACCAAACCCGCGATTTCCAGGCGCCGCGCGCCGCCCTGGAGCGCGCCCGTGACACCGCGTGCGACGATCGTCGATGCGCGCCTTGCCAACCCGCGCGAGCGGTGAGGGTATATGTCCCACACAGGATACCGGCGAGTGATGGGGCGGTCCTGACACCGAGCTCGCCAGTCAGCGACAAACTGTCAGACGTCGATGTGCGTTCCAAACCACATTCAAGTCAGGAGCGACAGACGACGGATTGAGCGCATCGATGAACCCGCTCGGCCGTCTGAGCGACGCGAATGACCGGGTGAAGGAGTCCAACGTGGAATCGAGCTTGTTGCCGATCCGCGCCTGGGCGGAGGTGGCCCAGCGAGCGCCGAGGCGGGTGAATGGCTGGGGGACGAGGATTCGAACCTCGGTTGACGGAGTCAGAGTCCGCTGTCCTACCGCTAGACGATCCCCCAATTCGGAAGTGCGACCCTGTATCGATCGAGATGGCTGAAAGCTTGTCGCCCTTGCCACCCACGCTCGAGTGATACAGGATCGCCCGAGACTTAGCGCTTGGAGAACTGTGGGCGCTTACGTGCTTTGTGCAAGCCGATCTTCTTACGCTCGACCTCGCGTGCATCGCGGGTCAGGAATCCGGCGCGTCGCATCGGCGAGCGTAGATTCTCGTCGAAGCGCACGAGCGCGCGGGCGATCCCGTGACGAATCGCGCCGGCTTGACCAGTCGTGCCACCGCCACTGACCGTGACCTTCACGTCGACACGATCGATCAGACCAGCCGCCTCGAGTGGCTGACGCGCCACCATGCGAGCGGTCTCGCGGCCGAAAAACTCATCGATCGGACGGTTGTTCACCGTGATCTTGCCCGAGCCCAGGGTCAGGAAGACCCGAGCGGAGGCCGTCTTGCGTCGGCCGATAGCGTTCTGTGTCTCCGACATGCGTCTCTATTTCCTAAACGTTGAGCTCGAGGACTTGAGGCTGCTGTGCCTGGTGACCATGGGTCGGCCCGGCATAGACACGCAGCTTGCGATACATGGCACGCCCGAGCGGACCACGCGGCAGCATACCCTTGACCGCAAGCTCGAGCACTTGCTCAGGCTTGGAGGCGAGGAGCTTGCCCAGGCTCGTCGACTTGAGGTTGCCGACATAGCCTGTGTGACGATAGTACATCTTGTCTTGCAGCTTGTTGCCCGTGACACGGATCTTCTCGGCATTGATCACCACGAGATAATCGCCGGTGTCGACGTGCGGCGTGTACTGCGGCTTGTGCTTCCCACGTAGCCGGCGCGCCAGCTCGCTTGCAAGCCGACCGAGTGTCTTGCCCTCGGCATCGATGAGATACCAGGCGCGGCGGACCTCCGCCGGTTTCGCGCTCACTGTCGTCGTCATGTCCTACGCTCCGGATGCCCAGCCACGGTCGACAAGGCCTGCCGCCCACGGGGGCTTGCCAGACCGTCGCCCCGCCATGCGGGGGCAATGAATTCTATAACTGGATCGAGAAAGACCAAGAAGGATACGCACAAGCCGCCTCGCGCGCAAGCCCCTCGAGCCGTTTTCACCACCTTCGGAGCGCTGGCCAGATCAGCCTGGCAGCAACAGACGCTCAACGACCTGACCCTGTGTCAGGTGGCGCTCGAGGATCTCGTCGAGATCCTCTCGGTCGACATAGGTGTACCAGGTCGCCTCGGGATAGACCACCATCACCGGTCCCTCCGCGCAGCGATCGAGACACCCGGCCGTATTGACGCGCACGCCGCCAGGACCCGCGAGCCCCAGCGCCTTGACACGCGACTTCAGATAACCACGCAGCTCCTGTGCATTGCACTGAGCGCAGCACTGACTGCCATCCTCACGCTGGTTGGTGCAGATGAAGACATGGTGGCGATAGTAGGACATCTCGGTCACCTGGGTTGGTCGCGAAGGCACGGGGGCGAGTCGGAGAGGTTACCATAGGTCGGCCAGCGCGGCTGGTCCTGCAATTGAATCGAAGATGGACGACACATCAGTTTGAAGATCGCGACCTTGGACTCGACTGAAGCGGCCGGCGACGTGGCGACGCGCGAGCTATTGGCGCTGGCTGATCAATGCGTGAAATGTGGGCTGTGCCTGCCGCACTGCCCGACCTTCGCACAGACGCGTCACGAGGCGGATTCGCCACGCGGGCGCATCTCGCTCATCCAGGGCTGGGCCACTGGCGAGCTTGCCCTGACCCCACGGCTGAACGCGCATCTCGATGGCTGCTTGGGCTGCCGCAACTGCGAGCGCGCCTGCCCCTCGGGCGTCGCCTACGGTGAGATCGCAGACCATGCAGCCGCGCTGCGCGTCGCGGCCCTACCGGGCTGGCGGCGGTGGCCGCGCGCCATGGCACTGCAGGCGCTGTCGAGTGCGCGGCTGGTCGCCGCGCTCGGCTGGCTCGCGCGGCGCTATCGTCGGCTCGGCCTGGCCCGGCTGCTCGAGATCACGCGCATGGCACGGATTCCACGCCTCGCCGTCTATCATCGACTGACCACCGCCATGGGCGCCGCGGCCCGCACGGTGGAGGCACGCGAGCCAGCGGTGGCCGACTTCGATCTCTTCGTCGGCTGCATGGGTAGTGCCGCGCAAGGCGACGCGGTGGCCGCAGCGGAGCGTGTCGCCCGTCATCTGGGCCTGCGCGCCCGAATCCTTGGATCACCCCTGTGCTGCGGCGCCATGCTCAGACACACTGGTCATCCCGCGGCGGCGGATGCCCGTCTCGCCGCCTGCGCACAGACCTTCGGCGACCGCCCCCTGGTGGGCCTGGCCAGCGCCTGCGTGGCCGAGCTGCGCACCCATCCACGCTTGCGCGACACCGCGGAGATCTGCGCCTTCCTGGACCAAGCCGTCTGGCCCGCGACACTCGCGCCGCGCGCGTTGCGGCGACGGGTGTTGGTGCACGAGCCTTGCAGTCATCGCAACCAGCTCGGCGGCAACGCGGCCGTCCATCGACTGCTCGCCCGCATCCCGGGGCTGAGCGTAGCGCCACTGCCCAGCGGGCATGGCTGCTGCGGTGCCGCCGGGACCTATCTGTTGCGCCATCCCGAGATGGCCCAAGCGCTTCTCGGCGCACTGCTCGACCCATTGGCAGCCGACCCGCCCGACCTGATCGTCACGACGAATCCAGGCTGCGCGCTCCATCTGGCCGCCGGCATACGCGAGGCCGGTCTGAACATCGGCGTCCGCCACCCCATCGAACTGGTGGCCGAGGCATTGGACTCGCCGGCGGGGCCCGACCAGCCAGCGCTCACTCGACCCGCTCCGCCCTCCAAACGCAACCCGCTCGATCCGACACATCGAGACGGCCCGCCGGCGTGAGCACCTCTAGTGCACGCACTGACCCTGAATCCGGCGATCGACTCACGCAAAGACGCCAAGAACGCAAAGAAAATAGAATCTTGAGTCAGTGAAGGAACTCACCAGTCAGGTGAACGGCATGGCACTGCTCACTGATTGAAAAATCTTTGCGCCTTTGCGCCTTTGCGTGAAAGCTGCTTTTATTGGGCTGACCGCTGATCGATCAGGCTACAGCCGCGTCTCGTCCGTCGACACATCAGCCCCCATCACTCGGATACACTAGCGCGCCAGCGACTGAACCCGATCACCGGAGTCATCCATGCCTACCCGTCATCACTCGACCATCGACCAGCTCATCATCGGCGCCGACCATGCACTGCGGACCCTGTTCGGCCGTCCGCAGACCACCGAGCGACCGAATCCGGCGGCCACGCAACGGGAGACCGATCTGAGCGAGACCCAGCGCCGCCATATCGCGCGCCTGATGCGGATCAACCATACTGGCGAGGTCTGTGCTCAGGCCCTCTATCAAGGTCAAGCGCTGACCGCCAAGCTCCCCGACACCCGCAAGCGGATGGAGCGTTCGGCACAAGAAGAAAACGACCATCTCGCCTGGTGCGCCTCGCGATTGGAAGACCTTGACGATCGTCAGAGTCTATTGAACCCACTCTGGTACGCAGGCTCTTTCGCGATCGGCGCGGCGGCAGGGCTCGCAGGCGACAAATGGAGTCTGGGCTTCGTGGTGGAGACCGAGCGTCAGGTCGAGGATCATCTCGACGAGCATCTCGAGCAGATCCCGCTCGAGGACGGCAAGACCCGCGCCATCCTCGAGCAGATGAAGGCCGACGAGATCCATCACGCCCGCGTGGCGCAGGCCGCCGGGGGAGCCGAGCTGCCCCAGCCATTGCGCACGGTGATGCGTCTGGCCTCGCGCGTCATGACCCGAACCGTCTACTGGGTCTAGATCATGGAGGGCCACGCGCAGGCCCTCGCGGACCAGGCCTGGCAACGGCTCATCCAGGTCACGGGGGCTCGATCATGTGAGCCAGATCATGTGAGCCAGATCATGTGAGATAGGGCAGCAGGCTCGCGCTGCGCAGCTCGTAGCCACGGATACGGATCTTCGCCACGCCGCTCTTGGTGAGCTCGTGCGCGAACAAGACCAGGGCCGCGACACCCGAGTCGAAGACCCGACTCACGCCCGAGAGATCGATCAGACATTCGCGGATGCTGTCATCGACCGCGCGGCCGATGCCGAGCAGGCGAAAGACACAGCGCAGGTCGAGTGGACCGAAGACATGGATGCGCAAGGTCCCCTCCTCGATGCGGTAGTCGAGATCGGCCGAAACGTCGGCCGCATCCCCGTCCGCCGCGAGCGCACCGTCACGATTCCAGGCGAGCGGCATGGCGCGGCCTTTGGAGCGCGCGTGGGCCACGGGCATGTCGGGAGGGCGGTTGGAATCAAACCTTGACATCTCCAGATCTCCTCTTCTTATGGTTGCCGAGCGATCGGCATCGACCACCGCGGCGTGCTCTTGTTTGAGCCTTGGCCCCGGTACAATACGTCCAGGATCCGCGGCAACGACACGGATCGAGCCCGGACGAATCAGCCGCGATACCCAACGACGTCTCCCTAGGCTGATGTCCCTAATGATCCACGACGAGAAGTATAGTAGGGGCTCAGGCACACGGCCATTAGGGTTTTCCTAAGGCCTCGGGGGAGGACGCTCGCCGCGCGGCTTCAGTGGCGGAGCGCTTGCTCGTGCTGACGCTGGCCGGATCTGCCGAGTCCTCCTCACTCGGGGCCTGGAGACCCCGTCTCCTCTTTGGCCGTCTCCTCTGGGGCCCGAATCCAGGGCGCCTGGCCACCGCGAGGTTGTTGGGCAGCCGCACCAGCTTTGTGATTAAATTCGCGCATATGTTCCATCCCATCGCCATCTATGTCGGGCTGCGCTACACGCGAGCGAAGCGTCGCAACCATTTCATCTCGTTCATCTCAGGAACCTCGATGGTGGGCATCATGCTCGGCATCGTGGCGCTGATCGTCGTTCTGTCGGTGATGAACGGTTTCCACAAGGAGATCCAGGCGCGGATCCTCAGCATGGCCTCGCATGCCACCATCACGGATCCATACGGCGGCATGACCGACTGGGTGGAGACCCTGGAGCGGGTCCGCGCCCATCCGCACGTGGTCGGTGCGGCGCCCTTCGTCGAGGTGCAGGGCATGCTGGTCAATGGCTCGCAGGTGAGCGGCGCGCTCATCCGTGGCATCATCCCGACCGAGGAGGATCAGGTCGCTGAGTTGCGGCGCGACATGGTCGACGGCTCGGTCGACGATCTGATCGCGGGTGAGTTTCGGATCATCCTTGGTCAGGATCTTGCCAATGTCCTGGGCGCCCGGCCGGGCGACAAGGTCACTGTCGTCACACCACAGGTCAGCGCTACCCCGGTCGGGATCATGCCGCGGCTGAAACGCTTCACCGTGAGCGGCATCTTCGCCGTCGGCATGGCCGATTACGATCGCAGCGCAGCATTCATCGCGATGGACGACGGGGCCAAGCTGCTGAGCCTGGGCGAGGCGGTCTCGGGGATCCGGCTCAAGCTGACCGATATGTGGCTGGCGCCACGCCTGGTCCGCGACATCGCCCACGAGTTGGGTGGGGTCTACCGCATCCAGGACTGGACCCAGGTCCACAGTAATTTCTTCAGTGCATTGGCGATGGAGAAGCGGATGATGAGCATCATCCTCTTCCTGATCGTGGCCGTTGCCGCCTTCAACATCGTCTCGACCCTGGTGATGGTGGTCACCGACAAGCAGGCGGATATCGCCGTGCTCCGGACACTGGGGGCCTCGCCCGCCCAAATCATGGGCATCTTCATCGTCCAGGGGACGGCGATCGGCGCCATTGGGACGCTGATCGGGGTGATCGCCGGCGTGGCGCTCGCGCTGAACGTGGAGTCGGTGGTCGGTTGGATCGAGACCGTGCTGGGCGTGCACTTCCTGGATCCAGCGATCTATTACATCAGCGAGCTTCCCTCGGATGTCCATCTCTCGGATATTGTGTTCGTGGGCGGCGCGGCCTTCCTGATGTCGGTGCTCGCTACGCTCTATCCGGCCTGGCGCGCCGCCAGCACCCAACCGGCCGAGGCGCTTCGCTATGAATGAGCGCACGCCGGTACTCGAGGTCAGTGGTCTGGCCAAGACCTTCAAACAGGGGTCGCTGGAGGTCGAGGTCCTGCGTGGACTGGACTTCCGGGTCGGCGCGGGTGAGCGGGTCGCCATCATCGGTGCATCGGGGTCAGGCAAGAGCACCCTGTTGCACTGTATCGGCGGCCTCGAGCGTCCGAGCGCCGGGACCCTTCGCTGGATGACCCAGGAGGTCAGCCGACTCAGCGAGGTCAAGCGGGGCCGCCTACGCAACCGACACCTGGGCTTCGTCTACCAATTCCATCACCTACTACCCGAGTTCACCGCCTTGGAGAACGTGGCGATGCCGCTCTTGATCGGGGGGCGGCGGCCCAAGGAGGCGCGCGAGCGTGCCGCCGACTTCCTGGAGCGCGTCGGTCTCGGGCATCGCGGTGCGCACAAACCCGGCGAGCTCTCCGGAGGGGAACGCCAGCGCGCGGCGGTCGCGCGCGCCCTGGTCACCCATCCAGACTGCCTGCTGGCCGACGAGCCCACCGGCAATCTCGACCGTGGAACCGCCGCCCGGGTCTTCGATCTCATGTTGGAGCTGAACGCGGCGATCGGCACCAGCCTGGTGATCGTGACCCACGATCAGGAGCTGGCTGGTCGCATGGATCAGATCTGGCGCTTGGAGGATGGGCGTCTGTCGCGCGCCACGCTCTGATAGCGCGCGCGGCGCAGGCGGATCTGGCGCGTCAGACGCCATCGCCAGAGCAGTTGGACGAGGACATAGCCGAGCGCCGCGCAGAGCGCTCCGCAGATCAGACCGCCGAGCGTGACCGGCCAGATCACCGCCTGCCAGCGCTGCCAATCCAGCCAAAAATCCAGATCGAAACGCTCGGGGGTGATGCCGAGCACCCAACACCCCAGGTTGTAGGTGGTGTAATAGATCGGCGGAATGGTCAACGGGTTCGTGATCAAGGACACCATCACGGCGATCGGTAGATTGACCCGGAAGAGGATCGCCAAGGCGGCGGCGAGCAAGGTCTGGCCGAGCGGAGGCAGGAACATCACGAAGAGGCCGACCGCGACACCACTGGCAACCGAGCGGCGATTGAGATGCCAGAGGTTGGGGTCATGGAGCAAGCGGCCGAACAACCCGACGTGGCGATTCGCCCGCATCGCCGCGGGGGCGGGTAGGTTGCGCTTCAGCCAACGTTTCACGCCGCAATTCCCGGTGTTCGCTCGCCAGGGCCAGGGTCGAGTGAGGAGTATAGAGCAGTCATGGACGCATTGAATGACCCGCATGGCAGGATCAGCGACCGCGCGGCGGGATCCCCGCGTGCCACCTCGCGGCAACAGCCTGGTCCAGGTCTGATCGGCGCCGCGCTGCTGCTCGCCGCCGGTGTCGGCGGCCTGCTCGCGCTTCCCCGGCTGCCCCCGCTCGCCTGGACGCTGGCCGCCCCGGTCGTTCTTGGAGCACTGGCCTGGCGTGTGCGCTGGGCGCGCTGGCCCTGGTGGCTCGCGCTCGGTGCCGCCTGGGCACACTGGACGCTCTGCGCCCTGTTGTGCGCACCCTTTCCTGAGACCATGGCACGCGCCCCGTTGGTGGTCGAGGGACGCATCGCCAGCATTCCCACCGAGACCGGGGGCGGCCGACGCTTCTTGTTCGAGGTTCAGCAAGCCTGGCATGAGGGCAGGCCCGTCCCCTTCAGTGGCCGTGTGCGACTGACCTGGTACGAGGATCCGCCGTCGCTGCGCGCTGGCGAGCAGTGGCGTCTCCCGGTCCGGCTCAAGCCAAGGCACGGTTTGGCCAATCCAGGAGGCTTCGACTTCGAGCGCTGGTTGGTCGAGCACAGGATCCTAGCCACCGGCCATCTGCGCCGTGGCGAGCCGCCCGAGCGACTCGACGCCGGCCCCGGCCCGTATCGACTGGACCGCGCCCGGCAGTGGCTGGCCGAGCACCTGAAAACACATATCGATGAAACGCGGACCCGGGCACTGATCCAGGCACTGGTGGTCGGCGAGCGCGCGGGTCTCGGCACGGACGTCTGGGAGGTGCTGACCCGCACCGGGACCAACCATCTGGTGGCGATCTCGGGTCTGCATGTCGGGCTGATCGCCGGCGGGGTCTTCTTCCTGGTCCGCTGGCTCTGGTCACGCTTTCCACGTTTGGTGTTTGCGCTCGCCGCACCGCGCGCCGCCGCCATCGCTGCCATCCTTGCCGCACTCGGCTATGCCGCGCTGGCTGGCTTCGCGATCTCGACCCAGCGGGCGCTGGTCATGATCATGGTGGTCTTGGTCGCGCTGCTGCGAGGACGCACCCTGCGCCCTTATCATGCATTGGCACTGGCCCTGATTGGCGTGCTACTGATCGATCCGATGGCGATGCTCTCGGCCGGTTTCTGGCTCTCATTCGGGGCGGTCGCGGTCCTTGTGTTCAGCTTCGCGCACCGCCTGCCCGGACGCGACCCCTGGACCCGCTGGGGGCGCGCCCAGTGGGTGGTCGCGATCGGACTCTTGCCGCTGCTCTTGCTCCTGTTCGGGCGCGCCTCGGTCATCTCGCCATTGGTGAACCTGATTGCTGTCCCGATCTTCAGTACGTTGCTGCTGCCACTGGTCTTGATCAGCAGTCTGCTCAGTCTGTTGCCAGGACTGGCCTTGCCCATGCAGTGGACCGCGCAGCTCCTCGGTTGGTGCCTCGACGGGCTGACCTGGCTTGCCGTGCTGCCCTGGGCCGCGGTGACACTGCCCGCCCGGCCAACCTGGGTCTTGCTCGCTGGCGCCGCCGGGGTCTTCCTACTGCTGGCACCGCGCGGTTTGCCCGGGCGTTGGCTCGGGATCCTGCTCTGCCTGCCGATGCTGCTGCTTCAAGCGCCGCGGCCGCCCCCTGGCGAGGCCTGGGTCACACTCCTGGATGTTGGGCTCGGACTGGCCGCGGTGATCCGCACCAGCGAGGGCACGCTCGTCTACGACACCGGGCCCAGCTTTCCCGGTGGCTTCGACACCGGTAGCGCGGTGGTCGCGCCCTATCTCGCGTCGCACGGCGTGAAGCGGATCGAGCGACTGGTGATCAGTCATGCCGACCGTGATCATGCCGGCGGTCTGGTCGGCCTGGCCGAGCGGATCCCGATCGATGAGCTCCTCAGTGGCGAGCCGGCGCGCTTGGACAGACCCGACGCCTTGCCCTGTCGCGCCGGCATGCAGTGGGAATGGTCGGGTGTGTCCTTTCAGATCCTGCACCCGGCCGCCGCGACCTGGCGCGGCAACAACGCCTCCTGTGTCTTGCGCGTCGAGGCCGCGGGCCGCGCGCTTCTGCTCACCGGCGATATCGAGTCGCGGGTCGAGCGCCGACTCGCGCGCGAGCTCGGCACGGCGCTGACGAGCGACATCCTGGTCGCCGGGCACCATGGCAGCAAGACCTCCACCCATCCAGATCTGCTGGATGCGGTCGCTCCCGCGCTGGTGCTCTATGCCTCTGGCTATGCCAACCAGTTCGGTTTTCCATCCGCCGAGGTGCGCGCGCGGGTCGCGGCCCGCGGGATCACCCAGCTCGATACTGGACTGGTCGGCGCCATCGAGCTGCGGCTTGGCGCCGCTGGCGAGATCGCCGGCCCCTGGACCTGGCGCGCGCGTGCCGGTCGCTCCTGGACCCACCGCCCGGTCGGCTACCCAGGCGATGAGTGATGCGCTCGACATCCTGATCGAGCAGGGCCGGAGACAACCCGCGGAGGATCTGCGCGTGGTCTGTCTGACCGGTGACGGCGGGGCCGATGGGTTGGGTCTCTCGGCGACCTCGGCGGCAATCGAGCGCGGCCGGGATGTTCTCGCCATCGTCGACGACAACGAGGGCTACGGCAACACCGGCCAGCAGAGCTCGACGGCGACACCGTCCGGCACTCGACGACGCAGGTTGAACATGACGCATCCAGCCCATCTCACACCGGGCGCGGCTGCTCATGACGCTGCAGCCACTGCTCAATCTCATCGACCGACAAGGGCTTGGCATAGAGATACCCCTGAGCCTCGTCGCAGCCCATTGACCTGAGCTGGCTGGCCAGCCACGCGTCATCCACCCCTTCGGCGATGGTTCGCAGATTCAGACCGCGCGCCATGTCGATGATCGCCTGGACGATGGCGCGATCCTGGTCACGCTCGGCCATCTCGGCGATGAACGAGCGGTCGATCTTGAGCTTGTCGAACTGGAAGCGCTTGAGATAGGCCAGGCTGGAATAGCCGGTACCGAAGTCGTCGATGGACAGGTGGATGCCGCATTCCTGCCACCGCGTCACCGTCTCCAGCACGCTATCCTCGCCATGCAACAGGATGGATTCGGTCAGCTCCAGTTCCAGACCGCACGGATCCAGGCCACTCTTGTCCAGCGCCGCGCGGACATCCTCCTCGACCTGTCGCTGGCGGAAATGCACGGCGGATAGGTTCACCGCCATCACCAGATTCGGCCAGTCCGCGGCCCGCCAGGCTGCCGCCTGACGACAGGCCTCATGCAGCACCCAGCGGCTGATGGGCACGATCAACCCACTCTCCTCGGCCACATCGATGAAGGCGCCGGGCATCAGCAGACCCATCCCGGGTCTGTGCCAACGCAAGAGCGCCTCGACGCCCAGCACCCGACCGGTTCGCAGATCGATCTGGGGCTGGTAGTGCAGGGTGAGCTCCTCACGCCCCAGCGCCTCGCGCAGGGCATGGCGAGTCTCGATGAAGCGCATCAGCTCGTCGTTCATGCGTGGCTCGAAGACACGGAAGGTCTGGCGCCCAGCACGCTTGGCCTCGAAGAGCGCGGTGTCGGCATGGCGCATCAGGGTCTCACCACTTGCGCCATCTCGTGGATAGACGGCAACACCGATGGACAGACTGACCGTGACTTGATGGCCATCGAGGTCGAAGGGCTCGACGCAGCAGGCAAGCAGATGTTCGCAAAGCTTGACCAGCTCCGCCTGATCCGACGCCTGCCCCAACGCCGGCAGCACCAGCATGAATTCGTCGGCGGCCAGACGGCAGAGACTGTCTTGCGGACCGAGTTGAGCGCTCAGACGCTGGGCGACACCCGTGAGCAGCTGGTCGCCCAGATGATGGCCATAGCTGTCGTTATACTGTTTGAACTGATCCAGATCGAGATAGAGCACCGCCAGATGGTCATGTCGCGCCTTGGCTCGGGCGACCTGATCGGCCAGGCGCTCGAGTCCCAACACCCGGTTGGGCAGTCCGGTGAGGGCATCATAGTAGGCCAGGTATTCGACCCGTGCCTGGGCCTGTTTCTGCTCGGTGATGTCGTTCCAGACCACGTGGAGCTGCTGAAGGTGCCCGCGCCGGATGGCGGTCAGGAGAATGCGTGCAGGAAAGGACTCACCGTCGACCCGCACACTCTCCCATTCGAACTCTTGAGCGCCCTGCTCCAGGGCAAGACGGATCAGCTCGGCCGCCCGCTCCTCGGCACGGCAACCATCAGCCAGGACTCGCGGCGAGAAATCACCGGGACCATGACCGATCACCTGTTCCGGGGAGACCGCGCGCAGCATCTGCAGGGTGGCCCGGTTCGCAGCGACGAAGCGGTCGCCTTCCATCAGCGCGAGTGGCTGGCGGGTCTCCTCGAAGAGGGTGCGAAAGCCCTCCTCGCTCTCGCGGAGCGCGGCATTGGCCGTCCGCAGTGCTCGGGTGCGCGCCTCGACCTTGCGTTCGAGCTGCGCGTTCATCTCCCGGATCACCTGCTCCATGGTCCGTCGCTCGCTGATATCGGTCAACACGCAGTGACTGCGCACGAAGGCGCCCGTCGAGTCATCGCGCTCGCTGCGCCCGGCCAGGATGACCGTCACCGGCCGACCGTCCCGGCGACGCAGCAGCAATTCGATTTGGGTATTCTCGTTGGTCTTCAAGTCCTCGAAGATGGCGCTGAAATCCTGTTGAATCGAGCGGTCCCAGACCTCGGGGAAACGCCGGCCCACCAGGTCCAGCGGTCGATCATAGCCCAGCAGATCGGCGAGCACCTGATTGGCGTCGAGCCAACGGCCCGCGTCATCCAATGATTGGTAGGCCACCGGCAGATGGGCGAAGAGATCGCGGAAACGCTGCTCGCTCTCCCTCAGGCGCTGCTCGGCGCGCCGCCGCTCTTGGATTTCGGCCTCCAGGTTGGCGGTGCGCTCGGCGACCCTCCGCTCCAGATCGGCATTCTGGTGTTGGATCTCTTGGCCGGAGGCGAGCAGAGACTGTTCGGAGGCCTTGAGGTCGCGGAAGATGGTCAAGAATGGATCGCGAATCGCGGTGACGAAGATGGCTCGGTAGAGCAGATAATAGGCGATCAGCTTGAGGATATGGCCCAGCATGTTGGCCAGGTCATAGACGCCGATGTAGGCAGTGAAGGCCAGCTCCTGGGCAACGGTGACCAGCGCCATGGCCTGCAGAAGACGATAGGTCGTCGGCTGCAACGCGACGCGCATCCGATGCAGCAAGAGGACGGCGGCCAGGATGATGGCCACGATCAGATATTCGCTGTTGATCTTGAAGGCGGTCAGACCCTGGCCTTCGATATAGCAGTCCGGAAAATAGCCGGCGAAGATGGCGCCGATCAGGATCAGGGTCAGGGCGCCATAGGCTGCCTCCAAGCCGACCAGGGGCGTCTGGCGACGCGCGAGCCAAGGCGCGGCCAGCAGGGTCAGGGCCTGGATGTAACGGGCAGCGATCCAGAGCTGGGTCGGCAGATTGGCGTCATTGCTGGGAAAGACGCTCATCCCCTTGTAGGCCAGGGTGTGCACCAGGTCGATGGCGGCGGCGGCGGCGAAACCGGTGGCGATGATCCTGAGGAAGCCGATATCCTGGACCTCGCGGGTATTCCAGGCGAGGAGCAAGATGGCAAAGGCCACGCCGATGCTGAACAGCTCCACCAGGGTGTGGAAGAGCAGATAGCTGTAGAGGCTGCTCAGTCCCAGCAGAAGGACGATGGTCAGATGAGCCGCGAAGCGCCAGTGACGATCGGGGGTCCGTTTCGCGGTCGAGAGGTTGGGAGCGGAAGACAACGCCGTATACTCGTCCTACGTCGGAGCAGGGTTTCAGTCGATAGTCAAGTCGCGCGGATCAACCACACGATCCCGCCGCCACACGCCCCCATCGACTGACTGACTCCCGGCCACCATCAATCCGTACCAACCCGATCGGTCTTAGACCTTGAATCAGCCAGGACACGCGCGCGAGCGGCTCAATCGAGCATCAGCGATCATGACGTCACCCATTGGCTCAGGATGCATCTGGACCATTCACAGCCATACTATCAGTTTTCCAATCCAACATTTACATTAAGGTCTGACAGGATCTGACGATGCCCTCGACTGACGCTCGGATTGGCGTTCGACGCCGGATGATCGCCTTGCTGACACAACCCTGCTGGTCGACATGGACAATCCGAGCGTCCTCGCCCCAAGGGAGCCAGGGCGTCCTCGCCCCAAGGGAGCCGGGGCGTCCTCGCCCCGAGGAAGGACATGTGCAACACGGATCCAGCAGCCAAAACCCCATGGGTCACACAGCAAGATCGGGTAGGCTCGACGCTCGACATCGATGAGGCCATGAAACCGTGAATATCCAGGATCATCGTCTCCTTCCTCACCTCGCCTACGTGGGTGGCGACTGGGTCGCGGCCGATTCGCGCCGGACCTTGAGCGTCAGCGACCCGGCGACGGGCGAGGTCATCGCCGAGGTGCCCAACCTCGGCGCCACCGACACCCGCCGGGCAATCGAGGCAGCCGCGCTGGCCTTGCCGGCCTGGCGCGCCCTGACCGCCGCCGAGCGGGGCCAGCGGCTGCGCTGCTGGCACGACCTGATGCTGGAGCATCAGGAGGATCTGGCCCGAATCATGACCGCCGAGCAAGGCAAGCCGCTGGCCGAGTCCAGGGGCGAGATCCTCTACGCCGCCTCATTCCTCGACTGGTTCGCCGAGGAGGCACGGCGTGTCTATGGCGACATCATCCCGCCGCACCAGACGGACAAACGGCTTCTGGTGCTCAAACAGCCGATCGGGGTCTGCGCCGCCATCACACCGTGGAACTTTCCCAGCGCCATGCTCACCCGCAAGGCCGCCGCGGCGCTGGCGGCGGGATGCACGCTGGTGGCCCGGCCGTCGTCCGAGACACCACTCTCGGCCCTGGCACTGGCCGTGCTCAGCGAGCGCGCCGGGATCCCCGCGGGGGTCTTCAATGTCATCACGGGCGATGCCGGCCCCATTGCGGCCGAGTTGACCAGCCATCCACTGGTGCGCAAGCTGAGCTTCACCGGCTCCACCAGGGTAGGCAAGGCATTGATGCGCCAGTGCGCCGACTCACTCAAGAAGCTCTCGCTGGAGTTGGGCGGCAACGCACCCTTCATCGTCTTCGACGACGCCGATCTGGATGCGGCGGTGACTGGAGCCATCCAGTCGAAATATCGCAACACCGGTCAAACCTGTGTCTGCGCCAATCGCTTTCTGGTCCAGGAGGGCATCCATGACGCCTTCGCCGCGCGTCTCGCCGCGCGCGTGGCAACCTTGAGGGTCGGTCCCGGACAGATGCCCGAGGTGGCCCAGGGACCCTTGATCAATGCCGCGGCGATGGCCAAGGTCGAGGCCCAGATCGCCGATGCATTGGCGAAGGGTGCGCGAGTGCTCACCGGTGGTGCACGCCATGCGTTGGGCGGCACCTTCTTCCAACCGACCGTCTTGACCGAGGTGGCACCGGGGATGCGGGTCGCGCGCGAGGAGACCTTCGGTCCGCTGGCCCCGCTCTTTCGCTTCGGCACCGAGACTGAGGCCATCGCCATGGCCAACGACACCGAATTCGGTCTGGCGGCCTATTTCTATACCCGCGACCTGGCCCGCGCCTGGCGCGTCTCGGAGGCACTGGAATATGGCATGGTAGGCATCAACTCGGGTCTGGTCTCCACCGCCGTCTCCCCCTTCGGCGGGGTGAAGGAATCCGGTATGGGCCGCGAAGGGTCGAGATACGGGATCGAGGAATATCTGGAGATCAAATCGATCTGCATCGATGTCGGGACGCCGTGATCCGCGCGGGCTTCGGTATCAGCGGCACCGGGCCCATGCGCACGGAGTCGGGTAACCGCATGATCGGCTCGGGCACCAACGCCCTCGCCTCCAGCATCATCCTCGTCTGACGCAAGCGCCCCACCGACGTCCCGACCGCCACCCGCCGTGAATGCTGGCAACAGCGACCCCACCGGGGACGTCGCCGCCATGCTGGTCATCATGGATCGTAAATGGGGCGGGGTGTTTCGCCACATCCGCGGCAAGTCCGAGAGCACCCTGGTCGCGCGCATCCCGGAAACCTATCAATGGCTGCTGGTGCCGCTCCAGTCGACGCCCCAACGGCCTATCAACTGGGATGCGAGCCGCTTGAGCGTGCCTGATGCGCTGGCGGTGCGCGTCAGCAAGACGCTGCGCTCCGACGAGCTGTACCTGACCAGCTTCGGCGCTACGCGCCTGAGGATGGAGCTGGACCGCGTGCGGCTGTGGCGTGGCGACCATGTCGAGGTCAAGCAACTGGTCGAGGACTTCGCACGCTATCTCTACCTGCCACGTCTCAAGGAGCCGAGCGTGCTGCTCCACGCCATGACCGGCGGGATCAACCTGCTGACCTGGGCGCGCGAAAGCGTTGCCTTTGCCGACGGATACGATGGTGCCGCGGGTCGCTACCAGGGTCTGCGCGCGAGGCAGATGGTGACCCTGCTCGACAGCCGAGCGTCGGGGGTCTTGGTGAAACCCGACGTGGCCATGCGTCAGCTGGATGCCGAGATCACGGACGGAGCACCCGATCAGGTCGGTGCGCCCGGTGACCGAGAATTGCCGGACGCTGAAGTTTACGACTCAGGGATTCGAGCAGGAGTAGCGAACCGACCGCGCTACAGTTCGTGAAACAGCCTCATCGCCAGCACGCAAGCGTTCGCGACAACTGCTTGCGTACTTGGAACGAAGATTCAATACTCGATGCGCGCACGCTGCTGGAGCGTTGGTCCAGTATGGCGTCGGTGTGCAACGGACAAAAAAAAGGCTTGGCATTTCTGCCAAGCTCTTGTTTTTTGGTGCCCAGGGGCGGAATCGAACCACCGACACGAGGATTTTCAGTCCTCTGCTCTACCAACTGAGCTACCTGGGCTTGGAGCTGCGATCAGGATGTATCGCGAAGCTGCATATTAAAGACTCGTGTGGCGGATTCGTCAAGATGCTTGAAGAAGTCCGCCGGGGAAGCCATGGGGGGTTGGGCTTGTCTGATGGCTTGCCATATCCTCACTCGGGGCCTGGAGGCCCCGATTCCCTTGGTCGGAGGCCCCGTCTCCCTTGGTCTGGAGGCCCCGACTCCGATGGCCTGATGCCCGGACTGACGTGGTCGGGAGGGTCTGAGTCGCTTGGACCTTCGGTTACTGCTTGGGTGGGACATAACCCTCGGGCATGACGGCGCCCTCGCCGAAGAAATGTTTCTCCATCTGCTCCTCGATGAACTTGCGGGCCTGAGGATTCATCGGGTTGAGACGATTCTCGTTGATCAGCATGGTCTGATGACGCAGCCAATCTTGCCAAGCCTGCTTGGAGACCTGGGCGTGGATGCGCTTGCCGAGCTCGCCTGGATAAGGCGGACGGTCCAGTCCCTCGGCCTCGCGACCGAGCTTGATGCAATGGACCATGTGGGTCATTGAACGTCTCCTGATGGCTGCGGAAGACCCTGCTGGTGGGACTCCAGGATGGCTTTGACCGGCGTCGGCAGACCAATGTCAGCGAGCGCTTGGCGACCGAGCCAGCGCAGCCCGGGGTCGTCGCCGGCGCGTGTGGCGGCGGCATCCAGATGCACCACCGCGAGATCGATCATGAGTTGAAAGTGACTGAATGTGTGACGGCGCGACAGGCCCATTTCAACCCGTCGCGGCAAGCGGCCGAGTCGCGTCAGACACCAGTCGCTCGGATCGGCGGATGGATCGAGCTCGGGCAGGCTCCAGAGTCCGCCCCAGATCCCGGTGCCCGGGCGGCGTTGGAGCAACACCTCACCCGCGGGATCGACGATGAGGAGCATCAGCGTGCGACGCTCCGGCAGCGGGCGTCGAGGCCGGGGCGTCGGCAGCTCATGCTGGCGCTCGGTTTGGTGCGCCACACAGCGATCGGCCAACGGACAGCGTTCGCAGGCGGGCGCGCGACGCGTGCAGACTGTCGCGCCGAGGTCCATCATGCCCTGGTTGTAGGCCGCGACCTGGGTCTCGGGCGTGTGCTGCTCGGCGAGTGTCCAGAGCCGCGCGCTCACCGCGGTCTGACCGGGCCAGCCCGTGATGCCGAAGACACGTGCGAGCACGCGCTTGACATTGCCATCGAGGATCGGGTGTCGCTGATCGAGGGCCAGCGAGAGGATGGCCCCAGCCGTGGAGCGGCCGATGCCGGGCAGTGTCAGCAGCGACTCGATCTGGGTCGGGACGATACCACCATGCTGGTCGCGAATCTGTCGCGCGGCGCGATGCAAGTGACGGGCGCGGGCGTAGTAGCCAAGCCCAGACCACAGCGCCATGAGCTCGTCCTCGGCGATCCCGGCAAGGTCCAACACGGTCGGCAGACGGGCAAGGAAACGCTCGAAATAGGGGATGACCACCGCGACCTGGGTCTGCTGGAGCATGATCTCGGAGACCCAGACCCGATAGGGCGTCGGCTCGCGCTGCCAGGGTAGATCCTTGCGACCGGAGTGCTCGCGCCAACTCAGCAACGCTGGCGCGATCGGATCAGGGGGCGGGTGAGGCGCGCTCATGACCGTGGCGGACGCACCGTGCGTCTCATGGGCTTGCGGTGTCGGTGTCGGAGCGGACATGACCACAGCGCCAGCACACATCGAAGTCGCCCTCGACCTGTGCCGCGCAACAGGCGCAGGTCCAATCCGGGGTGTCTGGGCGGACTGAATCGGCCTGGAAACGCGCGAGCAGCTCGCGCCCTCGCTCCAGGCTCTCGTCATCCAGGATCCAGACGGTTGGATAGATATCGGCGGGCAGACCACCGGCGGCCCCAGCCAGGTGATCGCCGAGGATCACTGCTTCGAGGAGATGACGTTCGAGATAGTCCAGCAGCAGCTGAGCCTCGATCCGGTCACGCGCTTCGTAGAGAGGCTTCATCGAGGGAAGGTTGGAGCGGGTGATGGGAATCGAACCCACGTTAGAAGCTTGGGAAGCTCCTGTTCTACCATTGAACTACACCCGCGATATCTGGCTAGTTTAGGGGCTGGCACGATTCCGATCAAGACGCTCGTCAGGGCGATCATCTCAGGGCGACCATCTCAAGCAGCGCGGCCTGGTGCCCGCGGCGGCGCCCGGGCACGATGACCTTGAGCATCGGAGCGGTCGCGGCGGCTTAGACCTGCGGATCATACATCTCGTCGATCGCCTCCTGATAGTGACTCATGACGGCCGAGCGCTTGATCTTCATGGTGGGGGTCAGCAGTCCATTGTCGATCGACCAAGGCTCGAGCATCAGGGTCACGCGGCGAATCTTGGCGTAGCCTGGAAAGTCGGCCAGACAGGCACGGATGCGCTTGATCACCAAATTGTGGATCTCATGGTCCTCCAGGCTCTCGGGATGCTCAGGCGCCAGTCCATGGGCGCGCGCGAGCTCGGACCAGGGCTCTGCGCTCAGCACCACGAGCGCGGTCAGGTGCGAACGACCCTCACCGATCACCACCACCTGCTCGAACAGTGGGTCGCTCGCGATCGCCATCTCGAGATCGCCGGGTGGAACCTTCTCGCCGTTAGAGAGCACCAGGATGTCCTTGATGCGTCCAGTGATGTAGAGATGTCCATCGAGGATGCGCACCTGATCGCCGGTATGCAGCCAGCCGTCCGGTGTCAGGATGCGCGCGGTCGCCTCCGGATTGTTCCAGTAACCCGACATGACACACTCACCCTTGACCAGCAGCTCATCCTCTGGCCCGATCCGCAACTCGATGCCCGGCAAGGGGATGCCAACACTCTCCGGGATGTTGTCCTGGAGTGGGTTGAAGCTGATCACCGGGCTGGTCTCGGTCAGGCCATAGCCTTGGAGCAACGGCAGCCTCAGGCTGATGAAGGTCCGCGCGACCTCGCTCGAAAGCGGTGCGCCACCACTCGCCGCGATGCGCATTCGCCCGCCCAGCCGAGCGAGCACCGGCGTGGAGACCTTACGGCGCAGGAAGGGCCAGAGCAGCAGCAGCGGATGCCAGGCGCCGCGCCCCTGCTCGCGCAGGAAGGCATGCCAGCCGGTCGTCACCGCGAGCCTGAACAGCCAGCGCACCGGGGCCGGGCGGGTCCTGAGCTGATCGAGGATCCGCTGATGGACGCGCTCGAAGACACGCGGAACGGCGATGATCACCGTTGGACGGATGACCTGGAGGTCCTCGGCGAGCTGAGCGATGGAGCGCGCGAAGGCAACACAGGCCCCGGCCATCATCGGTAGGTAATAGCCGCCTGTGCGCTCGAGCGTGTGCGATAGCGGCAGGAAGGACAGAAATAGATCCTCGCGATAGCAATCGATGAGCGAGAGGACGCCATGCGCGTTGCCGAGTATATTGCGGTGCGTGAGCATGACCCCCTTGGGCCGGCCCGTGGTGCCCGAGGTATAGACGATGGTCGCCAGGGCCTGTGGATCCTCACTGCCGGATTCCAGCGCGGGTGCCTCGCCTGGCAACCAGTCGCGGGCGACGACGACCCGCCGATCCATCTCGGCATGCCGACTGGCCGCCTCGCTCGAGTCGAGGATCACCACGCGGCGCGGACAGGGCGCCGTGGCGATCGCCTCGGCCAGACGGCTCCAGCGCCCGGCATCCTGGACCAGCAGGAGCTGGACCCCGGCGTCTTGCAGAATGTAGCTGGCATTGTCGGGCCGATCATCCGTATAGAGCGGCACCAGGACCAGACCGAGCGCGAGTGCCGCCTGATCGAACATGACCCATTCTGGACAATTGCGCAGCAGGATGGCGACACGATCACCGCTCACCAAACCCTCGCCCGCGAGTGCCGCGCGCCAGCGCGCCACCTGCTGGCTCATCTGTGCCCAAGTGAGATCGTGCCAAGTCCCACCGCGATCGCAATGACGATAGGCCACCCCGTCCGGGGTGCGCCGGACCCGCTCCATAAAAAGACCGTCCAGGGTCGCGGCCTGGTCGATCGGGATCATGTCATTGGTCCACTGGCTCACCCCGTCTCCCCCTCGTTCAGTCGTTATCCCGCAGAGTGCGGCTGGGCCCTTGTGTCGAGCGGCCGTCTTGTCGCGACAGGGTATCCATCATTGTGCCGATCGCCAAGCTGACTTGACGCATGGGACGTCTGCACTCGATCGCGATCCTGAATCGATCCGCTGCACGCGGCACGAGACCCTCTCACCAAGCCGACGCGAGCAGCGCGAGTCTGCTATAGTGATCAGTGTTCGGTGGGCGCTGATCAGCTTGAAACAGGTCATTGATCTATCGAAATTTTCAAGTGAGCAGAAACCGCCTGCCGAGCGGTGTCGAACCCATCCTCAAGTACGCGTGCATCGATTCAGTGGAGACGGAGTCATGCCCCATCCGGCGCCCGGCCATGACCGTCTCGATTCACTGCTCGGATCGAAGACGACTGGCCAAACACGACTCAGCCCGTCACAGCCGCTCGTGACTGCTCACGCGCCTGGAATGGTGCTAATATAAGCAAGATCTAATATTCGACGAGGTTGCCACCATGCAGCTCATCCACATCCTCGCGGGATCGCTTGCGCTCCTCGCACTGAACCTTCAGGCGGCCGAGCCGATCGCGACCGTGCCGGCCGAATTTCGCAGCCAGCCACGTGAATATCGACTCGACGGGGTGGTCGAGGCGATCAATCGCACCACGGTTTCGGCTCAGACCCAAGGTCAGGTCGAGGAGATCCTCTTCGATGTCGAGGATTTCGTCGAGAAGAACGCGGTCGTGGCCCGCCTGCGGGATACCGAGCACCGCACCCGCGTCGCCCAGGCCGCGGCCGATCTCAAGGCCACCTCGGCGCGGCTGGAACAAGCGCGCGATGAGCATGCCCGCATCCTCGGTCTCTATCAGAAGAAAAACGTCTCAGAATCGGCGATGGACCAGGCCAAGGCGGATCTCGCGGCGGCTCAGGCTCAGCTCGAGGCGGCCACCGCACGGCTCGAGCAGGCGCAGGAACAGTTGGACTACACCTTGATCCGCGCGCCCTACTCGGGGATCGTCACCCACCGCCATGTCGAGGTCGGCGAGATCGCCAGTCCCGGCCAGCCAGTGATGAGCGGGATCTCGCTCGAGCAGCTGCGGGTCATCGTCGACGTGCCCCAGAGCCTGATCCCCTTGGTCCGGCAGGGTGAGATCGCGCGTGTCTATCTTGCGCCTGATCAGGCCATCGTCGCCGAGAGCATGACCATCTTCCCCTTTGCCGACATGGGCTCCAATACCTTCACGGTCCGCCTGGGCTTGCCCGAGGGGATCGAGTCGCTCTTCCCCGGGATGTTCGTCAAGACCGGCTTCGAGGTCGGCGAAAAGGCCGAGTTGATGGTGCCGGCGCAGGCGGTGGTGCGCCGCTCCGAGGTCACCGCGGTCTATGTGATCGACGACACCGGACGGGTCCATTTCCGTCAGATCCGCGTCGGGCGTCAGCTGCCGGACGCCTATGTGGTGCTCTCTGGGTTGACCGAAGGCGAGCAGGTCGCGCTCGATCCCATCGCGGCTGGGGCCGCGCTGAAGTCACAGCCGCCGGCCGAGCAGGCGAGCGCCGCGGAGCCAGGTCATGGCTGAGCAACTGGGTATCTCGGGGAGTGTCGCCCGGCGCTTCCAAAACTCGGCGATCACCCCACTGCTGGCCTTGGTCGGGCTATTGCTCGGTCTCTTCGCCATCGCCGTCACACCGCGCGAGGAAGAGCCGCAGATCAATGTGACCTTCGCGGACGTCTTCATCCCCTATCCAGGCGCCTCGGCCAGCGAGGTCGAGCAGCTCGTCGCCGGACCGGCCGAGCAGGTGCTCTCCGAGATCAAGGGGATCGACCATGTCTATTCGGTCTCGCGCCCCGGCATGGCGGTGATCACCGTCCAGTACAAGGTGGGTGAGGACAACACCGACGCGGTGGTGCGTCTCTTCAGCAAGGTCATGGCCAACCAGGACTGGCTACCGCCGAACCTGGGCGTGGGCACGCCCATCGTCAAGCCCAAGGGGATCGACGACGTGCCCATCATCGCGGCGACACTCTGGTCGCGCGACCCTGAGGTCGGGGCCTTCGAGCTCGGTCAGGTCGCCCATGCGCTCGAGCGCGAGATCAAACGCGTCCCCGGAACCCGCGACGTCTATACGATCGGGGCGGCGGCGCGGCAGGTGCGGGTCCTGCTCGATCCGCAAGCACTGGCCGGCTATCAGATCGACCTGAGCGATCTGCGTCGCACACTCCAGTCGAGCAACGTGATCCGCGACAACCTCAGCCTGACCGCCGACAACGAGGAGATCCTGGTGCAGGCCGGCACCTTCCTGACCTGCGCCGATCAGGTCGGCGAGCTGGTGGTGGGTCTACACGGCGGGCGCCCGGTCTATCTCAAGGATGTCGCCACCATCGAACCCGGCCCTCAACAACCGGATGCCTATGTCCAAATGGACACGGGCCCGGGCGCCGTCCACACGGGGGTCGATCTGACCGGGCGCACCCCCGCCGTGACCATCGCGGTGGCCAAGCAGGAAGGGGTCAACGCGGTCGCCGTCGCCGAACAGGTCATCGCGCGCTTCGCCCAACTGCAGGGCACCTTCATCCCCGACGGGGTCGAGGTGACGGTCACCCGCAACTATGGCGCGACCGCCGACTACAAGGCGCAGAAGCTGATCAGCAAGCTCGCCTTCGCCACCGCCTCGGTGGTGCTGCTGGTGTGGCTGGCGATCGGCTGGCGCGAGGCCATCATCGTCGGTGCGGCGGTGATCGTGACCCTGGCGCTGACACTCTTCGCCTCTTGGGCCTGGGGCTTCACGCTCAACCGGGTCTCGCTCTTCGCGCTCATCTTCTCGATCGGGATCCTGGTCGACGACGCCATCGTGGTGGTGGAGAACATCCATCGTCATATGGCGATGAGCAAGTCTAAGCTGCTCGACCTCATGCCCAAGGCGGTCGACGAGGTGGGCGGTCCGACCATCCTGGCGACCTTCACGGTCATCGCCGCCCTGCTGCCGATGGCCTTCGTCAGCGGTCTCATGGGGCCCTACATGAGTCCCATCCCCATCAATGCCTCGATGGGGATGCTGATCTCGCTGGTGGTCGCCTTCGTCTTCACGCCTTGGATGACCAATGCCATGCTGGGCAAGCGGCATGACGCGGGGGGCGCACAGGCGCATCATGATGAGGAGGAACACGGAGGCGGGCGGCTTGGGGCCTTCTTCAATGCCGTGATCGGCCCCTTCCTGGTCGGGCGCAAGGGCTGGGTCAACCGCTGGCTGCTGCTGGGCGGGATCCTGCTGCTGATCGGCGGCTCGATCGCGCTGGTCACCGAGCGGGCGGTCATCCTCAAGATGCTCCCGTTCGACAACAAGAGCGAATTCCAGGTCGTGCTCGACATGCCTGAGGGCACCAGCCTGGAGCAGACCGCGCGGGTGCTCGCCGAGATGGGCGACTTTCTGGCCACCGTCGATGAGGTCACCGACTTCCAGATCTACGCGGGAACCGCCGCGCCGATCAATTTCAACGGTCTGGTGCGTCAATACTATCTGCGCGAGGGCGCGCATCTAGGCGACATCCAGGTCAATCTGGTCGATACCCATCACCGCGACCGTCAGAGCCATGCCATCGCCTTGGAAATGCGCGCGCCGCTGCAGGAGATCGCGCTGCGTCACGGCGGCAATGCCAAGATCGTCGAGATCCCACCCGGTCCGCCGGTGCTCTCGCCCCTGGTCGCCGAGATCTACGGCCTGGATTACGAGGGCCAGATCCGCACCGCCCGCGCGGTTCGCGAGGTCTTCGAGTCGACCCCGGACATCGTCGACGTGGATGATTCGGTCGAATATCCATCGCGCAAGCTCGAGGTGGTGGTCGACCGCTCCAAGGCATCGCTGCTCGGCGTCACTCAGAACAGCATCGCGCAGGCCTTGGCCACGGTGCTCGACGGCGAGGACATGAGCTATCTGCACTGTGATCACGTCAAGTATGCCGTGCCGATCCGGATCGAATACAGCGAGGGCGACAAGGCCGACCTGGAGCAGGTGCTGGCCTTGCGGGTGCTTTCGCTCTCCGGCGCACTGGTGCCGCTCTCCGAGATCGTCGAGGTCCGTGAGACCCAGCGCTCGCACAGCATCCATCACAAGGACCTGATGCCCGTGGTCTATGTCACGGGCGACATGGCCGGCGACACCGACAGTCCGCTCTACGGGATGTTCGCCATCGCGGCGCGCCTGACCGATGAGCTGGGTCTGCCGCAGTGGTATATGCAGCAGCCCGAGAATCCCTACGAGTACAGTCTCAAATGGGACGGTGAATGGCAGGTGACCTATGAGACCTTCCGCGACATGGGCATCGCCTATGGCGTGGGTCTGGTGCTCATCTATCTGCTGGTGGTCGCCCAGTTCAGGAGCTATCTGGTGCCGCTGGTGATCATGGCGCCGATCCCGCTCACCATCATCGGGATCATGCCCGGCCATGCCCTCCTGGGCGCTCAGTTCACCGCCACCTCCATGATCGGCATGATCGCGCTGGCCGGCATCATCGTGCGCAACTCCATCCTGCTGGTCGACTTCATCAACCAACAGGTGCGCGAGGGCATGAACTTCGAGAAGGCGGTCATCAACTCGGCGGTGGTGCGTGCCAAGCCGATCGCCCTGACCGCGGCCGCGGCCATGGCCGGCGCGCTCTTCATCCTGGACGACCCCATCTTCTCGGGTCTCGCGGTCTCGCTGCTCTTCGGTCTCTTCGTCTCGACCGCGCTGACCCTGGTGGTGATCCCCGTGGTCTACTATGGGGTCATGCTCAATCGTGTGGATTGGATCCGCACCGCGACCTGAGATGCGTCGGGGCCAGGAGGCCCCGACCCCCGAGGACCTGTCGCCATCACTCCACGGATCGCGCAAGACCGGCCAATTCGCTGTATTTGCGTTGACTCAACAAACGCTCGGCCTCTTTCATGCGCGCCAGATCGGGGGCCGCAAGCCGTAGACTGCTCAAACGCTCGATGACATCGCGACATTTGCGTGAATTGCCGGCCTCGGCCTCTTGTCCAAGCTGGTCGAAGAGCGCCTGTGTCACCGCCGGCGTGGCCACGGCCTGATCGGGTTCGGTGCCGCGCTCGTCAGCGACCCGCGAGTGCGCGTCGATCTCGGCGACGACACCATCGAGCTCGCCATGGAAGGCGTCGAGCGCGGCGGCATCCCAGCTCGATTCGAGCGCGAGGGCGAGCTGATGCAGCCGTACGGCACCGAGTGTGGCACTCAAACCCTTGATGCTGTGCAATGTCCGCCGGGCATCCGGCGCTTGCGGATGTAGCCGCAGATCGCGAAAGCTCGTGGCAAAACCCACCAGGATTCTCTCGTAGAGCCGCTGGTCACCACTCATGTAGGCGAGTCCAGCGGCGGTATCCAGGGTATGCCATGGCGCACTCTTGGAGTGGTCGAGGACAGGAGCGCGCGTGACGGCCTGGAGTGCCTTGGACGGGTGCGTCCGCGGCGCCTCGGTGGGCGCGCCCCGGGTGCTCGCGTCACGCGGACGCAAATACTCCAGCAGCACGGCATGCAATCGCTCCAGGTCGAGCGGCTTGCTCAGATGCGCATTCATGCCGGCGGCCTGGGTCTTCTCGATGTCTTGCTGAAAGGCATGAGCGGTCAGGGCGATGATGGGGATCTCTGGATCCAGCGCGCGAATGCGCCGTGTCGCCTCATAGCCGTCCATGACCGGCATGCGCAGATCCATCAGGATGAGATCCCAGGATGCATCCTTGAAACGCTCGACTGCTTCTCGACCATCCGCGGCGATCCCGAAGACGAGTCCGCTGCCCTCGAGTTGGCCCAAGAGGATCTCGCGATTGAGCGGCTGATCCTCGACCACCAGAATCCGACTGCCGACCAGGTTCGGCGGGACCTGCCAGACCATCGCGGGCACGGGCGTCGGCTCGGTCACCGCCGCATCGGCGAGCGGTGCCGGAATCTCGAAGCTCAGGCTGCTCCCGCGTCCCGGCTCGCTGCTGACCTCGATCCGACCCTGCATCAGCTCCACGAGCTGCCGGCTGATGGTCAGACCCAGACCCGTGCCGCCATGGCTGCGTGTCGTGCCGGTGCTGGCCTGATAGAAGGGCTCGAACAGGTGTTGCTGAACCTCGGGCGTCATGCCGATCCCGGTGTCGGTCACCGTGAAGCACAGCCGCCCCGGAGCGGGCTGGCTGATCGTGAGCGTCACTCGACCCTGCTCGGTGAACTTCACCGCATTGCTCAGCAGGTTGGCGAGAACCTGGATCACCCGCAGCCGATCGCCGATGAATGCGCTCGGACACTCGGACAGTCCAGTGACGACCAGCTCAAGGTGCTTGGATTGTGCCGCGCTTTCCACCAGATGGATCACGCTCTCCACGAGTTGGCGCAGATCCAGTGACTGCTCTTCGATCCGTAGCTTGCCGGCCTCGATCTTGGAGAAATCGAGGATATCGTTGAGGATCCCGAGCAGCGATTTGGCCGAGCCTTCAATCTTGTGCAAAAAATCGCGCTGGCGCTCGTCCACGGCGGCCCGCAGTGCCAGCTGGGTCATGCCGATGATGCCGTGCATCGGGGTGCGGATCTCATGGCTCATGTTGGCCAGAAACTCGCTTTTGGCGCGATCGGCGGTCTCGGCCTGCTCCAGCGCCCCCTGGAGTCGGTGCTGCTCGGTGCGCAGCCGCTCCATCTGCGCCTCGATGGTCGCCTGGTCGGCACGATTCTGCAGCAGCGCACCGACCTGCTGGGCGAACACGGCGAACGACTCCAGATGCTCGTTGCCAAAACCACGATATAACCCCGCGCTGGCCTCGCTGATCCCGGCGATCAACAAGGCGAATCGCGTCCCGCTCGGTCCAGTGCAGGGACTGATCGCCAGCAGATGCAGACCGCCCAGATTCCAATCTGCGAGATCGGCGGCTGAGCAGAACGTGGATCCAACACGCTTGAAGCGATCGGATGCCATGAAGGCGCGCAGGTCAGCGGTCGCTAGGATGTCGGGCGTGATCCCGACCGCGGCGATCGGCGCATCGCCCGGTCGTCCCATCGGGCTGGTTGGCCACAGCAGCGCGAGCTCCACCTCGAACAGATCCAGCGCGGTCTCGACGGTGAGCTCGGCAAAGAGCGTCGAATCCCGGATGTTGATCGCGCGTGTATTGTATGCCTGGATACCGGCGAAACGCTCCAGCTCGCGGTCGAGCCGATCACGGGTATCGATCAGCTTCTGCTGCACGAGCGTCAGACGCGCAAGATGCTGCTGTAGATCGAGGATCCGCGCCTCGAGTGCCTGGGGGTCGCTGGCCTGGCTCATGGGCGAGAATGACCGCGAGGGCGCTTCAGGTCGGCGCGGGTCCGCGGCACAGGGCGCTGATGGCAGTGGTGTAATTGTGGTATTGATTCAGACCACCCAAGCGCGCGAATTCACCGAACCCGTACATGCCGAGCCAGGGCGGCACCTGAGCCTCGTGTGCGAGTGGAAACTGCATCCGTCCGACCAGCTCTTCCTTCATGACCCGGTTGAAGAGCACCCGACCCCGCGCCAGACAGTCGGCATGGAAGACCGCGAGCACTTCACGCCCGCCGATGTGCTCCAGCATCCGACCCATCATCCGGTCCATGTCGCTGAAGATACGCGCTTCATCACGCACCGTCAGCCATAGACGGGTGCCCTCGGGACAGGTGGTGGCATAGTGCATGGTCCCATCCGGGTCACGCTTGGTCACGACGCGCAGAATGTGGTCGTTTCCATACTCGGCAGCCAGCTCCGGACTCAGCTGCTCGGCCAATGCGCCGATCGGGATGGTGTCGCCACAGACCGCGGTCTCTGGAAGTGCGAGACGACGAGTGTATTCACTCCAGGCCGGACGGCCATCGAGCTCGATGATGCGGTTGCCCTTCGAACGCGTCACGACCAGCGGCGAGCCGACCGCGACGAAGCCATGCGTGGCCTGGGTGACGACCGACAGGGTCGGATCGGCGAAGCCGACCGCGTAGGCGGCATGCTCATGGATTTGGTCATCGACAAGCTGATAGCTGACCACCCCCTTCATGTTGTCAGCCGAGGTGGCACCGAAGATGGTGACGTCTGGCCCGAACACCGACTCGATCCCGGCGATGCATTGGTCATCGGCGATATCGATCCCCGAGGCCAGGAAGTAGACCATGTTCACCCCTTGATTGATGGCCTTCAAGCGCGTCGCCAACTCGACCGCCTTGTCATACGAATTCTGTCCGTAGATCCCGTCCACGGAGGCCACCGCGAGCTCGCTCGCTCCACGCACGACCATGATGGCCAGATCCTTCATGGATTCGCTCACCCCCTCGCGGCCGACGATCCCGCAGCAGGAGCTGCCGACGATCCGTGCGCTCGGGGCGAGCCGCTTGGTCTCATCGAGCAGCACCGCATAATCGTGACCGAGCGAGGCGTGGATGATCACCAGGTCGCAATCAGTGTCACCCTCGCCCAGCGCGGATTCCAGACACTCGGCGATGGCCCGCCGCGAGCTCACCATGCGGGTACTGGCGGAGTAGAATTCCAACATGACTCGATCCTCTGTTCGGTGGGTTGGCGAAGGACTGTTGCGCGTCAATCATAGTCGCTGATCGGTGGCAAGGCTGGATAACGAGCAGCATCGAGCATGCATGCTGACACATGGGCAGGGCGGAGTGGGAGTCGCCAGCTGGCAACCAATGAGGTCAGCGCAAGCCCTCTCATTGATCACTCGATGGTCCCCAGTGGATGGACTGCTGCATCCAACACCCGACGAGTCGACATGCCAGGACGCGCGTCGGCGGTGAGCCGCGCCCCCGAGCAATCGCGGCTAGATGAATTCGACGCGATTCCTGCCGCTGGTCTTGGCACGATAGAGCGCCATATCGGCGCTATTGAGCAGATCGTCGATGTTCGCTGACCCGGCTACCCGAGCGGCGAGGCCACAACTGACGGTGCAGTGGATATGATCGGTATCGGCCGGGATGTCCATCCGCTCGACCGCCCCGCGCAGCCCCTCCACATGCTCCACGACCTTGGCGCGAGCAACGTCGGGGATCAAGATGGCGAACTCCTCGCCACCGAGCCGACCGAACAAGGCGCGCGGTGGCAGATCTTTGGCGATACAAGCGACGACCTGCTTGAGCACCACGTCACCCACCGCATGTCCGTGCTGATCGTTGATCTTCTTGAAATGATCGATGTCGAGCATCACGGCATAGAGTGATTCCTCGGTCTCCATCAAGAGGGTGGCCAGCTCGAAGAAGCGCCGCCGGTTATAGATCCCGGTCAATGAATCATGAAACGCGAGAAACTGCAGACGCTCCATCATGAACTTGAGATCGAGATGGGTCTTCACCCGCGAGATCAGCTCACGTGGCCGGAATGGCTTGGTCACATAGTCCTTGCCGCCGACCTCGAAGGCGCGCTCGATGGTGGCCTCGTCGCTCATGGCCGAGATGAAGATGATCGGGATGGTGCGGGTGCGCTCCTGTGATTGCAGCAGTCGACACAGCTCGAAGCCGTCGATCTCCGGCATCATGATGTCGAGCAGGATCAGATCGACCCGCGTCCGATCGAGGATCTGCAAGGCACTCGTGGCGTCGGTGACATCGCGCACGTCATAATCGGCAAGCAGCTCGGACAAGATATCGAGGTTCTCGACATTGTCATCGACCGCGAGAATGATAGGGGTGTGATCATTCATCAATCTTGAGTCCATAAGCGCCGATGGTCGAGACCGCAGAATATGCCCGGCGTCTTGACCGTGAGCATGCACAATTCACGCGCTCCTCGCAATCCAATCCCCGCGATCATCACCGCCGACCAACCAGACGCTCGGTCGACCCAGGGGTCGGAGGGCACCATCGCACCCGCGCGGACCACGATTTTAAGGTCAAGCCCATCGCCTGATGAAGGATTCTGCAGACCGAGCCAACGCGCCAGATCGACATCCCCAAGAATGCTCCGCCGCTGGATCCGCGGGCGATATGTTCGTCCTCGGGGCCAGGAGCCAGAAGACCCCGACCCCTTTGGCGAGATGCACCGACACCCTCGTGGGGGGGCCACCACTGGTTGCGAAAAGTGCTCGGCTCCAAGCAACCGATTGCAAGTTGGGTTAAACTCCCCGGCCTAGACTCAGCACTCGGTCCCTCCAGATCAAGCATGGACGGTCGAGCGTTAGACAATCGACTCACCATGACCTGATTCGATCGACCGCGTGCAGTGAAACCATCGCACACCTCAGGGTTTGTTCATTCATGGTTCGACGGTCGTCCAGCGCCAGCGGCGATCGGCGCACTGCTGCTCATGCTGATCGGATGGACCCAGGTGGCCGGCGCCGCCGACATCCTGGTCGATGGCGAGCAGCGTCTGATCCTCGGACCCGACTACCAGTATCTGGAAGACCCTCAGGGTGAGCTGGATCTCGCCGCGGTGATGCGTTCAGAGGACTTCGAGTCACGCGATCTGGGCATGGATCCAAACCTCGGGTATACCAGGTCCGTCTGGTGGATCAAGGTTCATCTGATCTCCATTCAGGGTGGCCCACGGATCCTGGAGCTCCCCTTTCCAACCCTCGACGAGATTCAGGTCCATCTGGTCGAGCGCGCGAGCGGGCAACGACTCGCTGACTTCGCGGCGGGCGATCTGC
>RZZN01000247.1 GCA_009929855.1 Gammaproteobacteria bacterium
CGCGGTGAGCAACTACAAGCCCATCGGAGATTTCGCGGAAGGCGTGCAATACGCCGTATTTGAAATCGAAGTTTACGGAAAACCTGAGCGAATCGTTAGTGTTCAGAAGGGGGTGAAATTGAGCATTCATCAATGGTGGCGTCGTGCCATTGGCGGGATCCTGCCCATGCTGGGTCTACTGATGATCTCCACCGCTGATGCGGACATCGTAGGAGCGCGTCTCGATCCGACCAGGGCGGAGGTGGTCCAATCCGCGATGATCGATCAGCTCGGCGCCACTGGATCCGCGGCACTCGAGGATACACGTCACCCGGCCCTGATCGATCGCGCTTGGTCTCAGGGAGCCATCCCGGTCATCGTGCTGACCGACAAGACGGAGGCGCGAGATGGATCGCCCGCCCCGCGCCTGCTGGGGATGCTCGGGTTGGGCACTGGTCGCGATCGGGCTGGCGCGCCGGTGAAGGTCTTCAGCCAGCTCGACGGGTTCGCGATGCGTGCCGACGCATTGGATCTCCTCGACCTGCTCGATGATCCGAGTGTAGTCGGGGTGGTCGAGGATGTGGCCTATTCGCCTGATGTGCTGGAAAGCGTTCCGCTGCTGGGCGCGTCCTTCTCCAACTTCGGCGGATTCAACGGGTCGGGTCAGACCGTTGCGATCCTCGATACCGGTTTCGATCGAGCCCACCCCATGCTGAGCGGCAAGATCGTCGCGGAGGGCTGTTATTCGACACATGTCCCATCGAACGGCGTCTATTCACTCTGTCCCGGAGAAGTGGGCGAATCGGTCGCGACAGGATCGAGCGCCGCCTGTAGCGAAGCCGATTGGGGTGTGAACTGCGGGCATGGTACGCATGTGGCTGGAATCGCGGTCGGCAACAGCAGCTATTACAAGGGGGTCGCATCTGGCGCCTCGCTCATTGCGATCCAGGTATTCAGCGGCTTCACCAGTAGCGCCTGCGGTGGATCGCCCTGCGTGATGGCCTATCTGTCCGACATCATCAAGGGCTTGGAGCGAGTCGAGGCGCTGCGTCAGCAGTATGCCATCGCGTCCGTCAATCTCAGCCTGGGCGGTGGCGCCTTCAGCGACCACTGTGACGACTATCCGGCGAAGCCGGTCATCGATCGCTTGCGCACCGCTGGGATCGCCAGCGTGATGAGCGCCGGCAACAGCGGTCACCTCAATGCCGTCGGTGCGCCGGCATGCGTCTCGAGCGCCATCAGCGTTGGCGCCAGTTGTGACTATCAGGCCGGTGCGCTCTGTACCGAGGTCGACGCGGTCGCCAGCTATTCCAACCGCGCCGCGATCCTGTCACTGCTTGCCCCTGGGAGCGCGATCACCTCGGCCCTGCCCGGCGGGCGTTATGAGGCATGGCACGGCACATCGATGGCCGCTCCGCATGTGGCTGGGGCGTGGGCCGTGCTGAAGCAAGCCAAGCCCACGGTGAGTGTCGAAGAGGCACTGGCCGCGCTCAAGATGAGCGGTCGACTGGTCCAGGATGGAGCGAGCGGCCTGACGCTCGCTCGGATCCGTCCCGCCGCGGCGATCGAGATCCTTGGCCAAGGTCAGATTGATCCACCTGAAAACGAATCAGGATTGCCTCCTGCCGTGCCGACAGATCTCGGATCGATGAATGTGACACGCAACGGCTTTACTCTGAAATGGAATAGCGTTCCGGGGGCATCTGGATACCAAATCGATATCTTAAGGTACTGGAATTTTTCCTGGATGTTGGACGGATATCGCAATCTCGATGTTGGTGCCGCGACCCAGTGGAATGTCTCGGGTCTTCAGGCGGGTATCACTTATTTTGTGCGTGTTCGTGCCTATAATGACTACGGGACCAGTGTCGATTCGGCGGTATTGATGATTCGCACGCCCCGATTTTGAGGGGGTCATGGATCAAGTCCGCATCGAATCATCAATCGCTGCTGTGAGAAAGGCGTGTTCCTTCACCTTGCTTAGTCTGGGCAATGCTTGATGCGCCTTCGATTCGAATTGGCCCGCCGCCGCGGCGGGCTGCCGTCCTCGTCAC
>RZZN01000248.1 GCA_009929855.1 Gammaproteobacteria bacterium
ATCAAAACAAAAGTGGTTCCTAAAACTCGAAGGGATGGTGTAGTCTGTTTATCACACATTGAGAAATCAATGAGACATAGGTTAAAATCCTATTCCCTCCACCATAATTACCACTCGTTTTAAAAATGGAAAAAGAAATATTAAAATTATTCAATAGTGTATTAATCACTGATAAAGATAAAAAAGCATCTGTTTCAAAAGATGTATTAAGTAAAACAATTTCTAATGGATTTATTCTATCAAATGATATTATAGGCAATTATTCTAACTACGATGATATTATAGAGAACACTAAAAAAGTCTTAGATTTGACTCCAGAGAAGATGAATAACACATTTCATAAGTCTTGGGATAAGGTAGAAAATGCACCTATAATGCAACTAGTGCTCGAACAAATAATGCACTATATTACTACTTATGGGTTTGAAGAATTGGGGGTTTATGATGACTCAACTGTTTATGTGCCCTATGAAAAATTAGATATACCTGAATTAAAAGAGAATATTAAATTGACTTTAATTAAAGGTATCACTATGACAGAGTTAAAAGAAAAAGTATTAGATTTATTAAATAGTGGTATAGCATTAAAAGATGATACTATGAACGATTTGGTTACTATTTGTAAAATTTTAAAACTATCTTCACTTGAAGTCGATAATACTAAAAATAAAGAAGTTAAGATAAGACTATATAATGATTTAAGAATAGTGCCAAACACTCCTATTGAATTTCTAAGATATGTTATATTTAAAATAACAGGAAAGACTTTACTAATTAAAAATTCCCAAACTATATCAGAAATTAAACAAGGATTGCCAAATCTTGTTATAGTAGATATGTTTAGTCTATATTTGGATAATAGATATAAGTATAATGAGTTGGCTTCAATTTTCAATAGATACAAACCATTATTTTTGGCATTTAAAAAAGACAAAAGATTAGTTAACAAAATTAACTATATCAGCAAGTTATCTAAAACTGAACACAAATCTATGCCAGAAGATTATTTAAATACCATTACATCAAAGAATTTGAGTGCATTTACTTTAAAAGATATTGAGAAATTTAAATTTGAATTAGATAGAGTGAATATATGGAGAAAGATTAGACTATTATATAGTTTAAATTATAGAACTTTGGGCAAAGAAAATATATTATATAAAATTAGAAATGGTAAATCATTTGCAACTAAACTAAACTCTAAACTTGATATAGATGGTGTTAAATATTTGATAGATATGATAAAATATTCTATTATAGACGACATTTCAAAAAATGTTAAAGATAAGAAAATCTATATACCATCCTATATCAACTATGCTTTACCTGCGACTGAAAAACAATTTACAGGAAATTTGCCAAGTGGTACAAGTGTTTCTGTAAAAGAAGATATGATAGTTGGTATTCATTGGGGACAAGAAGAAGGAAGTAGAGTAGATTTAGATTTATCTCTTATAAATTCAAGTGGTAAAATAGGATGGGATAGCAGTTATAGGGAAGAAGATAGAAGTGTATTATTTAGTGGAGATATGACATCAGCACCAAAACCAAATGGAGCAACAGAATTATTCTATATTAAACAAAATGTTTCTAAAAACTATATTATATTTGCAAACTATTTTAATTATGATAGTGATTGTGATTGTGAATGCACTATTATTGTAGGTAAAGAAAAACCAACAAATTTTGGACAAAATTATATGATTAATCCTAATAATATATTATGTAAAGCAAAAACTAATATTAATCAAAAGCAAAAAGTATTAGGTTTGATGTTGCCTTATGATAATGAAATGAGATTTTATTTTAATGAGAGTTATTTGGGAAAAACTATTACATCAAATAATAGCGAGTATTCAAATCAAACAAGAGAATATATGATTGACTATTATAGTAATATGATAAGTTTAAAAGAAATCTTGATTGATGCTGGTGCTATTATAGTAGAGGAACTCTCTGATGATATAGATATTAATTTGAGTCCAGAGAATTTAGAAAAAGATACTATATTAAAATTATTGATGGATTAATT
>RZZN01000249.1 GCA_009929855.1 Gammaproteobacteria bacterium
CTTTCATAACTGTCCTCGCTTTCAAATATAACCCGACCATCAGGGTCGGTGACTTTGGTTAGTGTTCCGTTTACTGCGTCGATTAGGCGCTTGACTTGACTAAGCTCGACTGGTTCAAATATCTCACTGGCTTTGACCATTGGTATCCTCCGTTAGCCCTCCGTTATGGACAGCTTCAACCTGCTCCCTGATCTCCCGATAATGCCACATAGCATCGTCTGGGTCTAGGTTAGCAATTATCCATTTTGTTATGGGGTCGGTCAAAATAACTGCTCCTCAACTGAATCAATCCTTGCTTGTGCTATTTTGAAATATTCAAAATCAAGTTCTATACCAATGAAATTAAACCTTTCATTCTTTGCACCAATGCCAGTTGAACCAGAACCCATAAATGGGTCTAGGACTATCCCATCTTTCGGTGTTATTAGTCGGCATAGATATTGCATTAGTTTTACTGGCTTAATTGTTGGATGCCCGTTAGTAAACCCATCTAACCCCGTATTCCTCTCTGCCTTACTTGCTTTAGCACAATATAGTAATCTGCTTGGTTCGTTGTTTCCACTCGCTTTGTGGTTTTCCAAGTTGATGTTCTTGTCTATGGCATTTAGCACATAACCAGACAATTTCAAAAGGTTTAGTATAATCGGGATGATGTCGGTGTTTTCCCATTTCTCCACATCTACATTGTTCTGGTGTTGGGTACATCTTTTGTAACTTCCAATAAAGTCCTGAATAACTTGTAATTCCTCTTGGTATGGCGAATCCTCTTGGGCTACCAATATTGCCACAGATTCTGGAACAGTAAGTTTTTCGTGACCTGTTAATTTGCTCTCCACATACTGGACAAAACTTATTTGGCTTTGGTCTAGGCATAAATCCTCCGTTGTTAATTGACATACTTTAAAGAAGCGGGATGCAGAACCCCAAGAAGATTTACTGTTTCCATTGTATGTATTGTCTTTGCTTTTACTGCCAAAAATAGAAGTAGCAGAATGTTTAAAGTTATCTTTGCCCTCCACTTTCTCAGGAAACAACCCCACCACCTCGTCACTTCCATCGTGTATTAGGTTTGCTGGGAAACGACCGAGAGGGTCTGCACTAGCCATTGTATTTTTTGTGTTATCAAATCCGCAACTATCGTCTGACATAACTTGTGCATCTTTTCTACCACTTCTGTTTGCTTGTTTGACAGGTTCATTATGACCAACCCTACACCCATCAATATTTATCCCACCTGTTCCATACTTCAAGACATTCTCGGCTACTGTCTTTTCGGATAGTGGTTTTCTACATAGAGTCCATAGTTCCATAGCAGGTTTGAGAGCCGTGCCCCAGCCTTCGTAGGGTGAGGAGCCTTTGGTGTGAATGGTCGTTCCTACTCCAAAAGTTGTCCCATCATAGTTTGGTGAATTAGGGTCTGATTTTCCTAACATACTTGGAGCATTACCTCTTTCAGTTCTACCGATTTCAACTCTCTCATTACCCTGTATCTTATCAATTGCCTTACCTATATTCAAACTTTTAGGGAAACCTGAGCCATATACCCAAGCCACAATATCCCGTATCTCAAACCCAGCATCCTCTAAATTAACCGCCATTCTATGTTGCGTTCTAGTTCCGCAGGCAACCAACGCATGACCGCCAGGCTTCAATACCCGTAACACCTCACTCCACACCTCAACCTTTGGCACATCATAATCCCACTTCTTACCCATAAATGAAATACCGTAAGGTGGGTCTGTAACAACGCTGTCAACGCTGTTATCTTCCATCTTTTTCAAAACTTCCAAACAATCGCCGTTGTATAGTTTCATTTTATAAAATCATCCCAGGTTATATCCCTACTCGTTATTACTCCAACGCTGCCCTATTATTAGACAAGGCTAACCTGAGAGCCTCCTCATTTTACACTTTCCAATGCTTCCCTAACTGAATAAACCACGCAATACTTAACCCCTAACTGCCCCATCAAATCCCGGAATTGCGGTTGCTTACCTGTCAAGCCACCGTCTTTACGGCATCGGCGG
>RZZN01000036.1 GCA_009929855.1 Gammaproteobacteria bacterium
GAGATCCTATCGCAGCGCATGACCGCGACTTGAGTGGAGATGGACGATGGAGTTGGCGCGCCCGACAGGACTTGAACCTGTGACCCCAGCCTTCGGAGGGCTGTACTCTATCCAACTGAGCTACGGGCGCAATGACATGCGTGATGTGGAGGACTGCGCGACATCGGCGGTCGACCGCCGCGCCGTCGATCCTGCACCGATCCAGGCTGGTCTTGATCTCGGGGGATTGGGTTTCATGCCCGATCCCTCAGTCGCGACCTTGATCGATGCCGTGCGAGGATGCGAGCCGCGAGAAGCCTATGACAGGCCTCTCCGACGCGAATTCGAGAGGATACTCTGATCCGGTTCATGCGTCTAGGTCCGGCTGCGGCAGTGGCGTCCGCCGATTGCCGACGATCCCGGCTGCCGATCGGTCGAGCGGTGACATGCCAGCTGTCCGCGGTGTTGGAGGTCCCGACTGCACGAGGGCGATCCCAGGGGCGGGCACTCATCCGAGATCGAGCAGTCCCTTGAGTACATGCAGATGGCCGAGCCCACGGGCCTTGCGGGTCTCGGGCGTCATGTCGCGCGCGCTGTCCCAGGCGAGCTGATCGCTCGGCAGCTCGGCGAGGAAGCGGCTGGGCTCGCTCTTGACCCATTCACCATAGCGTTTGCGGCGATTGGAGAGTGTGAAGGTGAGCGAGCGTCGCGCGCGGGTGATCCCGACATAGGCGAGCCGGCGCTCCTCCTCGATGCTGTCCTCCTCGATGCTGGTGCGGTGCGGCAACAGCTCCTCCTCCATGCCGACCAGGAAGACATGAGGAAACTCCAGCCCCTTGGCGGCATGCAGGGTCATCAGGCTGACGCGGTCCTCGCCCTCGTCCTGATCCAAGCGCTCCAGGACATCCATGAGCGCCAGATGGGTCGCCATCTCGGCGAGCGTCTTCTCCCGTGCCTCACCCTTGTGCAGTGCCCCCAACCAGTCGAGCAGATCGGTGACATTGGCATTGCGCCGATCGGCAACCGCCTGGCTGGATGCGTTCTCTCGCAGCCAAGCAGTGTATTCGATGGTCTCGATGAGCGCCCGCATGGTCGCGACCGGCGCCCGCTCGGCGCGCTCGGCATGTGCGCTGATCAGCGCGTTGAAGGCGCGCAGCCGCTCGCATTGACGCTCGCTGAGATGCTCGGCGAGCCCAAGCTCGACGCAGGCCGCGAGCAGGTGGATGCCGCGCGCGCGCGCATAGTGGGCAAGCCGCTCCAGCGTGGTGGGTCCGATCTCGCGCCTTGGTGTGTTGACGATGCGCAGGAAGGCCGCGTCGTCTTGCGGATTGGCGAGCAGGCGCAGATAGGCCATGAGATCCTTGATCTCGGCACGGGCAAAGAATGAGGTGCCGCCGCTCAAGACATAGGGGATGTTCTGCTCGCGCAATGCCTTCTCGAACAGCCGCGCCTGGTGGTTACCGCGATAGAGGACGGCGATCTCGCCGAAGCCGGCGCCCTCGGCGAACTTCAGATGCAGGATCTCGGCGGCGACCCGCTCGGCCTCGTGGGTCTCGTCATGGCAGCGCAGCACGCGTGGCGGCTCGCCAGCGCCGTGTTCGCTCCAGAGACGCTTTTCGAAGACATGCGGGTTGTTGGCGATCAGCGCATTGGCGAGCCCGAGGATGCGCGCGCTAGAGCGGTAGTTCTGCTCCAGCATGATGACCTTCAGGTGTGGATAGTCCAGCTTGAGCCGGGCCAGGTTCTCGGGGCGCGCGCCGCGCCAGGCATAGATGCTTTGATCGTCGTCGCCGACCACAGTGAAGGCGGCACGCACCCCGGCGAGCAGTCGGACCAACTCGTATTGCGCCCCATTGGTATCCTGGTATTCATCGACCAGCAGATAACGGATGCGACCTTGCCAGAATTCGCGCAGGTCCGGATGCTCGCGCAAGAGCCGCACCGGCCCCAGGATGAGATCATCGAAGTCGACCGCGTTGTAGGCGCGCAGGCTGCGCTCGTAGTCGGCATAGAGTCGGGCGAGACGAACCTCAAACGCATCCTCCGCGCGCCCTTGGGCCTCGACCGGGTCGATGTGATCGTTCTTCCAGCGGCCGATGCGTTGTTGCACCGCCGCGGGACTGAAGGCGTCGCCGCCCTTGATGTGGCTCAGATGCTCCTTGATCAGTGCCTCGGCGTCCTGAGCGTCGAGCAGCGAAAAGCGCGGGGCCAGGCCGAGACGCTGCGGATCGCGGCGCAGGATCTCGAGCCCCAGCCGATGGAAGGTGGCGATGGTGAGACCTCGGGTCTCGATCCCCTTGATCTGGCGGCTGACCCGCTCGCGCATCTCGCGCGCGGCCTTGTTGGTGAAGGTGATGGCACAGATGGCGCGCGCGGGGATGCCGCACTGATCGATCAGATGGGCGATCTTGCGGGTGATCACGCGCGTTTTGCCGGAGCCGGCGCCGGCCAGCACCAGGAGCGGCCCAGCCTTGTAGTGCACGGCCTCGAGTTGGCGGGGATTGAGTCCGGTCATCTTGGTCGGTTGCGGGTTTCCTGCTTAAAACCGAGGACGATTCAAGATACCATGACAGCGATTCGATCGACGGAAACTCGGGTGGCGAAGTGATGAGAACGAACGCTCTGGTGATCTCGCTGTTGCTCGGCGTGGGCTGCGGCCTCGCCGTTGGGGTGTTGCATGCGCAGGATGAGCCGGCTGCCGCGGCCCCCCCCGGTTTCCTGGAGGCGCCGGAGGTGATCCCGTCGCCGATCACGGGTGAGGCGGTGGAGCCCGAGATCACGATCGTCGAGGAGGGCGACCAGGTGGTCTACGAATACCGGGCCCGCGGCCGGCTCTACATGGTCAGGGTGCAGCCGCAGATCGGGCCGCCCTATTTTCTGCTCGACACCGACGGTGATGGGGTGCTCGACATGCAGGAACACTCGCCGCGGAACATCTCGATCCCTCAGTGGGTCCTCTTTCGCTGGGACTGAGGCGGGTTCCAGGCGCCCCCTTCCACTCCACTCCCGCTGTCCCAGGTTCAGGATGAGGCTGGGACGACACCCAGAGCGCGCTGGCCAAATGCTCGATGCCTCTTGATCGAGGTCGATGCCACAAGGGTACGGTGGGGGGCATGCTGGCCGAGCATCGCTCGCGTGACAAAAGAAAACCCCGGAGACCATCGCGCGGTGCATCCGGGGTAATGGCTCACCCGGCGTTGGGGTACCGGGTAGGGGGTCGCCGTCAGGGGGGGAGAGCGACCCCCAGTTGCGGTCATCCAATGAGACGTGGGGCATGCGATTAAGTTCCCAGCGCATGGCCGAGCGCTCAATGCGCCTCGTCCCAGTTATCTCCGATGCCGATGTCCACGACCAGCGGGACGGCAAGCTCGGCGGCGGACTCCATCGCCGTGCGGATCCGCGCGGCGGCCATCTCGAGCGCCGTCTCCGCGACCTCGAAGACCAGCTCATCGTGCACCTGCATGATCATCCGCACGGGTGGGCGCTCACGCTGGATCCAGTCGTCCGTGGCGATCATGGCGCGCTTGATGATGTCGGCCGCGGTGCCCTGCATGGGCGCGTTGATGGCGGCGCGCTCGGCCGCGGCGCGGCGACTCTGATTGCTGTGTCCGATCTCGGTGAGATAGAGACGTCGACCGAACAAGGTCTCGACATAGCGCGTCTCGCGCGCGCGCACCCGCGTGCGCTCCATCAGATCCTTGACCCCAGGGTAGCGTTGGAAGTAGCGATCGACATAGTCCTGCGCCGCGCCCCGCTCGATCCCGAGCTGGCGGGCGAGCCCGAAGGCCGACATGCCATAGATGAGTCCGAAATTGATCGCCTTGGCCGAGCGCCGCTGCTCCGGGGTGACCGCCGCGGGCTCCAGGTCCAGGATCTCGGCGGCGGTCGCGCGGTGGATGTCGAGTCCACTCGCGAAGGCGGCGAGCAGGCGGGCATCGCCCGAGAGATGCGCCATGATGCGCAGCTCGATCTGCGAATAGTCGGCTGCCAGCAGACGCTGACCGGGGGCGGCCACGAAGGCGCGGCGAATGCGCCGCCCTTCCTCGGTGCGGATCGGGATGTTCTGCAGATTCGGATCGCTGGATGAGAGTCTGCCCGTGGCGGCGACCGCCTGGTGATAGGAGGTGTGGACCCGGCCGGTGGTCGGGTCGATCATCTGTGGCAGCTTGTCGGTGTAGGTTGATTTGAGCTTCGCAAGACCCCGGTGCTCGAGGATCAGGGTGGGCAGCGCGTGGCCCTCGGCGGCGAGCTGCTCGAGGACCGATTCGGCGGTCGAGGGCGCGCCGGTCGGGGTGCGGCTGACCACTGGCAGGCCGAGCTCCTCGAACAGGATGTCGCCGATCTGCTTCGGCGAGCCCATGTTGAATGGATGGCCGGCCAGACTGTAGGCCTGCTCGGTGAGCCCCTGGATGCGTTTGGCAAGCTCGCGGCTCTGCTCGGCCAGGAGGCCGGGGTCGATCATCACCCCGTGACGCTCCATGCGCGAGAGGATGGGCACCAGGGGCATCTCGATCTCGCGATAGACCCGCGCCATGCTGGGGAGCGCCGTCAAGCGCGGCCAGAGTGTCTGGTGCAGCCGCAAGGTCACCTCGGCATCCTCGGCGGCATAGTGCCCGGCTTGCTCGAGTGGGATCTGATCGAAGGTCAGCTGCTTGGCGCCCTTGCCGGCGATGTCCTCGAAGTGAACGGTCTCCTGATTCAGATATTTCTTGGCCAGCGAGTCCATGTCGTGGCGGGTCGCGGTGCTGTCGAGCACATAGCTCTCGAGCATGGTGTCGTGGGCGATTCCGCGCAGCTCGATGCCATGGCGCGCCAGGATGCTCATGTCATATTTGAGGTTCTGTCCGACCTTGGCGCGCGCCGGATCCTCCAGCAATGGCTTGAGCCGGGTCAGCACCAGATCGCGATCGAGTTGACGCGGGGCGCCCGGATAGCAATGAGCGACCGGGACATAGGCGGCGCGGCCAGGGGTGGTCGCGAACGACACGCCCACCAGCTCGGCGCGCATGTAATCCAGACCGGTGGTCTCGGTGTCGAAGGCGAAGAGCGTGGCGCTCGCGAGCCTGCTCAGCCATTCCTCGAGGGCGTCCTCGGTGAGCAGGATCTCATACTCGCGGTCGGTTTCGGGCTTGACCGCTGAGCCGTCGACGCTCGTGTCATCCGAGCTCGGCCCGTCCAGGGTCGCCAGCAGGCGCCGCGACTCCAATCGCTCGTACCAGTTGCGCAGCGCCGCCTGGTCGGCTGGACCGGGACGCAGGTCGGTCGGCTCGAGATCGAGCGCCACGTCGCGCTTGATCGTCGTCAGGGCGCGAGACAATGGCAGCTGATCGAGCGTGGCGCGCAGGCTCTCGCCGATCTTTCCAGTGATCTGCTCGGCGTTGGCCATCACACCGTCCAGATCGCCATGCTCGGCGATCCATTTGACGGCGGTCTTCGGTCCGCATTTTGGTACCCCAGGGACATTGTCGACGCTGTCGCCAATCAGGCTGAGATAATCGACGATCCGCTCGGGTGCAACCCCGAACTTCTCACGCACGCCGTCCGGATCGAGTAGGGTGTCGGTCATGGTGTTAATCAGTGTGATGTGCTCGCTCACCAGCTGCGCCAGGTCCTTGTCGCCGGTCGAGATCAGGGTCGGGATCGCGCGCGCGGCGGCGCGGGTGGCGAGCGTGCCGATGACGTCGTCCGCCTCCACCCCGGGCACGCTCAGCAGCGGTAGCCCCATGGCCCGGATCACCGCTTGCAGCGGCGCGATCTGGGCGCGCAGATCATCCGGCATGGGCGGACGATTGGCCTTGTAATTCGGATCGAGCGCCTCGCGAAAGGTCTTGCCGGGGGCGTCGAAGACGATACCGATATAGTCCGGCGCATAGGTCTCGATGAGCTTGCGCAACATGCTGATCACCCCGATCAGTGCACCCGTGGCCTCACCCTTGGAATTGGTCAGCTTGGGCAGTGCATGATAGGCGCGAAAGAGATAGCCTGAGCCATCGACCAAGATCAATGGGTAGCGTTTGGACATTGAATCCTCCTGAGGCGAGCGCGCCGCATGGGTGTGACTGGGCCGGGCGTACGCGGCTCAGCGCGAGAGTCGAGCGAGTTGGCGCTGATACAGACGCATGACCAGCAGATGTGCCACGGCCTGGGTCCAGCGATACAGGGGCCAGGGCAGGGCGGGCGCGTAATCATGGATCGCGGCCATGGTGTAGCGGTTCTCCAACAGGGTCTGGAACTCGAAGCGAGCCGTACCCAGGCCGTCGGGGCGACTCAGCAGCCCTCCGGTGATCCGGTAGACTTGACGTTGTGCATCACTCGACTCGGCATGCCGCTGCAGTCTCAGGAGTCGCAGACGCGGCAGGACGAGCGAGACGGTCCAGCCGTCGGTCGCCTCGCCCGTAGTGCGCACCAACGGCCAACAGCAGGAGCCGAGCCAACGGAAATAATGACCGGCCACCCACGCCGCATCCTCGCCCGGCGGCAAGATGATGCGCTGGACCGAGCGCACCCGCTTGGCCTGCTGCATCGTCTCGCGGTCCAGCCCTTGGAGCGGTTGGCGCGGGTTGGGGCGCGGCTGGCCGTTGGCCGGGTCGAGCGCCGCGCGCAATGCCTCGCGAAAGCTCATGGCGGTCTCGGCGATCGCCTGCTGCAATGGATTGTCCCGCGGTTGGATGTCTTGTCCGAGACTTTCCAGCGCTGGGCCGATGAGTGTGGCGGGGGCGCCGCCGAGCCGCTGGGCGAGGGCCGTGGCCACGCTGAGTGGCAGCCAGCCCCGGGCGCTGATCCAGCGGCGCACGCCCAGCACCGCGGCGGTCTCGCGCAGCATCGCCTCATAGCTGAGCGCATCCGGGCCGCCGAGGTCGAAAACGCCGCGATACTGCTCGGGATGCGCCAGACAGAGCCGGATCGCGCGCACCAGGTCCGCGAGTGCGAGCGGCCAGGCGCGCGCGCGTGCCGACGCCGGGAGCCACAGCAGTGGCAGACGCCGCACCAGCTCGACCAGTAGGCGGGTCGCCGAGCCACCGGGTCCGACCACCAGACCAGCCCGGAGGGCGGCGAGCGGGATGCCCCGCGCGGCGAGCACCAGCTCGACCTCGCGACGGCTCCACAGAAGTGGGGCGATGCGAAAGTCAGTCGGCAGGAGGCTGCCGACGCAGACGATCTGGCGAATCCCATTGGCGGCCGCGGCCCGCGCGAAGTTGTCGGCCAGGATCAGATCCAGATCGCGCGCGCTAGCCTGGGTCAAGCGCGAGGAAGGGGCCAGCGAGTGCACGAGATAGACGGCCTGCTCACAACCGCTCAGCGCGGCGGTCAGATCCTGGATCGAGAACAGATCGCAATGACGCCAGCGGATCCGCGGGTCGAGGGCGGGCGCGCGCGCGCGCGCCGGGGAGCGGGTCAACGCCAAGACATCGAGGTCCTCGGCCAATGCCTGACAGAGTGCGGTGCCGATGAAGCCGCTGGCGCCCGCGACGGCGACGCGGACCCGCCCGAATTGGCTCGATTGCATAAGCGGATGCCTTGATCGGCGGGCGCTCTCGCCCGCGCGCTGGAGCCATAGCATAACCCTAGCGCTGCGTTCGAGCGATGCGCGATCGCTGTCGCGAGCGATGGGACAGGACTGATTTTCGGTTGCTCCATGCCCACAAACTCAGTAGTCTTGCCGTTCACATCGATGAGTGAAATGACTGTCGAACGTTTGCCGGATCAAAAGAATGAGGAGCCAGTCGTCGATGGATACCACGGCCGAGCGTGCCCGCTTCAACATGATTCAACAGCAGATCCGCCCCTGGGACGTCCTGGATGATCGGACGCTCGAGGCCATGTCGGAGGTGCGGCGCGAGTGCTTCGTGCCGGATGCCTACCAGGGTCTGGCCTATGCCGACATCGAGATCCCGATCGGCCAGGGCACGTCGATGCTCACGCCCAAGATCGTCGGTCGCATGTTGCAAGCGCTGGCGGTCATGCCCGGTGAGCGGGTGTTGGAGATCGGCACCGGCACGGGCTACGTGACGGCCTGTCTCGCGCGCATGGGGGGGCAGGTCACCAGTCTGGAGATCGATCCCGACCTGGCCACCATGGCCCGTTCGCGACTACTCGAGCAGGGGTTCGACGGGATCGATGTGCGCGTGGCCGATGCGCTCGCCGGGCCGGTCGATGGTGGGCCCTTCGCGGCGATCGCCGTCACCGGCTCGATGCCGAGCGCCGCGGCACTCCCGATGCTCGAGGCCCAGCTCGCACCCGCTGGACGACTCTTCTGCATCCTCGGGGTCGCGCCCGTCATGGAGGCCTTGTTGATCACCCGGGTCGGGGATCGCGGCATGCGTCGCGAGCGTCTCTTCGAGACCTGTGTCCCGACCTTGGTCAATGTCGTCGAGCCCGAGGAGTTCGAGCTCTGACCAAATCCACGCTCCCCGCTGTCCGAGGACGACCTCAATGAGCACCCATCAAGCCCCCATGCCGCTCTGTCAGCGTGCCTACTCCCAGCTGCTCGTCATCGATGCGCAGGAGCGGCTGGCCGCCGCCATGCCTCCGGACGAGCTGGATCTGGTCGTCGGCAACATGAACCGACTGATCTCCGCCGCCAAGCTCCTGGGCATCCCGGTGATCGCGACCCAGCACAATTCCAGGGGGCTCGGGGGAATCATCGAGCCGGTGCGCGCGACCATGCCCGAAGGCGCCGATATCACCGAGAAGACCGCCTTCTCCTGCTGCACGGCGCCTGGTTTCGAGCGCAGTATCTCCGCCCATCCGGATCGGCGTCAGCTGGTCGTGGTCGGCATAGAGGCCCATATCTGCATCGCCCAGACTGTCTCGGGGCTGCAGCGCTGGGGCTATCAGGTCTTCGTCCCCGACGATGCCATCATCTCGCGTCGCACCGAGCAAAAGCTCAGCACACTCAAGCGCATGCGTCATTGTGGGATCCATGTGGTCTGCACCGAATCGGTCGGCTTCGAGTGGCTCGGCGATTCGACCGATGCTCAGTTTCGTGAGGTCTTGGCGCTGTTCAAGGCGCTGTGAGCGGCCATCCCGCGTGGCATTGGGCCTGATCGCTCAGGCCGCCGTGCCCAGGCGCTCCTCCACCAGGGCGATCAGCCGGTCGAGTGCGCCGCGGTTCGACTCCACCACTCGCCGCCCGCGCTCACCGATGCGGGCGCGTTCGGTGGAGTCGGTCAGCCACTCGTGCAGGACTCGGGTCAAGGCCGCGCCATCGGCGACCGTCACGGCGCCACCCTCGCGACACAGCAGCTCGGTGATGGCGGCGAAGTTGAAATGATGTTTGCCAATGGCGATCGGGACACCGACGGCTGCGGCCTCCAGTAGATTGTGCCCGCCGGTCGGGACGAGACTGCCGCCGATGAACGCGGCATCGCCAGCGGCGAGAAAGACCGGCAGCTCACCCATGGTGTCACCTAGAAAGACCGCGGTCGTTGGATCGAGCGGGCCGGGGCGGCTGCGTCGGGCAAGCGTCAGACCCTGTCTGACGACCAGCTCGGCGACCCGCTCGAAACGCTCCGGATGACGTGGCACCAGGACCAGCAGCGCCTCGGGAAGCTCGGCTCGCAGTCGTCGCTGCACCTCCAGTAGGATCTCTTCCTCACCGTCGTGGGTGCTCGCCGCGACCCACACCGGCCGCTGGACCCCCCAGAAACGACGCATCGCCTCGGCTTGATCGAGCAGGCTCGCCGGTTGCCGGAGGTCGAACTTGATGCTCCCGGTCACCCGGACGCGTCGCGGATCGGCCCCCAGCGCGACGAAGCGTTCGGCGTCGGCGTGCGATTGGGCGGCGATCAGATCGAGATGACCCAATGCCTCGCGGGTCAGGCGCGCGACCCGTCGATAGCCGCGCGCCGAGCGCTCGGACAGACGCGCGTTGGCCAGGATGACCGGGATCGCGCGCGCCGCGCAGGCCGCCAGCAGATTGGGCCAGATCTCGGTCTCCAGGATGATGACCACCGCGGGTCTGGAGTGATCGAGAACGCGCGCGACCACGCCGGGCAGGTCATAGGGGGTGTATCTGTGTGGCACGCTCTCGCCGAAGCGCTCGCTCAATCGCTGCGCGCCGGTCGGGGTGGTCGTCGTCACCAGCACCGACACCGGTGGGACGCGGGCGAGCAGATGCCGGATCAACGGCGCGGCGGCCTGCACCTCGCCAACCGAGACCGCATGGATCCAGACCTGGCAGGGCGGGGGGGGTGTGCCCAGCGCGAGGCGCTCGCTCACCCGTCGTCGGTAGGCGGGCGACTTGATCCCGCGCCAATAGAGACGGATCAGCGCCCAGGGCAGCAGCAGACGCAGCAACAGGCTATACCACCGCCGACTCATCCGCGTTCCCGGATCGCGCCGACGATGGCGCTGGTGGAGTGCCCCGGCAGCAGCTCGATGACGCGCACCTCACCGCCGTTGGCGCGCACGCAGTCGGCCCCGGCGATCTGCTCGGGCCGATAATCACCGCCCTTGACCAGGATGTCCGGTTTGATCCGACAGATCAAATCGCGTGGCGTGTCCTCGGTGAATGCACATACCCAGTCCACCGAGGCCAGCCCAGCGAGGACCGCCATGCGCTGCTCGACGCGGTTGATCGGTCGCAGTGGACCCTTGAGGCGGCGCACCGAGGCATCGTCGTTGACCGCGACGATGAGTCGATCGCCCAACTGCCTGGCCTGCTGGAGATAGGCCACATGGCCCGCGTGCAGGATGTCGAAACAGCCATTGGTCATCACGATCCGCTCGCCCGCGGCACGCGCGGCGGCGACCGCCTCGACCAAGGCCGTTTGATCGAGCAGGGTATGCCACTCGCCGCTCTGATAGGCGTGCCGAAGCTCGCGTGCGCTCACTGTCGCGGTACCGAGCTTGCCGACCGCGAGACCGGCCGCGCAGTTGGCCAGCGCGCAGGCCTCAGCGAGCGCGACGCCAGCGCCGAGCGCGGCGGCCAAGGTCGCGATCACGGTGTCCCCGGCGCCGGTCACGTCGAACACCTCGCGCGCGCGTGTCGGCAGATGCAGTGCCTCGCTCCCAGGGCGCAGCAGCAGCATGCCGCGCTCGCCCAGTGTCACCAGCAAGGCGGTGAGCTCGAGTCTGGCGCGCAGCTGCTCGGCGCGCTGCATCAGTGTCATCTCGTCGGGGCAGGGGCCAACGATCGTCTCCAGCTCGGCGCGATTGGGTGTGAGCAGGGTCGCGCCTTGGTAGTGCGTGAAATCGCGTCCCTTGGGATCCACGAGCACCGGTTTGCCGAGCCGTCGCGCCGTCGCGATCAGCCCCGCGGGGTCCACGAGCGTGCCCTTGGCATAGTCGGAGAGGACCAGCAGATCGGCCCGTGCGAGCCCTTGGGTCACCAGCGCGGGCAGTGGATCCTGCTCCAGCGGGGTCAAGGGCGCCTCGAAGTCCAGCCGGAGCAGCTGCTGATGATGACTGAGGACACGCAGCTTGGTGATGGTGGGCACGTCCTGGCGGCGCTGCAGATGGGGCTCGATCCCCCGCTCCAACAGCCCGGCGGTGAGCCGGTCGGCCGCCTCGTCATCCCCGGTGACCCCGATGAGCGTCACCTGGCAGCCGAGCGCCGCCAGGTTGGATGCGACATTGGCGGCCCCGCCAGGGCGTTCCTCGATCGTCTCCACATGGACCACCGGGACCGGCGCCTCGGGCGAGATGCGCTGGGTCGAGCCGCTCCAATAACGGTCGAGCATGAGGTCGCCCGCCACCAGGATGTGGGCGCGGGAGAGGTCTGGAAAGGTCACTGGTGTCACGCTTGGGCGGCCTGGCTAGTCGGCCTGCGCCAGGCGCTCGCGCGCCCGCGCGATGGCCGCGCGGACCTGCGCCGGCGCGGTGCCGCCGAGATGATCGCGCGCCGCGACCGAGCCCTCCAGGGTCAGGACCGCGAAGACATCCGACTCGATCGCCGCCGAGAAGCCGCGGAGCTGCTCCAGCGAGAGCTCGGCCAGGTCGCGGCCCTCGCGCACCCCGAGCGCGACCGCCTTGCCGACGATCTCATGGGCGTCACGGAAGGGGATCCCCTTGCGCACCAGATAGTCCGCCAGGTCGGTGGCGGTGCTGAAGCCTTGCGCCGCGGCCGCGCGCATGCGCTCGCCCCGGCAGGTCAGGGCGCCCATCATCTCGGCATAGACCTTGAGTGAGCCCTTGAGGTTGTCGACGATGTCGAAGAGTGGCTCCTTGTCCTCCTGATTGTCCTTGTTGTAGGCCAGCGGCTGGCCTTTCATCAGGGTGAGCAGGCCCATCAGATGGCCGAAGATGCGCCCGCTCTTGCCGCGCACCAGCTCGGGCACGTCCGGGTTCTTCTTCTGGGGCATGATCGATGAGCCGGTGCAAAAGCTGTCGGAGAGCTCGATGAAGCCGAACTGAGCCGATGACCAGAGGATCAGCTCCTCGGAGAAGCGCGACAGGTGCATCATGAGGATGGCCGCGGCGGCGCTCAGCTCGATGGCGAAGTCGCGATCCGAGACCGCGTCGAGCGAATTCTCGGCCGGGCGGTCGAAGCCGAGCAGCGCGGCGGTGTAATGACGATCGATCGGATAGGTGGTGCCGGCCAGGGCCGCGGCTCCCAAGGGCATGACGTTGAGGCGGCGCCGACAATCGGCCAGGCGCTCGCGGTCGCGCTCGAGCATCTCGAACCAGGCCATCATGTGATGGCCGAAGGTGATGGGCTGGGCGACCTGCAGGTGGGTGAAGCCAGGCATGATGGTCGCGGCCTCGCGCTCGGCAAGCCCCAGCAAGGCCTCTTGGAGTCGGCGGATCGCCGCGCGGATGAGCCCGATCTCATCGCGCAGCCAGAGTCGCACGTCGGTCGCGACCTGATCATTGCGCGAGCGCCCGGTATGGAGCTTCTTGCCGGCATCGCCGATCAGCTCGGTCAGGGCCGATTCCACGTTCATGTGGACGTCTTCCAGTGGGATCGACCACTCGAAGACACCGGAGTCGATGCGCGCGCGGACCTGCTCCAGACCGGCGACGATGGCGTCACGCTCGGCCTCGCTCAAGATCCCCTGACGGGCGAGCATGGTCGCGTGGGCGATCGAGCCCTGGATGTCGTAGCGATAGAGTCTCCGGTCGAAGTCGACCGAGGCGGTGAAGGCCTCGACGAAGGCGTCGGTCGGGGCGTTGAAGCGCCCCGCCCAGGGTTTTTCGGTGACGTTGGGTGATGGCATCCGCGGATCCGCTGAGGATGGGGTTGGCGCGGATTCTATACCGTTCTGGAGCGGATGTGGGTCAGTCCGCGATGTCAGTGGGTCGCCGCACGCGCTGGCGCACGCGCGCAGCGAAGAGCATCAGCACGATCAATAGACCGATCCAGATTGCCGCCAGCCAGCCGATGACGCCATCATAGTCCCCGACCAGGAAGGCGAGTGTGGCCTGCGGGTTGTCATCGGTCGCGCGCCGGGTGACCTGGATCACGAAGACCCAGCCGGCATGCAATCCGATGCCCCAGCCGATGTGTCCAGTGCGCTCGCGCACCAGGGCCAGGAAGATCCCCACCATCACGAGCGCGACGAACGAATCCAGATGGCGCCATTGGAAGGTATCGCCGAAGACGCGCAAGAACATCTCGCCCGCGCCCGCCCAGTCGAAGACCACTCCGGCGGGCAATGCGCCGGGCTTCATGAAATGGACCAGGGCATAGAGGAGCGCGCTCCAGATCACCGCCGCACGGACCCCGTCATGCCGACGAATGGCGGTATAGAGCGCGCCGCGGAAGAAGGTCTCCTCCAACACCCCGATCAAGAGACCGCCGATCAGTGCCTGCAACGCCTTCTTGGCGAGGAAGGGCCAGAGCTCGAGGTCGGCATCCGGGACGCGGATCTCCAGTGCGATCAAGGCGGCCGCCAGCACCAGGAGGATCAGCACGCCCTGCAGCCAACCAAGGGCGACCGCGCGGCGCCACGCGGGCCAGGGGATGCCGTAACCCAGCGCGGTCCGCTCGGCCAGCCGCAGTGATCTCAGCAATGGCCACAGACCGAGCAGGATGAAGAGTTGGGCGAGCCGGCTCATCACCCGGTGCGGTGGCTGATCGATCCAGCCGCTTGCCAGGACTGGATAGGTCAGGAGCGCCGCCAGGATCAGGCAGGCCAAGAGATAGAGAAAGAAGATGAGGGTCGTGCGCATGGCTGTAAACTAGAGTAACCTGGTTGTCGGCTTCTATTCCATCTGCTATTTTTGGATTAACATTTATCAGGGTCCGTTGAGCGTGGCATCAACCAGCGCTGGTCGATGGGTGCGCGGCATCTTTGACTTCCGCCATCATCTGTCAGGTTTAGCCAGTGGAGCGGGGACTGACATTCGAGTATCATCAGTCAATGTGATTTGGGCCGTCACGATCCTGATCCTGTTCGTTCGGACATGCGCTTTGTTGTTTCAAGTCGACCGGGAGTCAGTCACTCACACGCGAGAGACGGCCTGGCATGATCCTGCCGATCAGCCTCTGAGGACGTCTGCAGTGGGGATGCCTGAATGACCCGTGGTGGGCCGCGCGGAGCCGCATTCGACTCCTATGCGTGCCTGGTGATGCAGGATAACGGAACGACCGCGCGCGCAGCGGCGATCAGACCACTCGATTCCATGTAGGGAGACTAACAACCATGCCTCGCGAACCCTTGTCTACGCGTTCATACGCGTCCACGATCGGCGGGGTGCTCTTGAGCGCCTCGTTACTGCCCGGATTGGCGTTCGGAGTGGATCAGCCAGCCGACTCGGCTGGCGTGGCCATCAACCTGCTCGGTCCCAGCTCGGCCGAGGTTGGGGATGTCTTTGACATCGGCGTGGCCCTGACCAACACGAGCCGCGAGGATGGACCACCCAATCCACTCCCACCCGGCATTTCAGCCATCATTCGTCCAGGTGCGTCGATCGCCATGAAGGTCGCCTGTCAGGATGCGATGTGCGTCAATCCCGCCCCGGGGCGGCTCGAGTTCTTGAGCTGCGACCCAATGGTTGCGGGGGCGAGCTGTAGCTTCGATGGCAACAATACCGTGACCTTCACCTACGCATCGTCGGTCAGCCTGCCGTTCGGCTCGACCATTCCAGTCGGCTCGATCAGTGTGCGCGCACTGAGCGCGGGTTCCGAGGTCATCTGGCAGCGCGGCGATACCATCGGCCCTGGCTCTGGAGTGGAACCCGAGTTCGCCGTCCTGACGCAAGGATCCAACCCCACCTACGCCAATGCGTCCGGCACGCGCGAGGTGCGGTTGAACGCCGATCCGGTCGTCGAGATCATCAAGCAGGTCTCCTGCGATGGCGGGGCGAGTTGGGTGAAGGACTGTACTGCCCCGGCAGCTCAGCCGATGCGTCTACGCTACCTGGTGACCAATCCCAACACCCGGACGATCGGATCCTGCACCCTGACCGAGTCCAATGCGGCATTCGGTGATCCAACGAGCTTCATCTCAGCGCAGGTGCTCGATCCATCTCAGCAGATCGTCGTTTCTCAGGGCTTCCAGACGCCGCTCTGCTCGACCTCGGAAGGTGGTGAGCCGAATACGGCAAGGGTCTCATGCACTCAGTACAATGGTGTCACCGTGCCTGCCTTCTTCGCCGAGAGCACGGCCGACTTCGACTGCATCTATCCGACGCCGACGCCGACGCCGACGCCAACCCCAACCCCGACACCGGATGACCCACCGCCCGTGCCGCCCATCCCCGCGATGGGTTCGATCGGGTTCGGTCTGATGGGTGTCGGCTTGGCCGCGCTCGGTCTGATCCTCGGCTTCCGTCGTCGCGGCTGATCCGATCGCCGCGTCGGGTCGATGCCGACCCCCTGACACCCGGCCTCGGCCGGGTGTTTCGTTTGTGAGTGTCGAGGCGTGCGAGATGGTCGAGGGTCTTTGGTGGAAGACGACGAGAGTGGGCGCGGCTGACCATCCAAGCGCCCTCGCGACCTGGTTCGAGCCACCTGTCTGATGTGCGGCATCGCAGGTCTGTTGCTTCGGGGCGGAGCCTGTCCCGAGCCTGATGCGCTGGCGCGGATGGCCGCCACATTGGCGCATCGCGGACCCGATGACCAGGGCATCCTTTGCCGTGATGCGGTCGGCCTGGTTCAGACTCGGCTCTCGATCATCGGCCTGTCCAACGGACATCAACCCGTGGTCTCGTCCGACGGTCGGCTCGCGCTGGTGGCCAATGGCGAGATCTACAACTATCCGGAGCTCAACGCCAGGTTGCGCGAGCGGGGTCAGCGGCCGCTGACCGACTCGGATTCCGAGACCATACTACTCGCCTACGCCGCCGATGGGCTGAAGGGTTTCGGCGCGCTCCATGGCATGTTCGCCTTCGCGCTGCATGATGCCGTGGCCGGTCGTCTGATCCTCGGGCGCGATCGTCTCGGGATCAAGCCGCTCTTCTATGTCCGTCTCGCCGATCGAGTCGCCTTTGCCTCCGAGATCAAGGCGCTGCTGCCGATCCTTCCACGGCAGCCGCGGATCGATCCAGCCGCCTTGCGCCGCTTCCTGCAACACCAGTTCGCGGGTGGCGAGGAGACCATCTTCAGCGGCATCCGTCGGGTGCCTCCGGGCACGCTCCTGATCATCGATTCTGACCTGCGCATCGTCTCGCATCCCTATTGGTCGGCGCATGAGGTCAAACCGCGCCTGATCGGTGAGCGCGCGGCCTTGGCCGAGCTCGATGGGCTGCTGGATACCGCCATGCGCGAGCATCTGCGCGCCGACGTCCCCTTCGGACTCTTCTTGTCGGGCGGGGTCGATTCGGCGGTGCTGGCGGCACTGTTGCACGCCCATGGCGCGGGCCGCATCAAGAGCTACTCGGTCGGCTACCGCGGGACGCGCATGGCCGACGAGTTGGCCGAGGCTGCGCGGATCGCGGCCCATTTCGGTTTCGATCATCAGCCGCTCGAGCTCGACTTGGCGCGCGTCTTCGGGCGTCTCCCGCATACGGTCTGGTCAGCCGACGAGCTGATGCGTGATTATGCCAATCTGCCGACCTCGATCCTGGCCGAGCGTGCCGCCGCCGATCTGAAGGTCGTGTTCTCGGGCGAGGGCGGCGATGAGGTCTTCGCCGGCTACCGGCGTTATCGGCCGACCCTGGCCGAGCGCTGGGTCAAGTCGGTGCTGCGTCCTGGCAGTGGGGGGTTTCGCACGCGCGGACACTGGTCTGGGCATTGGTCGCGTCGGCTGCTCGGGCCCGCGCTGCGCGGTGTGCGCGAGCCAGATCGCGCACCCTTCGTCCAGGCCTGGCGATCCACCCCGAGTGTCTGGTCTGATCTGCAGCGGCGGCAATACACCGATCTGGTCACCGCCCTGCCCGACAATCTGCTGGTCAAGACCGATCGTCTATTGATGGGCTTCGGGCTGGAGGGGCGGGTTCCCTTTCTCGACCATCGGTTGGTCGAATTCGGTCTCGCGCTGCCCGACGGACTCAAGATCCGCGGTCAGGTGGGAAAATGGCTGCTCAAGCGTTGGGTCGAGCCGCATCTGCCGCCGGGTCATGCCAGGCGACCAAAGCGCGGCTTCCACGTGCCCGTCGGTGATTGGTTGACTGGCGAGCGGGCGACCCGTGTCGGTGAGCGGCTGCTGCGCAACGCGGGCATCCGCGCCTGGTTCGAGGTGGCGGCCATCCCCGATCTGGTCAAGGCACGACGGGCCGGCCGGGGTGGCAGTCGCGAGCTGTACGGACTCATGCAGTTCGCGATCTGGCATCGGCTCTTCGTCGAGCAGCCAGGACTCAAACCCGCCCCCGATGAGGATCCATTGGACTGGATCGCGAGCACGGCCGCGCACTGACGAGGATGGAGACACGGCCTCGCATCGCCTGTTTTTTCTCGACCTCGGGTCACAGTGGGGTCGATCGTGCCGCCAAGCATCTGATCCCGGCGCTGGCGCGACGCGGTTACGCGGTCGATCTGCTGCGGGTGCGCGGTCATGGTCCGCATCTGACTGAGGTGCCGGCCGGGGTGAGGCGGGTCGATCTGGGGTCGCGTCATACCTATGGCGCACTGCCGGCGCTGGTGCGCTATCTGCGCCGCGAGCGCCCCTTGGTGCTGCTCTCGGACAAGGATCGGGTCAATCGCACCGCGTTGCTGGCGCGTGGGCTCGCGGGTGTCCAGACGCGCCTGATCTTCAGCTCTGGCACCACCATCTCGATCGATCTGGCGACCCGCGGCGCGGTGGAGCGCTGGATCCAGCGCCGCTCGATGGGGCGGCTCTATCCATTCGCCGATCAGGTCATCGTCACCAGCGCGGGGGTCGCCGATGACATGGCCGCCTACACCGGTTTGGCGCGCCATCTGATTCGCGTGGTGCCCTCGCCGGTGGTGGCGGAGCATCTTTTCACCGACCCGCTGCCCCGGCCGGATCATCCTTGGTTTGCCCAGCCTGATGTCCCGCTGATCCTGGCGGTCGGCGAGCTCTGTGGACGCAAAGATTTCGCGACACTGCTGCGCGCCTTCGCGCGTCTGCGTGCCCGGCGCCCCTGCCGACTGATGATCCTGGGCGAGGGGCGCGCGCGCGCGGCACTGGATGCACTGGCCACCGAGCTTGGCGTCAGCGAGGCGCTGGCGCTGCCCGGCTTCGTGCCCGACCCCTATGCCGATATGGCCCATGCCGACCTCTTGGCCTTCACCTCACGCTGGGAAGGACTGGGCTTCGTCATCATCGAGGCGCTCGCGGTCGGGACCCCGGTCGTGTCCACCGATTGTCCGAGCGGACCGCGCGAGATCCTGCGCGACGGCGCGGTCGGGCCCTTGGTGCCGGTCGGCGACGACCTGGCGTTGAGCGCGGCGATGGAGCGGATCTTGGACGCGCCGCCGCCGCGGGCGCTGTTGCAGTCCGCCGCGCGTCCCTACGCGATCGAGGCGAGCACCGACGCCTATCTCGACGCCATGCGCCTGCCGCGCCGTTGGGAGGCGGATCGCCGGGCGTCACGGGTGACGCGCGAGATCCCACCGGTTCGACCGCGCATCCTCCTGACGCGTCTCTCGGCGATCGGTGACATCCTGTTCGCCTCGCCTCTGATCGCGGTGCTGCGCCGTGCCTATCCCGATGCCCATCTGGCCTGGCTGGTGCAACCCGAATATCGTGGACTACTGGATCAGCACCCGGATCTGGACGAGGTCATCGAGTGTCCGATCGGACACTGGCGGCAGTTGTGGCGGGCGCGCCGCCCGCGTGCACTGCTCGCCGAGCTCGGCGATCTGCGTACGCGTCTGCGCCGAGGTCGCTTCGACCTGGTCATCGATCTACAGGGTCTGCTCAAGAGCGGTGTGCTCAGCCGGCTGGCCGGCGCGCCCGCGCGCATCGGTCTGGGCTCGCGCGAGGGCAGTCAATGGCTGATGACGCGGACCATCCCACGCGGTGGCGAGACCAAGCGCATCGGCTCGGAATATCGCTATCTCGCCGAGACCCTGGGTCTCGCGGTCGATGACTTCGCCATGGCACTGCATCATGGCGCGGCGGCCACGGCCGCGGCGGCGCGACTCATCCAGGCACATGGCCTGACGGACGGCTATCTGGTGCTCTGCCCATTCACGACCCGGGCGCAGAAACACTGGATCGAGACGCGCTGGGCCGAGCTGGCCGACGGCCTGTCGGAGCGGTTTGGCTTGACCCCGGTATTGCTCGGCGGGCCGGCCGATCGGGTCGCCGCGGCGCGAATCAGCGCGCGCGCCAAGTCCAATCCACTCGATCTCACGGGTCGAACCAGCCTCACCGAGGCCGGTGCGCTGATCGCGCGCGCCGCGCTGCTGATCGGGGTGGACACCGGGCTGGGCCACATGGGCATCGTCCATGGGGTCCCGAGCCTACTGCTCTTCGGCGCGACCTGTCCTTATCTCGACACCGGCCGACCCAACGCCCAGGTGCTCTACCATCGGCTCGACTGCTCGCCCTGCAAGCGGCGTCCGACCTGTGATGGTGCCTACACCTGCATGCGTCTGATCGAGGTCGAGGAGGTGATCGCAGCGGCCCGTCGGCTGCTGGCGGTCGCCCCATGAGGATCCTGCATGTCGAGGGCGGGCGTCATCTCTACGGTGGGGCCTATCAGGTCCTGCACCTGCTGCGCGGTCTGAGCGCGCGCGGTCATCAGAGTCTATTGGCCTGTCCGCGTGGCTGCGCACTCGCCGCCGCGGCGGCGCCGGTCGCCGAGGTGCATGACATCCCGATGCATGGCGATCTCGATCTGGTGATGATCTGGCGCTTGAGCCGACTGATCCGTGGGCACCGCCCCGACCTGGTGCATCTGCACAGTCGCATCGGTGCCGACGTGATGGGCGGGATCGCGGCGCGTCTGCATGGGGTCCCGGTCGTGCACACGCGCAGAGTCGACAACCCCGAGCCACGCTGGCTGGTCGCGGTCAAATATCGACTGCATGATCGCGTCATCGCCATCTCGGAGGGGATCGGCGCCGTGCTGCGAGCCGAGGGAGTGCCGGCGGCGAAGCTGCGTGTGGTGCGCAGCGCCGTGGAGCAGTCCGAGTACGCCCGGCCCTGCGCGCGCGCGGCCATTGCCGAGCGCCTGGGGGTATCCACCGAGTCGCTGTTGATCGGGGTGATCGCACAGTTGATCGCGCGCAAGGGACATGCCGACCTGCTGGCGGTGCTGCCGCCCTTGCTCGCCCGCTATCCGACCTTGCAGGTGCTCTTTCTGGGGCGAGGCCCACTGGAGGGGGCGCTGCGCGAGCAGATCGCGCGCGCGGGTCTGACTGAGCGAGTGCGCTTGCTCGGGTTTCGCGACGATCTGGCCGAGCTCCTGCCTTGTCTGGATCTGGTGGTCCATCCAGCCCGACTCGAGGGGCTGGGGGTCTCGCTCCTGCAAGCCGCCAGCGCCGGCGTGCCGATCGTGGCCACCCGGGTCGGCGGGATTCCCGAGGCGGTTCGGGACGGCCACACCGGTCTGCTGGTCCCGCCAGCTGATCCAGCGGCCTTGGGGGCGGCGATCGAGCAACTCTTGGCCGATCGCGAGCGGCGACGCGCCATGGGCGCCGCCGGCCAGGCGCTCATGGCGCGCGAGCACTCGATCGACACCATGGTCGAGGGCAATCTCGCGGTCTATCGTGAGCTGCTGGAGACCCCGCCATCGGCCACATGAACGGTGACATCGCGTCCACGGGCGTCGGGGATCACAGCGCCCCGACCAGGATCGATCCGCCGATGCCGAGCCCTGTCAGTTGAAGTCATCCTTGTTCTGGGCCTTCATCCGCGCATCCTGGCGGGTCACCAGACCCTGCTTCACCAGGTCCTTGAGTTTTTGGTCGAGTGTCTGCATCCCGTGCGCCTGACCGGTCTGGATCGCCGAATACATCTGAGCGACCTTGGCCTCGCGGATCAGGTTGCGGATGGCGGGTGTCCCGAGCATGATCTCGTGCGCGGCGACCCGCCCTCCGCCGACCTTCTTCAGGAGTGTCTGTGAGATGACCGAGCGCAGCGACTCCGACAGCATGGAGCGGACCATGTCCTTCTCGGCCGCGGGAAAAACGTCGACGATGCGGTCGATGGTCTTGGCGGCGGAGGTGGTGTGCAAGGTGCCGAAGACCAGGTGGCCGGTCTCGGCCGCGGTCAACGCCAGTCGGATGGTTTCCAGGTCGCGCATCTCCCCGACCAGGATGATGTCCGGGTCTTGACGCAGCGCCGAGCGCAGCGCCTCGCTGAAGCCCAGTGTATCTCGGTGCACCTCGCGCTGATTGACCAGGCATTTCTTGCTGGTGTGGACGAACTCGATGGGGTCCTCGATGGTCAGGATGTGCGCGTACTCGGTCTCGTTCAGATAATCGATCATGGCCGCCAGCGTCGTGGATTTGCCCGAGCCGGTTGGTCCGGTCACCAGGATGAGACCACGCGGGATGCTGACGATCTCCTTGAAGCTCTCCGGCGCCTTGAGTTGATCGAGCGAGAGGACCTTGGAGGGGATCGTGCGGAAGACGCCGCCCGCTCCGCGCTTGTGATTGAATGCATTGACGCGGAACCGCGCCAGCCCGGGGATCTCGAACGAGAAGTCGGTCTCGAGGAATTCCTCGTAGTCCTTGCGCTGCTTGTCGTTCATGATGTCATAGACGAGCGAGTGCACGGAGCGATGGTCCAGCGGTGGGACATTGATGCGACGCATGTCGCCATCGACTCGAATCATGGGCGGCAGTCCCGCCGAGAGATGCAGGTCCGAGGCGTTGTTCTTGACGCTGAATGCGAGGAGTTCGGCGATATCCATGATGTGAGCTCACCCCCGTTGGAGTCGTCAGCGATGGCGCGGACGATCGGTTTGGCGACTAGGATAGCCCGAAGCTCCGAGCCTGGTCTCGCGCTTTCTCGCTAAGGTCGGGGTGCGCTGGCGCGTGACCCAGGAGCGCGCCGGAATGGCCCAGGATCGCGCTGGCCTGGGATTGCCGAGTTGCACTCGGCCATTGCACGGCGCCTGATGTCCGGGTGGTGAGCGGGTGATTGCAACGGCTGTCGCGCTCACTGGTCCAGTGTGTCGTCTACGACTTATCATGCACGCATTCGGGCCTGGGTCGGTCGTGCGCCGACAGCCTGCCGAGCGAGTCGATCAACGGATACCACCATGCTGAGCTTCATCGCAAAATTCCTCGGACTCCTACTCGTTCTCTCGTTCATCTACAACCTGCCGAGCGTGAGCGCCGCGCTGATCGAGCCCTGGAATCTCATCCTCGCCCAGGCGGCGTTCGGTGTGATGCAGTTGATCGACGCGGATGTGCGTCTATCCGGCAACGTCATCAGCACCTTGGCCGGCGCGAACGCGGTGTCGGTCGAGAGCGACTGCAACGGTGTCGAGGCCACGCTGCTGTTGTTGTGCGCGGTGGTCGCCTTCCCGGCGTCCTGGAAGGAGCGTCTGATCGGGCTCGCGGTGGGTCTGTTCCTGGTGCAGGGATTGAACCTGGTGCGCATCGTCTCGCTCTTCTATCTAGGCCAATGGAACATGGCCGTCTTCGATTGGACCCACAAATATCTCTGGCCGATCATCCTGATCGTGGTGGCCTTGCTGGCCTTCGCCTGGTGGATTCGCAGCGTCGTCGACGCGACCGGCGGGCCACCCTCGAATGCGGATGCCACGAGCGATCCGGGACGCCCGGCATGAGAGCCCCGTGGCCGGCGGTCTTGACTGCCTTGGCGGCATTCCTGGTGATGCTGCCGGCCTTCTTGTTCCTGTGGTATCAGGCCGGACCCTGGTTGGTCCCCGCGTTGGTCGCTCTGCTCGAGCCCATGCTGACCTGGCTCTGGCCCGACACGGTCATCGGTGTCGAGCCCGCCGGTCGCAAGTTGATCGTCATCACCGAGCTGGTTTCAACCGCTTCGATCCCGCCGCGCAAGGGTGTGCTGGTCAATCCATTCACCTACTCGTACAGTCTGCCACTGTTCGCCGCGCTGGCGTTGGCGTCGACCGCCTCCTTCCTGCGCCATCTGCTGCGTCTGGCGATCGGCATGGGTGTCCTCACGCTTGGAGTCTGCTTCAGTATCCTGGTCAGTCTGCTCTATCTGTTCCAGCTCGATGATGGCTATGCCGGGCTTCAGTTTTCAAGTCGCGCCGAGCTCAATGAGGCCATCGTGCGCTATGCCCATTTTCTGGGCTTCAACCTCACACCCAGGGTGTTGCCCTTGCTGATGTGGATCCTGTTGTACCGCGAGTGGCTCGCTGAGCTGATGCGCGAGTTTCGGCGCGCGCCGCCGCCCGCCGCATGAGCCCTTGAAAGCGACCTGGCGTGTCCGCGATGGGGGCGTGCGCTCACTGGAAACGACCGATGGGTCAATGACATGACCTCGGCCGATCGCTGACGACCCACGACCCATCACAGGCGCGCGATCATCGGCGACAGCGGCCCGCACCACTGGGTCCTGTCCCGCGTTCAGACCCCGCCGCCCGAATGGGCGCGCCATTGAGACGAGACCTTGCCTCGACACATGAGCCAGACTCAATCCGGATCCGCCGCTCGGATCGATCCCGCCGCCATCACCCAGCAATTGCGTCATGGGATCGAGCTGTTTCGCCGCGGCCACGGCGCCGCGGCCGCCGACCTGATGCGTGCACTCCTCAAGCACGCACCCGATCAACCCGATGCCTTGCATGTCCTGGGACTCCTGGCCGCGCGTGACGGGCGGCTGGAGGAGGCGGAACGGCTGCTGCGCCGCTGCGTGAAGGTGGCGCCCGAGTTCGCGGACGGGCACAACAATCTCGGCAATGTGCTCTTGGCGATGCGCCAGCCGCGGCTGGCATTGGCCGCCTACCGTCGCGCCGCGCGACTGGCCCCCGACTCGCCCTTGCCCCACTACAACCTGGGCAACGTCCTGCGCGAGCTTGGCCAGCTCGAGGAGGCCGAAACCAGCTACCGCGAGGCGATGCGGCTCGCCCCCGACAACCCGGACATCCAAACCAATCTGGTCAATCTACTCCTGGAGCGCGGGGCGGAGGAGGCGGCTCAGACCATGGCGATCGAGCTGATCGAGCGCCATCCGCAACGGCCCGAGCTGCGTCTGAACCTGGGCAACATCCTGCGCCGCCGCGGGCGACTCGATCAGGCGCGGGCCGCCTACGAGGGGCTGCTCGCCGCGCGTCCCGGTCACCCCCAGGCGCTCCTCTCATTGGCCTTGGTCGCGCTCGCCGAGCATGATCTGTCGGCCGCCGAGCATTGGATCGAGCTGGCCGAGTCCGGGGCCGCGGCTCCCGAGCAGGAACGGCTGACCGCGCGCTTTGCCTTGTCCATGGCCCGAGGTGATCAGGCCGGCGCACTCGCCGTGGCGCGCGCGGCCTTCGAGAGCGCCGGGGAGTCGCCAAGTCTCGTCGCGGTGGCCGCCGAGCTGCTTGCCGAGGTCGGTGAGCATCGTCAAGCACTGGAGCTGCTGAAGCGGGGTCGGGCGCGCTTTGGCGAGCGTCTGACAGGCGTCCTGGGCGCCGAGTTTCACCATCGGCGCGCATTGTGCGACTGGCGCGATTGGGGGTCCCGTGCCGCGGCCTTGGTGACACGGATCCGCGCCGGCGACCCGGCCGGTGTCTCACCCTTCTCGGCCTGCGCCCTGCCGGGACTGGAGCCTGCCGATCTGCTCCGCGTCGCGCGCGAGCGCAGCGCGCGCGTGCGCGCCGCGCTCGACCCGCTCACGGCCAACCCGCGCCGCGCCGCGGGCGAGCGGATCCGGCTCGGCTATCTCTCGGCCGATTTCCGCGCGCACGCCACCGCCTATCTCACCGCGGCACTGTTCGAGCATCATGATCGCGCCCAATTCGAGCTCTTTGCCTACTCGCTCGGCGCGGACGACGGCAGCCCCATCCGCGATCGTCTGCGCGCGGCATTCGAGCATTTCGTCGATCTCAGCGACCAGACCCACCAGGCGGCGGCGCGGCGCATCCACGACGATGGCATCGACATCCTCGTCGATCTCAATGGCCACACCCGTGGTGCCCGGCTCGAGATCCTGGCCTCGCGCCCGGCCCCGGTCCAGGTCGACTGGCTCGGCTTTCCGGGGTCCACGGGCGCCTCCTTCATGGATTATCTCATCGTCGATCCGGTCGTGGTGCCGCCAGCGGATGCCATGGACTACAGCGAGGCGCTCGCCTATCTGCCGACGACCTATCAGCCTGTCGATGATCGGCGCTCACTCGCACCGCCCACGACGCGCGCCCGCGAGGGGCTGCCTGACGCCGGACTGGTGCTCTGTTGCTTCAACAATCCGTACAAGATCACCCCAGAGGTCTTTGCGCTCTGGTGTGATCTGCTGCGCGAGCTGCCCGAGGCAGTGCTCTGGCTCTATGCCAAGGATCCGGACACGCGCGCCAATCTGGTGCGCGAGGCAGGGGCGCGCGGTGTACCCGCGCGGCGACTGGTCTTTGCCGAGCAACGTCCGCAGGCCGAGCATCTCGCGCGACTCGCGCTGGCCGATCTGTTCCTCGATACCCGTCCATACAATGCGCACACGACCGCCTCGGACGCGCTCTGGGCCGGTGTGCCGGTCTTGACCTGTCCCGGTCGCACCTTTCCATCGCGGGTCGCGGCCAGTCTGCTGCGCGCGGTGGGGCTGCCCGAGCTGATCGCCACTGATCTGGACGATTATCGCGCCCGCGCGCTGCGATTGGCGCGCGCCCCGGAGGAACGAGCTGAATTGCAGCAACGTCTGCGCGCCGCGCGTGATACCGCGCCGCTGTTCGATGTCGCCGCCTTCGCGCGCGCGCTGGAGTCTCTGTATCGGCAGATGTGGCGCCGTGATCAGGACGGCCTGCCGCCGACTCGCCTGATGGCGGACTAAAGCCTCGGGAGGCCCGGCGTCGGTTCGCCCGGCGTTGGCCTGGGGCGTCGCGCGACCCGCGGCGCAACGTCCACGCGCCTCGAGCGCCATGAAATTCGGTTTATCACCCGCGAAGTCGCGCTATACTTAAAGATGATGAGTGTGTCGATGTCATTGTGTAAGATCGTCCTGGACGATCAGGTGATGGCGATGCGCATGTCACCCAGGTCGGCGGGGCGCGAGTCTTGCCCACCGCATGCGTGGCGCGGCCACCGCGCGCAGAGGGGCCGAAGAGTCGAGTCCTCTGGCCCGGACCGGGACGCACTGGACGGGCGAGCCGAATGGATCGTGGAAATGAATCGCGGCGAAACGCCAATGGTGTCCTATACTAAAGGCGGAGACGAAGTATCGGCGACCCGCGTGGTCGGATGGCCGCGACCCACATGAGGCCACGGTGATCCCCTGGCCGCGAGAGGATTCGGCCTGGGGCGATGTCGTTTTAGCTACTGTTGTAAAAAGCCAACGGAGCCGGTCGAACTGACCTTGTGACGTACCCAAGTATGGGTCGTGGAAGGCTTGTCTGAAACCATTGAGGTCGTGTCTCCATTGACACAAAAAATCGCTGTTGTGGGTTGACAACAACAATCCGCGGTGTAAACTCCACCACTAACCGCTACGATGTGCATCGATGGCGGCAGGGGACATGGCTAAAGGAGCCTGAATCCCATTCGTCACATCCGCGGGTAGACCCTCGACCCAGGTGAACTACGAAACTCCAGTTTCGACCACGTGAAGACCATATAGGAGAGTTCCATCCATGTTTGCCAAGCAAAAATTAACCACCGCCGTCGGTATCGCGCTTGGTGCGTCCGTCGTGGCGCTGTCCCCGGTTCAGTCCGCCCTCGCCGGTAGCGCGCTGTTCCAGCACATTGTGGCCAGCCCGTCCGTGACCACCGTCCTGAGCATCATCAATCAGTCTGGTGAAAACTACACCCTGACCGAGACGGCTGGTGGCACCAACCTGCACTATCGTCTCTACTACAAGCCGATCACTGGCAACAATGCGGTTGACAACGCGCTCGTCTGCGAAGAAGTCAACACGATGCAGCCGACCAGCAAGAACGACATCCAGACCATCGACATCGGTGGTGTCTTCGGTGCCGGTACCGCTGGCGTCCTGTTCAACGATCCGAGTGTCAACAACCGTTGGGCTCAGTCGCTGAAGCGCTACGACCTGGCCGCCCCCGTGAAGCCCATGCGTGGCTATCTGGTCGTCGACAACGCCGATAGCGGCCAAGCCGTGACCGTCTCCGGCGAGGCCTTCGTCTTCGAGTTCGCGAGCGGTGCCGCCTGGGGTTATCAGGCCTTCGCCAATGGTCTCGAGACAGTCTCCGCAGGTCCGGAGTTCTGGTACTGGGATCGTGCTTCGGCCAGCCCATCCACGGTCGCCGTCATGCCGTTCGCCGAGTTCTCGACCTCGTTCATCGTGATGGTCCCGGACAACTTCTTCACCGGTACCGTCGTGCCAGCGGTCAACAACTACCAGGCCGATCTGCTGTTCGGCACCGGCCCGGGCAACGCCTATGTGATGTTCGACCGCGACGAGAACCCGGTGTCCGGCTCGCGTCGTCAGAGCGTGACCTGCGTGGGTCGCGTCGATGTCGAAGACCTGACGACCGTCGGTGTTCGTCCGCTCATCCCGGACGGTGGCTGGGGCAGCCTCTGGAACCGCCCGGTGGTGCTCGATGGCAACGGTCAGCGTGATGACGAAGTCAACCAGATTCCGTGGGGCTTGATCTCCCCGTACGGTGGGGCCATCATCACCAAGCTCGAGTACAACCTCGGCAACAGCTTCAACGGTGAGCCTGCCGATGGCGTCTTCAACAACGCCTTCACGTTGCGTCCTCCGGTGCAGTTCAACGTCCTGGGCGAGCCCTTCGATCGCCCGATGGACACCGCGCCCGCTGGCACGCTGCCCGAGTTCAAGGCGCAGTAATCGCTCCACGTGACCCGCAAGGGTTCGGAAAAGCCGCCTTCGGGCGGCTTTTTGTTGGTCAGGACCCTGAATCCCATGTGCGGCGCGGACACCATCGAGTCAGCGCCATGATGAACGAGGACGCTTGATGATGACTCTCCACCGGCGACGCCGCCCGCTTCTGCGGGCTGGTGCCGTGGCCTTGCTGCTGCTCAACTCGATCGGTCTCGCCGCGGCCTCCGATTCACCGACCGAGCGCTTGACGACTGTCCCAATGGAGCTCGGCGGCGACTGGGACTATCGTCTGGACGCCCAGGGAGGCGCCTGGATCGCCTACTATGACGCGGCCCGGCTCTTGCGGCTGCGGGCGCCGGATGGGACCGAGACTCTGATGGTTCCAGAGGGACGTGGACAGGCCCCCTCGGGGATCGCGATGGCGATGTTGGACGATCGTCCAGCCCTCTTGTGGCGCGACAAGGTGCCAGACAAGGGACTCTATCTCGCTCGGCTCGATCGTCCGGAGACGGCCCCACTCGAGCTGGGCGCCAAGACCGAGCCGCTCGCCCGCTTCCACGCCCAGCGATTCGGCGATCGGCTCGATGTCCTTTGGTATGGCGAGGCCCCAGTCGAGGGTCGCCCTGATCACTACCATCTCTATACCCGTCAGCTGAATCTCGCGAATGGCGAGCTTGGCCCCATCGAGCGTCTGATGCCCGGGATCTACCCGGTCTGGGCGATGGATCGGCAGGGTGCTCTGATGGTGATGAGTTGGTCGGCCGAGGAATCACCACAACGGATCAGTGCGCGTTTTCGACCCGCCGGTGCCGAGGCCTTCGGCGAGGCCGTGACCATCGCCGAGGTCCCTGGGATCACACCGATCTTCCGCGCGGTCTCGGTCGGCAATCGGTGGCTCGTGTTCTGGGTGGTCAACGATGGCATCGACGACATGTCGATCCAGCTCCAGGGCGCCTACTCGGATGACCAGGGCAAGACCTGGACTGGTGTGCGCTTCGACGATCTGCGCGGTTTCGATGTCGGCTCGCTCGACATCGTCGCGGATGACTCAGGGCAGCAGATTCTACTCGGACTGAGCGGACGTCTGCCCGGACAAAAGGAGAGCGTGCGCTTGATCCGCTCCAGCGATCAAGGCACCACCTGGTCCAAATCCCAATCGCTCCAAGGCAGTGACGCGCTCGAGCGCTATCACGCGCGCAACCCCATGGTTGCCTTTGGCTCCAAGCCGGGACAGGTGCTGGTGGTCTGGGAGGATTGGCGACAGATCCGCTCGCGCCTTTTCGCCAGCCTGTCCAATGATGGGGGCGAGACCTGGGCGGTGAGCAACCTCGTGCTCCCACACGAGACGGGCGCCAATCTGGCCGCGCGATTCAATCTCAATGCGCTCTATCGAGATGGCGAGCGCTTCAATCTGATCGCCGAGCAAGCCGTCAATGACGCGCTGGAGAACAAGCATCTGGTGCGTTTGAGCTTCACCGCCGATGAATTGGTCGAGCTGGCCAAGGCCGCCACCGCGCCGCGTGAACAGGAACAGGGGCAAGGCACAGCGATCGATCCACGCTCCGAAGCGGGGCTGCGCCAGCGGATCGATGCATATTGGCAGGCCATGCAGGAGGGCGATTACACCAAGTCGATGAAATTCTTCGATCCATTCTTCAGTGCGCGGGTCGATCCAATCCGCTATCTGAGCATGGTCGGGCGCATTAAGTACAGCGCGCATCGGGTGGAAGAGCTCAGTATCGACGGGCCAAGCGCGAGCGTGATGACCGTCATCCGAGCATCGGTTCCGCCCTTCCAGGCGAAAACCGGTGAGATCATCCAGCAAGCGGAGCGCGACATCCCGCTGAATGACACCTGGCTCTGGGTCGACGACAACTGGTATCGCGAGTTCTACAGCGAGGCCCAGGAAGTGCGCTTCACGCGCCACTGATCGTGGGTGTCAGAGGCGTGTGCGAGACTCGCACACGCTTCATCGCTCCGATGGTTGGTGAGCGGATCAGGATTCGGGAACCTCGAGCATGAGACTGCTGATCCTTCATCAAGCCGCGGTGTTCGGTGGCGCCGAGCGGACGACGCGCAATCTGCTCAGTCATCTGGACCGTGCGGTGGTCGAGCAGGTCATCCTGGCGGCGCCCGCGGCACTCCGGCCCTTCATGCCGGATGCCGATGACGCCTTCATCGACACCGCGCCGCTGATTCGGCACGGCTGGTTCGCCCCCGAGTGGGGTCGCTTGCGCGATGACGTCGCGGCGACGACCCGGATCCTCGACGAGGTGCAGCCTGATCTAGCGCTCGGCATGATGCATTATTCGGCCGCCCTCGTGACCTTTGCCGCGCGCCGTGCACGCCGTCGACCGAGTGCGTTGGGCAGCTTTCGCGGCCCGATCTACGAATATATCCGTCGCTACGAGAGCGGTGTGCGCCGACGTCTCGCTCTGCATGCGGTGATCGGCGCAACGGCGCGACTGGCCGATCGGATCCTCGTGCCCTCGCGCGGGACCGCCGAGGATACCTGTCGACGCTTCCTCGGCGCGCGGTCACGCACGCTGGTGATTCCCAACGGGATCGATGGCGCGAGCGTGCGCGCGGCCGCCGAGCAGCCGGCTCCGGGGTTGGATGTCCTGCCGAGCGATCTGCCCATGCTCTGTGTCGCGGCGCGTCTGTCGATCGAAAAGGATGTCCACCTGCTCATCGATGCGGTGTCGCGTCTGCAGACGTACTGTCCGTGCGCGCTGGTCGTGGTGGGCGATGGTCCGCAAGGGCCCATGCTCCAAGCGCAGGTCGCGGCTCGGGGTCTCGCCGATCGGGTCGCATTCGTCGGCCATCGCGAGAATGTCTATCCCTACATGCGCCGCGCCGATCTCTATGTCCACACCTGCCAGTTCGAGGGCTTCGGTTATACGATGCTCGAGGCCATGGCTTGTGGCACGGCGGTGATCGCGACCGATTGCCCGCATGGTCCGCGCGAGGTCCTCGACCAGGGGCGCTCTGGATGCTTGGTCGAGCCGGGTGATCCCGAGGCGCTGGCCCGTGGCATCGCCGAGCTGCTGACCCACCCCGAGCGACGCGCGCGGCTCGCCGCCGCGGGCCTCGCGCGTGCCGAGACACTTTCGGTCGAGCGCATGGCCAGGGGCTACGAGGCGGCCTTCGTCGGGGCCTTGGACGAGCGTGGCCGGAAGTGGCGCGAGCGCTCGGCCCGCCGTGGAGCTTGAGCGCCGGGCCAAGGATCGGCATGGCTCGGCCCTCTACTCGAGACGTCCGATGGAATTCGCCGCGTGGCCATGACCTCCAATTCGCCCGCCCTGGGGGCGGTCGCCGGGACGCGCATGCATCAGATCCTGAATGTCCAGGGCCTGCGCGCCCTGGCAGTCCTGCTCGTGGTGTTCCTGCATCTGCGAGATCTCGAGCGCGTCCACCGGGTCGACGCACTCCTCCCCGTGTGGGCCGACATCGGCCACAGTGGTGTCGATCTCTTCTTCGTCATCAGCGGTTTCATCATGGTCGTCATCGCACGGGAGCAGTCCGCGACGATGCGCACGGCCGCGCGCTTCCTCTACCATCGCTGGGCTCGCATCTACCCGGCGTATTGGTTCTGGTTCCTGGTGACGCTCGCGATCTATCTCACCGCCCCTGCATGGCTGAGACTGTCGCCCAACCAGCTCGATCAGTTGGTCGCATCCTTTTTCTTGATCCCGACCTGGACCGCGCAGCTGGTGCCAGTCTCCTGGACACTGAAATACGAGCTCTATTTCTATCTCGTGTTCTCGGTCATCATCCTGCTGCCTCCCGGCTGGCGAGCGCGCGTACTCCTGCTCTGGGGGGTGTATCTGCTGCTCGGTCAAGCGGTGTGCTATGAGGCACCCGACATCCTGTGCCACAAGACCTGGTTCTTGACGATGCACCCGCTGGCGTTCGAGTTCCTATTCGGCGCCGCTGTCGCCTGGCTGTATCTGCATCAGCGCATCGCCCATCCGGTTCGAATCCTGGCGCTCGGCCTCTTGATGTTCGCCGGCGGTCTGACGTTTTTCATCTGGAGTGGGATTCATCTGGATGCCAACATCTGGTATCGGGTTCTGCTCTTCGGGCTGCCGGCCGCGGTCTTGCTCTGGGGCTTGGTGGAGATGGAGCGCCAAGACGCGCTCCTGATGCCAACCTGGTTGGTTGCCATCGGCAATGCCTCCTATTCGATCTATCTCTCCCATCTCGTCCTGATCGAGCTGCTGTTCAGGGCACTGTCCAAGCAAGACGGGATCCCGACGGTCGCCGCGACCCCGCTCGTATGCATGCTCGCGCTCGGTATCGGGATCTTGGCCTATCAGCGCGTCGAGCGTCCATTGCTTGCGCTCACGCGCGGACGCCACGGCGCGCTCGTGCCCTGGCGGCGCTTCACTGGACCGCGCTCGCCGTCTTGATGGGGCCCATCGGCCTCTGGTCGATGCTCATGGTCCCTCGTCGGTCGCTGGCCTGGGTTGGAACAAGGCCAACAATTGGGGGGCGACCGCGGCCTTGGAGTACCGTGATTCGATGAGTCTGCGTCCAGCCACCGAGATGCGCTCCCAGAGAGGATCGTCGGTATAGAGTCGGAGCACGGCATCGGCAAAGGGCTCTGCCTGATCGGCGATCAGCGCGTCCTCCCCGTGCGTCAGCGAGAGACCTTCGGCGCCGATCGCGGTGGTCACGACGGGTAGCCCAAAACTCAAGCTTTGGCCGATCTTGCCTTTCATGCCAGCCCCATGACGCAGTGGCGAGACGAAGACACGACTGCTCTCGAACCAGGGCGTGACATCGGCGACATAGCCGACCGGGTTGATCCGCTCAGAGGCCAACGTCTTGATGCGGTCCGGCATGTCGCTGCCAACGATGTTGAAACGCACATCTGGACGCTTGGAATGGATGATCGGCAAGACCTCGCGCACGAAGAAGAGCACCGCGTCGACATTGGGGGTGTGGTTGAATCCGCCGATGAAGAATAGATCGGCGCGGTTGGAGAGTGGTGCCCGTGTGGGATGCACACTGTGAATGTTCGGGATGATCTCGACATGCAGCTCGGGGGCCTGCTCGAGCAAGGTCGCGCGCTCCTCCTGAGTGATGGCCACAGTGATATCGGACGACCTGGCATTGGATAATTCAAGACGATAGTAGTCGTCTGCCTTGCGTCTGAGCTGCGCGGGATCCGCATCGTAGGGTATTCCGCGCTCGAAGCGAACCCAGTGAAGATCCACCGTGTCATAGATGACTCGCGCCTTGACGGCGAACGCACGGACGATGGGCAGATAGGCCTGGGCAAGCTCGGGTCGCGCGATCCAGACCGCGCGATAATCCGAACCATTGCGCCGCAACTGTTCGAGCGCCTGGGTGTGACCGATGAAGACGCTGATGCCGAGCCGATTGAGATCGGCGACGTACTGATCGCTCTCGGCAGCACGATCGCCAACGAAGTCGACGCGCTCGTCGGCCTCCCGAAGGATCTCGAGGATCATCCGCATGCGATAGGACCCAGAGTCCCGGTCTGGAGTCGGTGGCTTCCAATCGATCACCAGGATACGCTCCGGCGCCAGATTCGGTGGCGCAAGCAAGCGTTTCCAGCCATCAGGCCAGTCGTTCAAGTCGCCGAGCAGATCCGTGTTGACCCCAAGCTGGACATCTGGATGCGCGCCAGAGGCCAACGGCCCGGGCGGCGCCAACCTTGGGATCGGGCCGCTGGCATTTTCTCGGAGTAGGGCGACATCACGTCCCTTCTCACCCGTTGGCGTCGGACGATAGCCCTTGGCGGCGCCGATCAGGATGTAATGGACCAGTGGGTTGGTGTCGGCGCACTCGGGATAGGTCTCGCGATACCAGCGGGTATCGAACCAGGGGCTCGGGTTGCGGTCGGCGGCCGCGCCGAAGAGCAGATAGTCGATCAGCGGATTGAGTCCGCTTCTGGCAACCTGAGGGTACTGTTCGAGATACCATGTCCCATCGAAGAGTTGATGCGGGCGCCTGTTTTCACGCCAGCCCGCAACGAGATAATGATACAGCGGGTTGGCCCCGAGTATGTCGGGGTTCTCCTTGAGATAGAGACGGGTGGAGAAGAGCGGATGAGGATCACGACCCTCGGCCGCGCCGGTTTCGATGAAATGACGAAACAGATCCAGATCCTCGTCTTGAAGATCAGGATTGCTTTGTAGATACCAGTCCGGATCGAACAATGGATGAGGGCTGCGTCGCTCGCGCCAACCATGCCAGAGGTAATGGATGAAGGGATGCAGTCCAGCCAGTCGGGGCTTGCTGGAGCGATACCACGCGGTGTCGAACAGGACATGCGGATCAAGATCCGAGCCTCGACCCTCGGTGATGAAATGGATCAATGGGTTGGTCTCGCTGGATCTGACCTCTGGATGCTTGTACAGATACCATTCGAGTGGAAACAGTGGATGGGGATCACAGCCTTGTCGAGCACCTTGCGTGATGAAGTGCAGCAAGGGATTCTCACCCGTCAGATTGATCCGCGGATTTCTCCTCCGATACCAGCCGATATCGAAGAGTGGATGCGGATTCAGCCCTTGCGCGGCGCCTTGCTGGATGAAGTGCTCGAGCAAGCTCATCCCCTGGGGTGGCTCGATGGGGTGTCTGAAGAGATACCATTGGGGATCGAACAGCGGATGTGGGCTCAGCTCCGCGGACGCTCCAGTCTGCAGATAGTGCGAGAGTGGGTCGACTGTCGCGAGATCGATCCGCGCCACTTGGTCGAGATACCAGCGGGTATCGAACAGCGGACCTGGATCGCGCCGCTCCTGCGCACCCCTGAGTAGCCAATGGATGATCGGACGATAGCCGGTGAGGGCGACCTCGGGATAGCGCCGAACATAGCCAGATTCGTCGAAGATGCCCGATGCCACGATGCGCTGGATGCGGGCACGTGAACGCAGGGCTTGGCGCAGACGCAGTCTGAGCGTCCACCAGACCAGCTTGCCCGCGCCCAGGAGCAGTCGCGGGATGGCCGGCACACGACGCTCGATCGCGATGAGTCGGGCAGCCACCGACCAGAGTGCCTTGGTCTGCAGATCGTTCAAGGCCAGGGCCAATGACTCGGCAAGCTGCCGGCTCGCGCGCTCCAGGACCAGGACGCGATCATGCTCGGACTTGAGCCAGGTGCGCGTCGCCTCGGATTGCATGAGACCTTGATTGCTCGAATACAATTGCGACCTGAGCACGTCGATCTCGCTGCGCAGGGTCGCGGTTTCCCTGATCGACTGGTTGAGCGATGTTTCGAGACCAGCGACTCGAGTCCTTTCCTCGTCGAGCTTGGTATGCAGATCGAGAAAATGGGTGGCCCGAACCTTATCGGTCGAAAGCAGCTCGGCGACATGCGAATGGCATTCATCGAGTGCCTTGGCGATCTGCGCCTTGTGTCGACTCTGTGCGTCGGCCGCGGCACTGAGATCGGTGAGGCGCTCCTCTTTCTCCCGAATGAGTCTCCGTATCGCCTCCAACTCGCTCTGCGCCCGAGCCTCGATCTTGTCGATCTCCTGATGAGATTGCTGGCGCGCGGTCGTGATTTGGTGCTTGGTGTAACCGGCGATCGCGACAACTTGTTTCAAGGACCAGAGACCGCGCCATTTGTTGAAATAAGTGAACAATGCGGCGTGCGCGGTCGCTGAATCCACGTGCGCACCGAAACCGCTGGTCTCGGAGATCCGATAGATCGCAGTGATCTTGTCGACGTGCCAGAAATTCGTCAGCTTGCTGAGCTGAGTCCAGAAATCCCAGTCCTCATAGAGATCGAGAGACTCATCGAAGCGGACGTGCTCACCGAGCAAGGACAGCTCGAAGAGTGCCGCATGGATTGGAATGTAATTTTCGATCAGCAAACGTGTGGGATCGTGGGGCTCGTTGAAAACCCCGATGGTTTCCCAGTCGCCGTCGGGCGTCTGGCGTCGGCACTCCACGCCGGCATAGGCGAGTCGCT
>RZZN01000037.1 GCA_009929855.1 Gammaproteobacteria bacterium
GTGTTGAGCAACGGAAATGGGCTAAAAGCCATGGTCGCAATTCGGTCAGCAGCACGGGGGGACGGCGATTTTTTAGGGTTTTCTTTCAGGCACTAACTACCGTTAAACCACCTAGTGAGGCAAAACGCCTTGCAAAGCGTTTGCGGATTGTGATTCTCGTTGCCCCCAAAGAGGCTGAGAATGGCGGATAAAAAATTAAAACCCGGCTGGCGTCGGGTGAAATTCGGCGACGTGGTGCGCCTCTCGAAGGCGCGCAGCCAAGATCCGCTGGCTGATGGCATTGAGCGCTACGTCGGCCTGGAACACCTGGAGCCGGGCGATCTGCGCATCCGCAGTTGGGGCAACGTTGCCGACGGCGTGACTTTCACGAGCATCTTTCAGCCCGGACAAGTGCTGTTCGGCAAGCGCCGCGCTTACCAACGCAAGGTCGCTGTGGCGGATTTCTCTGGCGTCTGCTCCGGCGACATCTACGTGCTGGAGACCAAGGATGCACAGGTCTTACTGCCGGAGTTGCTGCCTTTCATTTGCCAGACCGACGCCTTCTTCGATCACGCGGTGGGTACGTCGGCAGGCTCGCTGAGCCCGCGGACCAACTGGACGAGTTTGGCGGACTTTGAGTTTGCGCTGCCGCCGATGGACGAGCAGCGCAGAACGTTAGAACTCTTATTGGCCATCGAAGACGAGTTCGATGCATTGGAAATGGCTCGCCAAGTCGGTAGAGAAACCGAAAAGGTGATGTTGGCGCACGCCATCAGAGGCGCTATGCACTCCCGTAATAAAGTCGTAAAGGACTCTCGATTCGGCCCTGTTCCGGCCGATTGGAGTGTTGTTCCTATCAGCCAGGTTGCCGATGTTGCTTATGGAATTTCTGAATCTGTTGCATCTAACAAAGATCCATCAATTGGATGGCCAATTTTGACGGGCGCGAACATTACTCTCGACGGCACATTAGATTTCTCAAAGGCCGTCTACATTGCTGAGCCAAAGAAGGATAGCTTCATACTTCGCAAAGGGGATCTATTGCTGAACTGGCGATCGGGAAGTGAAGAGCACGTCGGAAAGACAGCAATTTTTGATAAGGATGAAAGCTACACATATGCCAGTTTCATCCTGCGAATTAGACCCGACGAGCGCATGAATCGTCGATTTCTTTGGCGACTTCTAAACCACATGCGCGAATTTCGTTTGTTCGGCAGCTCCACGTCTCAGCAAGTAAATTTCAAAATGAATGCTGCGATGTTCAGAGATGTCGAGGTGGTTTGTCCCCCGCGTGACGTACAAGACGAGATCGTCCATTTGCTTTCATCTCAATGGGATGTACTGACAGCAGTAGCTGAGCGGCAAGAAAAGACAAGGGCGTTAAAGCAGCGCGCCCTAGAGGGAGTGCTCTGACAATGTCGACCTTTACCGAATCCAACACCGTCGAAGCCTACGTCCGCGATCTGCTCGCCGGCCTCATCAAGGCTGTCCCGACCAACACCGCCCAGGAACCACAAGCCACCTACGACCCGATTCCCAAAGGCATCGGCTGGCGCTACGCCGCCCCTTCTGAAGTGCCACGCCAGATTCAGGAAGTACTGGTAGAACTATGGTTGCGCGATGCCTTAATTCGCCTGAACCCGGAGATTGCTGCCCAGCCCGACCGCGCCGACGAGGTGCTCTACAAGCTGCGCGCCATCGTGCTGTCGGTACGCTCGGATGGGCTGATCCGCGCCAACGAGGAAATGACCGCCTGGATGCGTGGTGAGCGCTCGATGCCCTTCGGCCACAACAACGAGCATGTGCCGGTGCGGCTGATCGATCTGGATGATCTGGAGCAGAACCAGTACATCGTCACCCAGCAGTACACCTACCGAGCTGGCGCCACTGAGCGCCGTGCCGATCTGGTGTTGCTGGTCAACGGTCTGCCGCTGGTGCTGATCGAGGCCAAGACGCCGGTCAAGAAGTGCATCAGCTGGGTCGATGGCGCGGTGCAGGTGCACGACGACTACGAGAAGTTCGTGCCGGAGCTGTTTGTCTGCAACGTGTTCTCGGTGGCCACCGAAGGCAAGGCCTACCACTATGGTTCCATCGGCCTGCCGGTCAAGGACTGGGGCCCGTGGCATCTGGATGGTGATGGCGACGATGGCCAGCACCACCCTCTGAAGTCGCTCAAGCTGTCGGCCGAGAGCATGCTGCGCCCGCATGTGGTGCTGGATATTCTGGGCAGCTTCACCCTGTTCGCCACCAACAAGAAAAAGCAGCGCATCAAGATCATCTGCCGCTATCAGCAGTACGAAGCGGCGAACAAGATCGTCGAACGCGTGGTGGCGGGGTACCCCCGGAAAGGCCTGATCTGGCACTTCCAGGGATCGGGCAAGTCGCTGCTGATGGTGTTCGCCGCGCAGAAGTTGCGCATGCATGCCGGCCTGAAGAACCCCACGGTGCTGATCGTGGTGGACCGGATCGATCTGGACACCCAGATCACTGGCACCTTTACCGGGGCGGACATCCCGAATCTGGAGAAGGCTGATACCCGCGAGAAGTTGCAGCAGCTGCTGGCGCAGGATGTGCGCAAGATCATCATCACCACGATCTTCAAGTTTGGCGAGGGCCCCAATTCAACAAAAGGGGGCAGCCTGAACGACCGCAGCAACATCATCGCTCTGGTGGACGAAGCGCATCGCACCCAGGAAGGCGACCTGGGCCGCAAGATGCGCGAGGCGCTGCCCAATGCATTCCTGTTCGGCCTGACCGGTACGCCGATCAACCGTGCCGACCGCAACACCTTCTACGCCTTCGGGGCTGACGAAGACGAGAAAGGCTACATGAGCCGCTATGGCTTCGAGGAGTCAATCCGCGACGGTGCCACGCTGAAATTGCACTTTGAGCCGCGCTTGATCGAACTGCATATCGACAAAGCCGCGTTGGACGCTGCCTACAAGGACCTGACCGGCGGCCTGTCGGATCTGGACAAGGACAACCTCGCCAAGACCGCCGCCAAGATGGCCGTCCTGGTGAAGACACCCGAGCGCATTCGAAAAGTGTGCGAAGACATCGTCGAGCACTTTCAGACCAAGGTGGAGCCCAACGGCTTCAAGGGCCAGATCGTTACCTTTGACCGGGAGTCCTGCCTGCTGTTCAAGACCGAGTTGGACAAGCTGCTGCCGCCCGAGGCCACCGACATCGTCATGTCGGTGCAGGCGTCCGATAAGAAGGAACACCCAGAGTACGCGGCCTATGAACGTTCACGCGATGAGGAAGAACGGCTGCTCGATCGCTTCCGCGACCCGGCCGAACCGCTGAAGCTGATCATCGTCACGGCCAAGCTGCTGACCGGCTTCGATGCGCCCATCCTGCAGGCGATGTACCTGGACAAGCCGCTGCGCGACCACACGCTGCTGCAGGCCATCTGCCGGGTGAATCGCACCTACTCCGAGCAGAAGACCCACGGACTGATCGTCGACTACCTCGGCATCTTCGATGATGTGGCAGCAGCACTGGAATTCGACGACCAGAGCGTCAAGCAGGTGGTGAGCAACATCCAGGAGCTGAAAGACAAGCTGCCCGAAGCCATGCAGAAGTGCCTGACCTTTTTTGCCGGCTGCGACCGTACCGTGCAGGGCTATGAGGGCCTGATCGCCGCGCAGCAGTGCCTGCCCAACAACGAGATTCGCGACAACTTTGCCGCCGAGTACAGCGTGCTCAACAAGATCTGGGAGGCACTGTCACCGGACACCGTTCTGGGCCCGTTCGAGAAGGACTACAAGTGGCTGTCCCAGGTGTACCAGTCGGTGCAGCCGTCCGGCGGACACGGCAAGCTGATCTGGCATTCGCTGGGGGCCAAGACCATCGAGCTGATCCACCAAAACGTGCACGTCGACGCGGTGCGGGATGACCTCGACACCTTGGTGCTGGACGCCGATCTGCTGGAGGCCGTGCTCTCCAACCCCGATCCCAAGAAGGCCAAGGAGATCGAGATCAAACTCAAGCGCAGGCTTCGTGGCCATGGCGGCAATCCCAAGTTCAAGAAGCTGTCGGAACGGCTCGATGCGTTGAAGGACCGCTTCGAGTCCGGTCAGATCAACAGCGTCGAGTTTCTGAAGCAGTTGCTGGAGATCGCCAAGGAGACGCTGCAGGCCGAGAAGGAGGTCCCGCCCGAAGAGGACGAGGATCGCGGCAAGGCAGCGCTGACCGAACTGTTCAACGAGGTGAAGACCGCCGAGACGCCGATCATGGTCGAACGCGTCGTCGCGGACATCGACGAGATCGTGCGACTGGTCCGTTTCCCGGGCTGGCAAGGTACTCAGGCCGGCGAACGCGAGGTCAAGAAGGCCCTGCGCAAAGCCCTCTTCAAATACAAGCTGCACGCGGATGAGGAGCTGTTTGAGAAGGCCTACAGCTACATCCGGCAGTATTACTAAACCGAGCCTAGCCCGAGATACGTAATTTTTCCTCCTCTGGGTCGAGCGCTGTTTTCGTCCAAAGACGGTCGGCCGCCACCATGGGCTTGGTATTGATCGTGTGCACGAAGTTCTCGACCTGTGCGATCAGCTCGGCTGCGGTGGCGTGACAATGCTGGTCGGTGACGTCCTCGCGCAGCCAGCGCCATAGGGCTTCGACGGGCATGAAGTCAGGGCGGTAGCCGGGCAGGGGCATCACGGTGATGGACAGTTGCTGGGCGAGTTCGAGAACGGCGTTGGCGCGGTGATACGAGGCGCCATCCCAGATCACGATCAGTTCGCGCGTTGGCTCACGCTCACGCAGGCGGCGCAAAACGGTGAGGGTGTGCTCGGTGTTGGCGCACGGGAAGTCCCAGATGGCGACCTGTCCGGCGTTGTCGACATAGCGGCCATAGAAGCTGACCTTGTCGGCCAGTCCGGGCGAGTGGGAGCCGACCCAGAGGCGCTCGCCGAGCGGTGCCCAGCCGTATCCGAGATCGGCCTCCTGATGGATGTGGGCTTCGTCGATATAGACCACCAGCGGTGGCGAGGCACGCAGGGGGCGTTGCAGGAGGGCTTGAAGGTTGGCCACGAACGCTTCGCGTGCGGCGGTGTTGGCCCGATTGAGCAGCGCCTTGGCCTTCTTCCAGGAGAAGCCCAACCGCTTGAGGGCTTGGCGCACGGTTTCGCGGCTGATCTGCCGCCCAAACCGGGCCGCGATCCAGGCAACGAGGCGTTTGAGTGTCCAGCGGGCCGGGGCGGTGTGGGCGGCCGGATCGGCGCTGGGGACAAGCCGCTGGGTTGGTGCGTCGCGTTCGACCGACGCGGCGGCCGCCGAGGCGACACCGGCGCGAATCAGGTCGTCGAGCACCGACCGCTTGACCGGGTCAAAAAAGGGGAGATGCCTCCCGTGTGCTCGAACGTCAACGCCAGCGGGCCGGACTCATTGTAGCGATGCACCCAGCGGATTAAGCGTTTGCAGGTGGCGCCCCGTCGCCCGGGCCACGGCCGAGGCCCCTTGCCCCTGGCAGGCCAGGTCGTACAAGGCCAGAAACCGTTCGCGGGTGCGGGAATGAGGCGCGTTCAACGCCTCCTGACGCAGATCGTCTGCGGTCTGGGTCCCATTTGGCAAGATCGAGTGTGAGCATCAGATACAACGCTTGGCCGGTATGGCAGAAGGGGCGAGCCGACGGGAAGTCCGGCGTGAAGGCACAACGTATCATGAAAATTACGTATCCCGCTCTGGGCGGGGTTTAGTGGCCTTGACGCGGGCCTTCTACTGGCAGCAACTGCTCGACGATGGGGAGGTCTGCAGTGGCAGCGAGATCGCCCAGCGCGAAGGCCTGCACCACTCGACGGTCAATGAGTTACTGCGCCTGACCCAGCTGGAGCCTGCCATCATCCAGGCGATCCTGGCCGGGCAGCAGCCCCGGTGCATGAGCTTGCTGTGGTTCCAGCGGAAACCGCTGCCAACCGACTGGGTGGCACAGCGGGAAGTGGTGGCGGGGTTCGCTGCGTGATCGGGTTACGAGCCCTCGATGACCCGTGCCACATCATTGCGGCATTCGGCGCACTGGCCCACCAGCACCAAGTCGCCTCCCTTGATGGTGCCGGTGAAGTTGGTGATGGTCGTTTCGTGGCTGCAATGGCCGCACCAGACGTTGGACAGCAGGCGCTGGCGGATGTCTGCGGGGATGGATTCCCAGCGCTGGCGGGCTGGCTTGGTGAAAGTGGGCAGTGATTCAATCGCCACGGATCACTCCTCGAACAATTCAGAGTGCGTGCCAGCCCGCACAAAGATGATGGCGTTGCCATCCAGACGATAGATGAGCAGGACGTCGCCGCCGATGTGACAGTCACGGTGATCGGCCCAATCGCCCTTGAGCGGGTGGTCCAGCCATTCGGGGCCCAGCGGCGCATCGTTGCCAATGAGCAGCAGCATCGCCTCCTTCAGGCGCCTCAGGTCGTATCGGCCTGAGCGCGAGAGGCGCTCCCAGTCTTTGAGGAAGGTCTTGGTGTAATCGCACGCTCTGGGCGGCGCTGCCCGCTTACTGCTGGCGGGCTTTTTCGAGGTCATCGATCAGTGCGTCGGCGGAGTCAAAACGGGTGGTACGCGCCTTGGCCATGGCGCGGGCTTCTTCCATCGCTGCGCGGGTCTGGGCGTTGGGCACCTTCAACTCCAGCGGAAACGCTTGGTCATTGACCACGCGCTTGAGCAGTATGCGAACAGCGTCGGACACAGACAGCCCCATGGCTGCGAGCGCCTCGCTGGCTTGCGTCTTGATTTCGTCGTCCACTCGGACGTGAAGCATCGTGGAATGGGCCATGACTGAATCCTCCGTTTCCGCAATTATGTATCTCGATTGCGATACGGTCAAGCAGCTGCTGACGATGCCCTGGTGGCGTTCGATGCCTGACCGGTGGCCTTGGTTGACAACGAAACTGTGCGCGTAAGTTGTCGATTTTGCTAGAGCCTGATCTGCGCCTACCCGCAGGCCAAACAGAGAAAAGAGACGGCTCTGGCGGAGAAAATGGCCGATTCCGGGCGTTTCGGCCCGTGGTCACCCGCAGCACGGGTGGCAGGAACCCCGCCTGGCGTGGGGATTTCAGGCAAGAAGTGGGGTTTTCAGGCAAGAAAAAAGGGCCCGGAGACTATCCGAGCCCTGATCTATGGTGGAGGCGGCGGGAATCGAACCCGCGTCCGCAAGCCCTCTGCCGTCGGTCCTACATGCTTAGCCCACTCTATTGTATCTAGCCTCGCGCGCCCGAGGGGCAGGGCGGTCGGTCGGCGATCTCGAATTGGGTTTTAGCGGATCAGGTCCGAGCCCCCGTCACCGCGATCCTATGTGATGTTACCCCACGAATCCGCCGCCCACAGGCAAGCAACGGTGTGAGGCCCGCTGGGATTAAGCAGCGAGAGCGTAGTTGTCGTCGTTGGCAACTATTTGTTTGCGGATGGTTTTACGAGGTCTCCCGCACCTCGGCATGCACCTCGGGTTTTGCGACCCACGTCGAAGCCATGTCGCCCCCCGATGAATCCTCAGACACTCTAGACCAAGCCGGGTTCCCGGGCAAGCACCAGGCCCTCGGGCCGTCATCCAGTCTTGAACAGGCGCTCCTTGTCGCGCTGCCAGTCGCGGTCACGCTCCGAGTCGCGCTTGTCGTGCTGCTTCTTGCCCTTGGCCAGACCGATCTCGAGCTTGGCGCGTCCGCGCTTCCAATACATGGCGGTTGGCACGAGGGTGTAGCCGGCCCGCTCGGTCTGGCCGATCAGCCGGTTGAGCTCGCCACGATTGAGCAGCAGCTTGCGACTGCGGGTCGGGTCGGGGTTGATGTGGGTGGAGGCCGATGTGAGTGCCGAGATGTGCGCGCCGATGAGGTAGGCCTCGCCGGAGAGGATCTTCACATAGGCTTCCTTGAGCTGGGCGCGTCCTGCGCGCAGACTCTTCACCTCCCAGCCCTCCAGGACCATTCCGGCCTCGATGCGCTGCTCGATGAAGTAGTCGTGCCCGGCCTTCTTGTTGAGCGCGATCGTCGCGCCGCCAGCGGACTTTTTTTGCTTGCCTTTCGCCATGGCGCGCTAGTCTAAAGCAAATCGGGGTTGATTTCCTCAGCCATGCGGGATAAATTTGCGCGCTCGACAGACTCGGAGTAGCTCTGATGCGTCAGCCGTTGATCGCAGGAAACTGGAAGATGAACGGGAGCAAGGCCAGCGCGACCGCCCTCCTCGAAGGGGTCGTCTCCGCCGCTCCTGAGCTCAAGCGCTGCGAGATTGCCGTATGCGTGCCGTTTCCGTATCTCTATCTTGGCGAGCAAGTGCTTGCTGGCAGCACGGTTCGGCTGGGCGCTCAGAACCTGTGCACCGAGCCGGGGGGCGCCTTCACTGGCGAGGTCAGTGCGTCGATGCTGGCCGATTTTGGGTGTACCTATGTCATCTGCGGTCACTCCGAGCGCCGTGAATACTATGGAGAGGACGACGTGGCGATCGCGAGCAAGATCCTGCGCGCATCGGAGCACGGCCTGACTCCAATCCTCTGTGTGGGTGAGACCTTGCAGCAGCGCGAGCGCGGCGAGACCGAGGAACTGATCGCCGCTCAGATCGATAGTATCGTCGAGCAGATCGGGATCGCGGCATTCACTCAACTCGAGATCGCATACGAGCCGGTCTGGGCCATCGGTACAGGATTGACCGCGACACCGGAGCAGGCGCAAGCCGTGCACGCATTCATTCGCGCTCGGATCGCCGAGCGGAGCGGCTCGGTTGCAGCGGGATTGCGAATCCTCTACGGTGGAAGCATGAAGCCGAGCAACGCCGCCGAACTGTTGGCGCAGCCAGACATCGATGGTGGCTTGATCGGGGGGGCGTCATTGAACGTCGATGATTTTGTTGCGATTTGTCGCGCTGGAGAAGAGCCCGTCGCCTAGCGGCCACGGCGGAAGTGACGCATGCAAACCATTTTGACCGTCTTTCAGGTCTTCTTGTCGCTCGGCCTGATCGGCTTGATCCTGATCCAGCATGGTAAGGGTGCTGACGCGGGCGCTGCGTTCGGCAGTGGTGCCTCGGCAACGGTCTTTGGGTCGCGTGGATCAGGCTCGTTTTTGACCCGCACGACGGCGATCCTGGCCACGTTGTTCTTCCTAACGAGCATCGCTTTGGCGTATTATTCAACCAAGGGGGCCGAGCCCCAGACGATCATGGATCGAGTGGACGAGTCGGCCGTGGTGATCCCATCGCCGGTTCAGCCGCCCGTCTCGGACATCCCGTCCATCCCTGCCGAAGGAGGGATTCGGATCGAGCAATTAGGCTCCGAGCCGGGCCCTGAGGGTGTCTTGGAGGCAATCGAGTCAGTGGTCCCAGAGCAGTCCGAGACTGTTCAGGCCGAGCCGGTCCAGTCCGAGCAGGAGACCGGGAGCGCGTCCGAGTCCATCAAGCCAACGGCGGCGGATGGTACGGCTGACCAACCAGGCGCAACTGAGCCTGCGCTCGAAGAGCAAAATGCTCGATGATTGATTTCTAGCCGACGTGGTGAAATTGGTAGACACGCTATCTTGAGGGGGTAGTGGCGAAAGCCGTGCCAGTTCGAGTCTGGCCGTCGGCACCATCTACAAACGGCATTCTGCATCCGCGGGATGCCGTTTTTTTTTGCCCCCTGCCGGGGTTGCCCTCGCATGGGGCAATTCATCGGTTGATCTGAAATTTAAATGATTTGAATTGTTTGCTCGTTTGGCTCGGTTGACATCGTGACGACGAACGCACTAGACTAGTGCTCCGGCGCGGTGTAGAGAATGTTCATCATTCGAGGAGGAGTAGTGCTCGACAACTATCTGCCGATCCTGATCTTCATCCTCGTCGCGCTGCTGGTCGGCGCGGGACCACTTTTGGCTGGATTCATTCTTGGTCCACAGCGTCCCGATGTCGAAAAAAACTCACCCTATGAATGTGGCTTCGAGGCGTTCGAGAGTGCGCGGATCAAATTCGATGTGCGCTTCTATCTCGTAGCCATCCTCTTCATCGTCTTCGATCTAGAGATCGCCTTCCTCTTCCCTTGGGCAGTCGTGCTCGATGAGCTCGGGATGTTCGGCTTTTGGGCCATGTTCATCTTCCTGGGGATCCTGGTGGTGGGCTTCCTCTATGAATGGAAGAAGGGGGCATTGGAATGGGAATAGAAGGCCTTCTCGAGCAGGGTGTCGTCACGACGACCGCCGATAAGCTCATCAACTGGGCGCGGACTGGTTCACTCTGGCCGATGACCTTCGGCCTGGCCTGTTGCGCGGTCGAGATGATGCATGCGGGTGCCTCGCGCTATGACCTCGATCGTTTTGGCATCGTGTTTCGGCCGAGTCCGCGTCAATCCGATGTGATGATCGTCGCCGGGACCCTCGTCAACAAGATGGCTCCGGCGCTGCGCAAGGTCTACGATCAGATGGCCGAGCCGCGCTGGGTCATCTCCATGGGTTCGTGCGCCAATGGGGGTGGCTACTACCACTATTCCTACGCGGTGGTGCGCGGATGTGACCGCATCGTTCCAGTCGATATCTATGTCCCGGGTTGTCCCCCGACAGCGGAGGCGCTGCTTTACGGCATCCTCCAACTCCAGAACAAGATTCGGCGCACCAACACGATCGCACGCTGAGCTGCATCCATGGCTAACGACATCCTGTCCAATCCGATCCGATTGGCCGCGCTGCGCGCCGACCTCGGCGAGGTCTTATCGATCCACGAGGGCGACCTCATCGAGGAGCTGGGCGAGATCACCTTGATCGTGCCGTCCGAGCGTCTACTCGATCAGGCGCTGACCCTGCGCGATCATCCCCGTCTGCGATTCGAGCAATTGATCGATGTATGCGGGGTGGATTACGCGGCCTATGGCGTGTCCGAGTGGGAGACGGACGATGCCTCCACCCTGGGCTTCGGGCGCGGGGTCGATCGTGATCAGGATCTGCGTCTCGACGATCCCAAGCGTTTCGCGGTGGTCTATCACTTGCTGTCCTTGGTCCACAATCGGCGCGTGCGCGTGCGTGTCCATGCCAAGGGCACGCCTCCGATGGTGGATTCGGTCGTCCCGGTCTGGGCAGCGGCCGATTGGTTCGAGCGCGAGGCATTCGATCTGTACGGTATCCTCTTCAGCGGCCATCCGGATCTGCGCCGAATCCTCACCGACTATGGGTTCGTGGGTCATCCCTTCCGGAAGGATTTTCCGCTGCACGGTCAGGTCGAGATGCGTTACGACCCGGCACTGGCTCGGGTGGTCTACGAGCCGGTTGCCATCGAGCCGCGTGTCCTGGTGCCTCGGGTGATCCGCGCCGATAGCCGCTATGTGAAGACTGCTGCGAGACCGGAGTCTCCCGATGCCTGAGATCCGTAACTACACGCTGAATTTCGGACCACAGCATCCCTCCGCGCATGGTGTGCTGCGTCTGGTGCTAGAGATGGACGGCGAGGTGATCGAGCGCGCCGATCCGCACATCGGTCTATTGCATCGTGGAACCGAGAAGCTTGCCGAATACAAGCCATACAACCAGAGTATCGGTTATATGGATCGGCTCGATTATGTGTCCATGATGTGCAACGAACATGGCTATGTGCGCGCCATCGAGAAGCTGCTGGGTGTCGAGGTTCCGGAGCGCGCTCAGTTCATCCGTACCATGTTCGACGAGATCACTCGCATCCTGAATCACCTGATGTGGTTGGGGGCGCATGCGCTCGACATCGGCGCCATGACGGTCTTCTTGTATTGCTTTCGTGAGCGCGAAGATCTCATGGATTGCTACGAGGCGGTATCGGGCGCGCGTATGCATGCGACCTACTATCGTCCTGGTGGGGTCTATCGCGACCTTCCCGATCGCATGCCGCAGTATCAGGGCAAATCCAAGTGGCATGGCGCAAAGGCCATCGCGAAGCGCAATGACGCCCGGCAGGGATCACTGCTCGATTTCATCGAGGATTTCTGCAATCGCTTCCCGGCGCATGTCGACGAATACGAAACCTTGCTCACGGACAATCGCATTTGGAAACAGCGCACGGTCGGCATCGGTGTCGTCTCGCCTGAGCGTGCCTTGCAGCTCGGCTTCACGGGTCCGATGCTACGCGGCTCGGGAGTCGAATGGGATCTGCGCAAGAAACAGCCCTATGCGGCTTACGACAAGGTCGATTTCGACATCCCGGTCGGCGTGAACGGTGATAGCTACGATCGCTATCTCGTGCGCATCGAGGAGATGCGCCAGTCCAATCGAATCGTCAAGCAATGCGTGCACTGGCTGCGAGGGCATCCAGGTCCGGTGACGATCGATGATCACAAGGTCGTGCCACCCTCGCGCGCGGACATGAAGGGCGATATGGAAGCCTTGATCCATCACTTCAAGCTCTTCACCGAGGGGTATTGTCCGCCTCCCGGGGAGGTCTATGCGGCGGTCGAGGCCCCCAAGGGAGAATTCGGCTGCTACATCATCTCCGATGGCGCGAACAAGCCTTACCGCTTGAAGGTCCGGGCGCCGGGTTTCCCGCATCTCGCCGCGTTGAATGAGATGGCGACGGGACACATGCTCGCCGACGTGGTGGCGATCATCGGGACGCTGGATATCGTGTTCGGGGAGATCGATCGCTGATGAGTTTTCGCAACGCCCCACTTGCAGTCATCCATGACCGTGATAAATCGACCCTATTCACGGCCGAGACGCGTGCCGCGATCGATGAGCAGATCGCGAAATATCCGGCTGAATGGAAGCAGTCGGCAGTGATGCCGGCACTGACCATCATTCAGGATGCCAATGGTGGCTGGTTGACCCGCGAGTTGATGGATGATCTGGCGGTCTATCTCGACATGCCCGAGGTGTCGGTCTACGAGGTGGCCAGCTTCTACGGGATGTATGATCTCGAGCCGCAGGGGCGTCACAAGGTCTGTGTCTGCAACAGCGTCTCCTGCATGCTGCTCGGCGCGGAGGAGCTCATCCATCATGTCGAGCACAAGTATGGCGTGCAACCAGGCGGGACCACCGCCGATGGCCGCTTCACCTTCAAGGAGGTGGAATGTCTCGGCGCCTGTCGACACGCCCCGGCGGTGCTACTCGACAAGACCTACCACGAGAACCTTTCCCCCGAGGCGCTCGACAAGCTGATCGACGAGCTGGAGTAGGCGGATGGTCCAGAATCAAAATACTGTGTGCTTCCGCAACATGCACCTGGACGTTGCGAGTCGCCATACCCTGGATGCCTATCGCGGCATCGGGGGCTATGTCCAGTGGGAGAAGATCCTGCGCGAGCGCCCGGATCCGGCCGCTCTGATCGAGGAGGTCAAGCTTTCGGCACTGCGTGGGCGAGGCGGCGCGGGTTTCCCAACCGGGCTCAAATGGAGCTTCATGCCGCGCACGGCGCCTGTGCAGAAATATATCGTCTGCAACTCGGACGAGGGCGAGCCGGGAACCTGCAAGGATCGCGATATCCTTCGATACAACCCACATCAGCTGATCGAGGGGATGGCGATCGCCGGCTACTGCATCGGCGCCACGGTCGGCTACAACTATATCCGCGGCGAATTCTACGAGCCGATCGAGCGCTTCGAGGGCGCCCTGCGCGAGGCCTATGCCGCCGGGCTGCTCGGCAAGGACATCGGTGGATCTGGGATCGATTTCGATCTCCACACCCACATGGGCGCGGGCGCCTACATCTGCGGCGAGGAGACCGCCTTGCTGGAGTCGATCGAAGGCAAGAAGGGCCAGCCGCGGTTCAAGCCACCCTTCCCGGCTCAGTTCGGTCTCTATGGTTGCCCCACCACGATCAACAACACCGAGTCACTCGCCTCGATCCCGGTCATCCTGGAGAAGGGTGGTCAATGGTTCCTGGAGCAGGGGCGGCCGAACAATGGTGGACCCAAGCTCTTCTCGGTGTCGGGTCACGTCAACCGACCGGACAACTTCGAGATCCCGCTCGGGACCCCGTTTCGCGATCTGCTCGAGATGGCTGGTGGGATGAAGGATGGGCGAGCGCTGAAGGCGGTCATTCCAGGTGGCTCGTCGGTGCCGGTCGTGCCGGGTGACATCATGATGCGGACCGACATGGATTACGACTCGATCGCCAAGGCGGGGTCGATGCTCGGCTCGGGCGCCGTGATCGTGATCGCCGAGGGGACCTGCATGGTCAAGGTGCTGCACAACCTGTCCCATTTCTACATGCACGAGTCTTGCGGTCAATGCACGCCCTGTCGCGAAGGGACCGGCTGGCTGGAACGCGTGTTGCGGCGCATCCTGGAGGGGCGAGGTCGCATGAGCGATCTCGATCTGCTCGACAGTGTCGCGGGGCGGATCGGCGGGCGGACCATCTGCGCACTCGGCGATGCCGCCGCCATGCCGGTCCAGAGCTTCTTGAAGCACTACAGACACGAGTTCGAGTCGATGATCGAGCGCGGCCAGGGCCTCGCTGCCTAGCTCGGATCGGGATGCGTGTCTGGCCTAACGCGTCCTATGAATCAAAATGTGTTGAGTCGCCTAGCCCGTCTCGGTGCATCGCACCGGGGGGATGCCCATTCCGGGCGGTCCCGTTCGACTGGCGCCGATCGAGAGAGCTGAATGACGGACAAGATCACCATCGAGATCGACGGCCGCGTGTGTGAGGCCGAGCCGGGAGAGATGATCATCGCGGTCGCGGATCGCGAGGGCATCCCCATCCCGCGATTCTGTTATCACAAGAAGCTGTCGATCGCGGCCAACTGCCGCATGTGTCTAGTCGAGGCGGAGCAGGGCGGTCGCCCCTTCCCCAAGCCGGTGCCGGCCTGCGCGACCCCGGTTGGCGCGGGCATGAAGGTGCTGACCCGCTCGCCGAAAGCGATCGATGCCCAGCAGGGGACGATGGAGTTCCTGCTGATCAACCATCCGCTCGACTGCCCGATCTGCGATCAGGGTGGTGAATGTGAGCTGCAAGACGTCGCCATGGGCTATGGTGGCGATGTGTCGCGTTTCACCGAGCGCAAGCGCGTGGTGGCCGACGAGGATCTGGGTCCGCTCATCGCCACCGACATGACCCGTTGCATCCACTGCACGCGCTGCGTGCGCTTCGGCGCCGAGATTGCCGGGGTCCGTGAGCTGGGCGCGACCGGCCGTGGCGAGACGATGCGTATCGGCACCTATGTCGCCCATACCCTGGCCCACGAGCTCTCGGGCAACATCATCGATCTCTGTCCAGTGGGCGCGCTCACCTCCAAGCCCTATCGATTCACAGCGCGGGCCTGGGAGTTGACCGATGCCGACAGCATCGCACCCCATGATGGAGTCGGCTCGAACATCCGACTGCACGTGCGTGGTCAGCATGTCATGCGGGTGCATCCGCGCGACAACGAGTCGGTCAACGAGACTTGGATCTCTGATCGCGATCGTTTCAGCTATGCCGGATTGACTGCCGACGACCGCCTGACCATGCCGCTGATCAAGCGCGAGGGCGCCTGGCAGGAGGCCAGTTGGCAGGAGGCCTTGACGGCGGTGGCCGAGCATTTGAAGGCGGCCGACGCGCGACACATGGGTTGGCTGCTGGCGCCGAGCGCAACGCTCGAGGAGCTCTATCTCGCGCAGCGCATCGCCCGCGGGCTCGGTTGCCCCAACATCGATCATCGACTGCGTCAGCAGGATTTTCGGGGTGATGCCTCCGATCCGCCGCGGCCATGGCTTGGTGTGCCAATCGCGGCGCTCGAGACACGCGGTGCCATCCTGGTCATCGGCAGCGATCTCCGCCAAGAGCAACCCCTGTTGGCGCACCGCATCCGCAAGGCGGCGTTGGCTGATACTGACACACTCGTGGCCTTCATCAACCCGCTCGAGCTGACGCTCACCCATCCGGCGCAGCAGCTCGTCGGGACGCCGGCGCGGATGGTCGCGGAGCTGGCCGGGATCGCCAAGGCATTGCGCGTGAAGGCCAGTGGCGCGCTCGGCGCGCTGATCGATGGGGCTGAGTGCAGTCCAGACCAAGAGACGCTCGCCGCACGCCTCCAGGCCGCCGGCGCGGCAGACCGGGGATTGATCCTGTTGGGCGCACTGGCCACGGCCCATCCTGAGTTTGCACTCTTGAAGGCGCTCGCCAACCGGATCGCCGCGGCGAGCGGCGCGGCCATCGGCTATCTGCCCGCGGCCGCCAACAGTGTCGGCGCTCATCTCGCGGGCGCCCTGCCATACGCCCAGGCGGCTGGTCAGGTCGCCGAGGTGTGCGGTGCGAGCCTCGGCGAGATGCTGGCAACGCCTCCACGGACGTTGGTGCTCTGGGGGATCGAGCCGGATCTCGACATCGGAGACCCGGCACGCGCCCTGGCCATGTGTCACGCGGCCGACTATGTGGTGGCCTGCTCGTCCTACCGCTCGGCCGCCCTCGAGGCGGTTGCGGATGTGCTATTGCCCATCGGCGCCTTTGCCGAGACCTCCGGCACCTTCGTCAACGCAAGCGGGATCTGGCAGCGCTTCCAAGGCGCGGTGGCCTCGCCCGGGGAGGCGCGTCCAGGTTGGAAGGTGTTGCGCGTCCTGGGCAATCTGCTCGATCTGAATGGCTTCGACTATCGCGATGCGCGTCAGGTCCATGATGAGTTGGCTGAGTTGTGCAAGGACGTGAAACACGACAATCGCCCGCGAGCCGATGATCAGATCGCGCCGAGCGCTCCGGTCGATGGACTCATGCGGATTGGCGGCGTGCCCATCTATGCCGTCGACGGTCTGGTTCGGCGCTCACCGGCACTTCAGCGGATGTCGGTGCCTGGTGGCTCCTTTGGCGCGCACATGAATCCCGCACAGGCGGGGTCGGTGGGCTTGAGCGCCGATCAGCGGGTCTTGATCGTTCAGCATGATCACGAGGTCGAGGCCAGGCTCATCCTGGATCCAGCGGTCCCGGACGGTTGCGTGCGCATCCCCGCTGGGGTGCCAGGCAGCGAGGGGCTCGGTGTGCAGATCGGTCCGGTCGAGGTCAGGCCGGTTGGCGGCGTGACGGGATGAGACAACCATGATCGAGATATGGAACCTGCTTCCCCCGGTGATCCAGATCATTCTGAAGATCTTCGCCATCGTCCTTCCGCTGCTCGGCCTGGTGGCCTATTACACCTATGCCGAGCGCAAGGTGATCGGCTACATGCAGGTGCGGATCGGCCCCAACCGGGTGGGGTGGCGTGGCTTGCTCCAGCCCATTGCCGATGCGGTCAAATTGATGATGAAGGAAATCATCATCCCGACCAAGGCCGACAAGACGCTGTTCCTGCTCGCGCCGATGATTGCGATCGGACCGGCGCTCGCGGCCTGGGCGGTCTTCCCATTCGATGAGGGCCTGGTGCTCGCCGACATCAACGCGGGTCTGCTCTATCTCCTGGCGATGACATCGCTCGGGGTCTACGGCATCATCATCGCGGGCTGGGCCTCCAACTCCAAGTATGCGCTGCTCGGGGCCATGCGCTCGGCCGCTCAGATGGTGGCCTACGAGATCGCGATGGGCTTCGCCCTGGTCGGCGTGCTGGTCGCTGCCGGCAGTCTCAATCTCGGCGTGATCGTCACCGCCCAACAAGGCAACATCCTCACCTGGTTCTGGCTGCCGCTGTTGCCACTCTTCGGCATCTATCTCATCTCGGGAGTCGCCGAGACCAACCGCGCGCCGTTCGACGTGGCCGAAGGTGAGTCCGAGATCGTGGCCGGTTTCCATGTCGAGTACTCGGGAATGGCCTTCGCGGTCTTCTTCCTCGCCGAATATGCGAACATGATCCTGATCGCGGCACTCACGGCACTGCTGTTCATGGGGGGCTGGCTCTCACCGCTCCCGGCGGCCTGGACTGGAGGCTTCTGGCTCCTCGGAGATGGATTCCATTGGCTGCTGTTGAAGACCTTCTTCTTCATGTTCGTCTTCCTGTGGCTGCGCGCGACCTTTCCGCGCTATCGCTATGACCAGATCATGCGTCTGGGCTGGAAGGTATTCATCCCGATCACGATCGTCTGGATCCTGGTCGTGGCGCTCGCGGTCCTCGCCGAGCTGCCGCCCTGGTGGTCCGCTTGAGCCGGAGACGACCGATGCTGAAAGTCGCGCGCGACTATCTCCATAGCCTGCTCCTCGTCGAGCTCTTCCGTGGACTCAAGCTGACTGGCGTCTACTTCTTCAGACGCAAGTTCACTGTCCAGTATCCGGAGGAGAAGGCACCGATTTCACCGCGCTTTCGCGGACTCCATGCCTTGCGCCGCTATCCAAATGGTGAGGAGCGCTGCATCGCGTGCAAGTTGTGCGAGGCGGTGTGTCCAGCGTTGGCCATCACGATCGAGGCCGAGCCGCGCGCCGATGGGTCGCGCCGGACGACCCGTTACGACATCGATCATTTCAAATGTATCTTCTGCGGCTTCTGCGAGGAGTCCTGCCCGGTCGATTCGATCGTCGAGACCGGAATCTACGAGTATCACTTCGAGCAGCGCGGCGAGAACATCATGACGAAGGAGAAGCTGCTCGCGATCGGAGACAAGTACGAGGCCGAGATCGCCGCGGCCCGTGCCGCGGATGCACCGTATCGCTAGGGCGTAGAGACTCCGGGGGGTGGGGCGCGAGCTCCGATAGGGCGCGGCATGGGCCGGGCTGGTGTGGCCGAACTAGGTATCGGGATGAATCATGGGCTTTGAAAAATTCCTATTCTACGTGCTCGCGGCCATTACCCTAGTGGCGGCGGGGATGGTCATCACGCGCCGCAACCCGGTTCACGCGGTCCTCTATCTTGTGCTGGCCTTCATCAGCAGTGCGGGTCTGTGGGTCCTGCTGGAGGCCGAGTTCCTCGGCATCGTCCTGATCCTGGTCTACGTGGGCGCGGTCATGGTGCTCTTCCTCTTCGTCGTGATGATGCTCGACGTGGATATCGCGACCTTGCGTGCCGAGTTCATCCGCTACCTGCCGCTTGGCGTGCTGATCGCGGTGGTGCTTGCGCTGGAGATCTTTCTCATCGTCGGGCCCGCGAATTTCGGACTCGAGCATTTCCCCAAGCCTGCGCCGCTTGCCCCTGAGGCGAGCAACACCGAGGCGCTTGGTCTGCTCCTCTACACCCTCTACGTCTATCCGTTCGAGATCGCGGCCGTGATCCTGCTGGTCGCGATCGTCGCTGCGATCCGCTTGACCCTGCGCCGGCGCTCCGATTGCAAGTATCTGAGCCCCGAGCAGCAGGTGAAGGTCAAGAAGGGTCCTGATCGGATTCGATTGGTCAAGATGCCCGTTGAACGCGCCATCCCCGCCACCTCACGGGAGACCTCCGAATGATTGCGCTCTCCGACTATCTCATCCTGGCCGCCGGACTCTTCATGCTGGCGGTCGCGGGGATCTTCCTCAACCGGAAGAACGTCATCTTGCTGCTGATGTGCATCGAGCTGATGCTGCTCGCGGTCAATATGAACTTCGTCGCCTTTTCCCATTTCATGGGCGACATGACTGGGCAGGTCGTGGTCTTTTTCATCTTGACGGTTGCCGCCGCCGAGGCCGCGATCGGCCTGGCGATCCTGGTCGTGCTCTTCCGCAATCGTCGCACCATCAACGTGCAGGATCTCAATAGCCTGCGAGGTTGAGTGGCTCCGATCGACCGGATCGGCATGGGATGACGTTTCGAGCACAAGTCCGTAACCAATCGACAGAGCGGAATCAACAGTGGAACAAGTCTATCTGACCATCGTGCTCGCGCCGCTCGTCGGCGCCATCGTCGCGGGCTTCTTCGGCGGCCGGATCGGGCGGCGGGGTGCTCATTCGGTGACCATCGCCGGTGTAGGCGTATCCACGGCGCTGTCGATCTGGGTCCTGGCACGGTTCGTCGGTCACGATGAGCCCGTGTTCAATCAGGCCATCTATACCTGGATGGTGTCGGATGGGATCCGTTTCGAGGTCGGATTCCTGGTCGATCGCCTGACCGCCTTGATGATGGTGACCGTGACCTTCGTCGCGCTGATGGTCCATATCTACACCATCGGCTACATGGCGGACGATGAGCACAACTGGCCCAAAGGTGCCTTGACCGGCAAGAACAGCTATCAACGCTTCTTCAGTTATATCTCGCTCTTCACCTTCTCCATGTTGATGTTGGTCATGTCCAACAACTTCATGCAGTTGTTCTTCGGATGGGAGGCCGTGGGCCTGGTCTCCTATCTGTTGATCGGCTTCTGGTCGACCCGCGAGACGGCCATCTTCGCCAACCTCAAGGCCTTTCTGGTCAACCGAGTCGGTGATTTCGGTTTCATCCTCGGCATTGCCGCAATCGGTCTGTATTTCAATACCATGGATTATGCCGAGGTGTTCGCGGCCGCGCCCGCGCATGCCGACACTCAGGTCGCGATCCTCGGTGGCGTCTCGCTGATGTCGCTGATCTGCATCCTCCTGTTCATCGGCGCCATGGGCAAATCGGCGCAGGTTCCACTCCATGTCTGGCTCCCGGATTCGATGGAGGGTCCGACACCCATCTCCGCGCTCATCCATGCCGCCACCATGGTGACGGCGGGTGTCTTCATGGTCGCGCGCATGTCACCCCTGTTCGAGCTGTCCGAGACCGCGCTCAGCCTGATCCTCATCATTGGCGCGACCACGGCGCTCTTCATGGGTCTCATCGGGTTGGTCCAGAATGACATCAAGCGCGTGGTCGCCTACTCCACACTCTCGCAGCTCGGCTACATGGTCACGGCGCTCGGTGCCTCGGCCTATGCCGCCGGGATCTTCCATCTGATGACGCATGCCTTCTTCAAGGCGCTGCTGTTCCTCGCGGCGGGCTCGGTGATCATCGCCATGCACCATCGGCAAGACATTCGCGAGATGGGTGGACTGAGACGCTCCATGCCGATCACCTGGATCACCGCGTTGATCGGCTCGCTCGCACTGATCGGATTCCCCGGCTTCGCTGGGTTCTTCTCCAAGGATGCCATCATCGAGGCGGTCGGTCATTCCACCTTGTTCGGCTCCGGGTATGCCATGGTCCTCTTGACTCTCGGCGTATTCGTCACGGCACTCTACAGTTTCCGGATGTATTTCCTGGTCTTCCATGGCAAGCCGCGGATGGACGAGCACACCCGTCACCATCTGCACGAGACGCCGATCGTGGTGACCCTGCCACTGATCCTGCTGGCGATCCCCTCGGTGGTGATCGGATGGATGGTGGTTGAGCCACTGTTGGTCTCCAATTGGCTGGCATCGGGTGACTGGAATCCGATCTTCGTGGCACCCGAGCACGATACGCTTCAGCCACTGCGCGAGCATTGGCAGGGCGAATGGGCCTTCATCCTCCATGGCATGACCATGCCGCCCTTCTTCCTGGCCATGGGCGGCCTGATTCTCGCCGCCATCCTCTGGTGGCTCGTTTTTGCGCGCAATCCGCGGATCGACGAGCAGATCCAAGCCATGGGTGGTCCGCTCACCAAGGTGTTGCAGGCCAAGTACGGATTCGATGAATTCAACCAAAAGGTGTTTGCTGGCGGTGGGCGCTGGCTGGGTACGCGGCTCTGGATCACCGGCGATCGCACCCTGATCGATGGCGCCATCGTCAACGGTTCAGCCAATCAGGTCGGGCGTTTGGCGCAGCAGGTGCGCCATCTGCAGACCGGATATCTCTATCACTATGCGATTGCGATGATCGTCGGGCTCGTCGTGCTCCTGACGGTCTTCGTCGTGCTTTGACGCGGAAGGAGATGCATGCATGTCTGATTTACCGCTCCTGACGCTGGTCATCTGGCTTCCGATCATCGGTGGCATCGCTGTACTGGCGAGTGGTGACCGGGCCGCCGAGTTCTCCAAGCGGATTGCGCTCGGCTTCTCGATCATCGTCTTCGTGGTCAGCCTCGGTCTCTGGGCGGGCTTCGACGTCGGCACCGCCGAGATGCAATTCGTCGAGCGCGCCGTCTGGATCCCGAGCTTCGATGTCTACTACTCGCTTGGCGTCGATGGCATCTCGATGCCGCTGATCATCCTGACGACCTTCATCACGATCTTCGTGATCATCGCCGGCTGGGATGTCATCACCTACAAACCATCGCACTACATGGCGGCCTTCCTGATCATGGAGGGTCTGATGGTCGGTGTCTTCTCGGCGCTGGATGCCATCCTCTTCTATATCTTCTGGGAGGCGATGCTCATCCCGATGTTCATCATCATCGGGGTCTGGGGCGGGCCCAATCGGGTCTACGCCACCATCAAGTTCTTTCTCTACACCTTCTTCGGCTCGGTGTTCATGCTGGTGGCCCTGATCTACATGTATTTCCAGGCCGACAGCTTCAGCATCCTGGATTTCCATCATCTCCAGTTGGGCATGACGGCCCAGAGCTTGATCTTCGTCGCCTTCTTCCTGGCCTTCGCCGTCAAGGTGCCCATGTTCCCCGTGCATACTTGGCTGCCCGACGCGCATGTCGAGGCGCCGACCGGGGGATCCGTGATCCTGGCGGCCATCATGCTCAAGATCGGCGGCTACGGTTTCTTGCGATTCTCGCTTCCGATCACGCCCGATGCGAGCGCCTCGCTCGACTGGATCATCATCGCACTATCACTGATCGCGGTGATCTATATCGGCTTCGTTGCGCTGGTGCAGCAGGACATGAAGAAGCTGATCGCCTACTCCTCGATCGCCCACATGGGCTTCGTCACGCTCGGTTTCTTCATCGTCTTCACCATCCTGCGCAACCCAGAGGTCTCCGGCGGGGCGGTGATGGGGATCGAAGGCGGTATGGTCCAGATGATCTCGCACGGCTTCATCTCGGGTGCGCTCTTCCTCTGTGTCGGCGTTCTCTATGACCGGGTCCACTCCCGCGAGATCGCCGACTATGGTGGGGTCATCAATACCATGCCCTGGTTCGGCGCCTTCGTGGTCTATTTCGCGATGGCCAATGCAGGGCTGCCCGGCACATCGGGCTTCGTCGGCGAGTTCATGGTGATTCTGGCGACTTTCCGTGCCGATTTCTGGTGGGCGCTGCTCGCCGCGACCACGCTCATCCTGGCCGCGGCCTTCACGCTCTGGATGGTCAAGCGGGTGGTCTTCGGCGAGGTTCGCAATGAGAAGGTGGCCGCCTTGCAGGATCTGAATCGGCGCGAGGCCTTCAATCTGGGTGTGCTCGCCGTGGCCGTCCTGATCCTCGGGATCTGGCCCGCGCCCCTGATGGAGGTCATGCATGCCTCGGTCGAGAACTTGGTCGCGCACGTGAGTCTGTGCAAGCTACCGGACAGCGAGTCGGCCAACTGCATCCTCCAGGTGCCCGCCGTGCTCTCCGGTCTGACCGGTCAACCCTGAGGATGCGCGCTGGCGCGGGTCTCATCTACTCGGAACTGTGACATGCCATTCGACGCCGCCAATCTGTTGCCTATCGTGCCGGAGATCGTGATCCTAGTCACGGCCTGCTTGGTTCTCGTGCTCGACCTCTATCTGAGCGATCGGCACAAGGATCTCAATCACAGTCTCACGCTGATCGGATTGCTCGTCGCGCTCGGCTTGACTGGGGTCGTGGGCGGGGGAGAGCCCCAGGTGGTCTTCGATGGCAACGTGATCCGTGACTCGATCACCGATCTGCTCAGGGGAGCGATCCTGATCGTCAGTCTGCTCGCTTTCGTCTACGCCCGGCCGTGGTTGAAGGATCGTGATCTGTTCGTCGGGGAGTTCTACGTCCTGGGTCTGTTCGCTGTGCTCGGGATGCTGATCATGGTCTCGGCGAACAACTTCCTGGTCATCTATCTGGGTCTCGAGCTGCAAGCGCTGTCGCTCTATGCCCTGGTGGCCTTCGACCGTGATTCCAAGAAAGGCGCCGAGGCCGCGATGAAATATTTCGTGCTCGGTGCGCTCGGCTCGGGCATGTTGCTCTACGGCGTCTCCATGATCTACGGGGCCACCGGCTCGATCGAATTCGGGCCAGTCGCCCAATCGGTCGCCGAGCAAGGGATGGACAACCAGGTGCTGGTCTTCGGGGTCGTCTTCCTGGTCATCGGGGTTGGCTTCAAGCTCGGCGCCGTGCCATTCCACATGTGGGTCCCTGACATCTACGAAGGCGCGCCGACCCCAGCGGTCATCATGCTGGGAAGCGCGCCCAAGATCGCCGCGCTGGCATTGGCCGTGCGCATGTTGATCGATGGGCTGCAAGGGATCCATGCGGATTGGCAGGGCATGCTCTTGATCCTCGCGGTGCTCTCGATGGGTCTTGGCAACCTGGTCGCGATCGCCCAGACCAACATCAAGCGCATGCTGGCCTACTCGACCATCTCGCACGTGGGCTTCGTTCTGCTGGGTCTGTTGGCCGGCTCCGCCCAGGGGTATGCGGCGGCCACCTTCTATGCCATCGTCTATGCCGTGATGGCGGTGGGTGCCTTTGGGATCCTCCTGATCATGAGCCGCAAGGGGTTCGATGTGGAGCATCTCGACGATCTCAAGGGATTGAATGATCGCGATTCCTGGTATGCCGCCATGATGGCGCTGATGATGTTCTCGATGGCCGGCGTGCCACCGACGGTCGGTTTCATCGCGAAGTTGCTGGTGCTGGAGTCGGTGGTGCGGATCGACATGGTCTGGCTCGCCGTGGTGGCCGTGATCTTCTCCATCATTGGCGCCTTCTATTATCTGCGAGTGGTCAAGGTCATCTATTTCGACAAGCCCGCGCCGGATCAGCCCGCGCTGGTCACCTCGGGAGGGGTGCGCTTCGCCATGAGCATCAATGGCTTGTCCTTGCTGCTCCTCGGCGTCTTTCCCGCCACCCTGCTGGCGTGGTGTCAGGCGGCCTTTTCATGATGCTGGCGGTTGTGTGAGTCCGGCGTCGCGTACTACCATGAGCGCTTTCGCCTAACGGAGTCGTACATGTTTCGCGGCAGCATCGTTGCCCTCATCACACCCATGCACGAGGATGGCGGGATCGATGACGCCAGCCTCCGGCGCCTGGTCGATTTTCATGTCGACGCCGGAACCAACGCGATCGTCTCGGTCGGCACCACGGGTGAATCGGCCACACTCGACGAGGCCGAGCACTGCGAGGTGATCGGCAAGACGGTTGAGTATGCGGCTGGCCGGATCCCGGTGATCGCCGGAACCGGCGCCAATTCGACACGCGAGGCGATCATCCTGACGCGTTGCGCCAAGGACGCCGGCGCGCAGGCCGCGCTCTTGGTGACTCCCTATTACAACAAGCCAACCCAGGAAGGTCTCTACCTGCATCATCGGGCGGTCGCCGAGGCGGTGGATATCCCTCAGATCCTCTACAATGTGCCAGGGCGCACGGCTTGTGATCTACTGCCTGAGACCGCGGCGCGCTTGTCCCGGATCGACAATATCATCGGGATCAAGGACGCGACGGGCGATCTGAGTCGAGTCGCGCGTCTGCGCGATGGCTGTGGCGCGGGCTTCGCCCTCTACAGCGGTGACGATGAGAGTGCATGCGAGTTCATGCTGATGGGTGGGGATGGGGTCATCTCGGTCACGGCCAATCTCGCCCCGGCACAGATGCGTCAGATGTGCGATGCGGCGCTGGCCGGTGAGCGCGCTGCGGCTGAGTCGATCAATCGGCGTCTCGCGGGCTTGCATCGAGACTTGTTCGTTCAATCCAATCCGATCCCGGTCAAATGGGGGGTCGCCGAGCTTGGCTTGTGCGCAAATGGCATCCGTCTACCGCTCACCTGGCTCACCGAGGAGCATTGGCCGACGGTGCGCGCGGCCATGGTCTCAGCGGGTATCCTTTAACGCGCCGCGTCGAGCCACTGGGTCGAGTTGGCGGCGCGCCAGATCATCATGATGAAGAGGTTGCTCAACTTGAGAGCATATGCTTGGCTGATCGGCGGGTTTCTAGGCGCGTGGGTGACTCTGGTGCTCACTGGGTGCAGCTCTGGAATCGTCAGCGATGCCGTACCCGACCAACGATTAGCCTACAAGAAGCAGCGTGAGGCCGCCGAAAATCTCGAGATTCCGCCGGATCTCACGGCTGGAACCTTCGATGATGCACTGGATATTCCGCCAGCGGGCGCCATGACCTACTCGGAGTATCGAGGGACGCGCAGCGAACGGGTGCGGGTGGCCACTGCGGCTGACGTCTTGCCCGAGATCCCCGATGTCGAGCTCAAGCGACGCGATGCCGAGCGCTGGCTGGAGGTTCGAGCCACGCCGCAACAGGTTTGGCCCAAGGCCATCGCCTTCTGGCGTGAGCAGGGAATCCTCCTGGTCGAGCAGAATCCCACGATCGGCGTGATGCGCACCGATTGGCTCGACAACCGTGCCGAAATCAGGCAGGACTTCCTGACCAGGATGATCAGTAAGGTCATGGAAGGTGTCTATGCGACATCGACACGCGATCAATACAGCCTGCGCATCGAGCCTGGCGATCGCCCCGGCAGCACCGAGATTCATCTCACCCATCGCGGCATGGAGGAACGTCTGGTCACCAATGCGATCGGTGACGGTTCGCGTACGATCTGGGAGCCCAGTCCACGCGATCCCGAGAAGGAAGCCGAGATGCTCCGGCGACTCATGGTCTTCCTGGGCGCACCCTCGCAGCGTGCTGCAGCACTCACCACGAGCGGTGGGGGGAGCGCGCCTGGCGCGGGTGCTCCGGCTGGTCCAAGCGCGCGCTTGGTCACGGATGCCAATACCCCGGCGCTGGTGATCTCGCAGGATACCCGCAGCGCCTGGCGCGTCACTGGCTCGGCCTTGCAAGCGGCTGGCTTCGCGGTGGAAGACCGCGATATGACGCGAGGTGTCTTCTATGTCCGCTATGCTGGCGAGGATGTGAGCGCTGAAGACAAGCCTGGATTGATGTCACGACTGGCATTTTGGCGCAAGAGCGAGGTCGATCCAGTCAAGCAATATCAGATCATCGTCGAAGGAGATGATCGCGAGTCGCGGATCAGTGTCCGTGATGCTGATGGCAGTCCGGCTCCAGCCGAGACGAGCCGACAGATCCTGGTGCTGATGCAGGAGAAGATGCGCTAGAGGGGGCAACCTCGGATATCGCCTCGCCCAAGCCAGGGCGAGTGCGTCGTCTTGATCCCTCCGGCCTCGCTCCGGCCATCACTGGCGTGATGAAAGACTCGAGACCCTGCCCTTCGCCCCAGGGCATGCCTCAAGTCCACGGCGCGAGCCGGTCAAGTCACTCGCTCGAGTCCTCTGCCAACCAGCCTTGTAGCGCATCGACCAGGGCCTGCGCCTGGGCGCGGCTGGAGATGTTGAATTTGGACTGTTGTCGATACTCACCACCGCGCTTCTGGTATCTTCTTATTGTGTATTTTTCTGCGCCATAATCCGCTTTCGCACGGTCCCAGTCCTGATAGCGAAAGAGAATGGTGGTCCAGCTTCCCTTGGAGAGCACGACCTTGTCGAGCTCTCGTGTTGTTTCGATACCCTCATCCATGTAGCTTACCGTCAGATCCTCGATCCGCTCGGCCATCCAGTTGCTCCTCCGGGGCGATCAGGGGTTGGAACCGGCCCTGGCACCCATTTGCTCCAGGGTCGAGATGATGAATCGGGCGTCGCGGCCCGGTGCGGATTCTCGCGCAATCTGCAGTGGGAGGCGACCCTTTCCATCAGGCTGATTGACGTTGGCTCCGGCAGCGATCAGGCGGCGCGTTGCGCTCAGTTGACCGGATGCGATCGCGACATGCAGCGGCGCGTCTCCCGCGGTGTCGGGTCGATCGAGTGATGCACCCGCGCTCAGCAAAAAATTCAATACGTCCCGATCGAGTCGACCGCTCCGCGCGAGCTCGATCAGCATGCTTTGCGGCTCGAGTCGAGCACCTTGATCCACGAGCATCTGGGCGACTTGCGTTCTGCCATTGGCGAGCGCCATCTGCAGCGGGGTCTCGCCGGATGTGTTCATCGCATCGACACTGGCGCCATGCAGGGCCAGTTCGCGCGCGATCGCGACCCGACCCGCGCGCGCGGCCACATGCAATGGCGGGTCACCCGCGGCGTTGGGCTGATCGAGCGGGGATTTCCAGTAGATGTGCCGCTTGATCTGATCCATGTCGCCGATGTCGGCCGCGCGCTCGAGGCTCAGTGTTGGCGGCGCCGGCTCGGTGCATGCCGACAAGACCAGCACGACCAGAATGATCGGCAAGACGCGTGTCAGGCCAGACATCGTATTGTCCTCCACGGCGATTGACGAAACCTGCTCGAATGTTAACCTCTCGTCTTGATACAAGACCACATGGGAGCGCCTTTGGCCACCCCTAGGCTCACCTCAACGAGACGATCCGCACGTTCGATCGCTCGACCCATCGATCCCTCGATCCCTGAAGCAAGATCATGATCAAAAACATTCGCACGGTCCGGCGGCATGCCCATGGTGCGTGGGGCGCATTCTGGCTTGGCGGACTGCTGTCGCTGTCGGCGATTGCGCAGCCGAGCCTCGCGGCCGTTTCCGTGCCTGGCGCATCACCCCCCAGGCTGGTCAGCGAGAGTCAGCCTCCAAGAGACTTGAAATGGTCGCATGCGCTGGACGAGATCCCGCTTCGCATTCGCTTGGACCCGCTCTCCGATCAGGAGATCGAGCAATTGACGCCGCGGCGTAAGGATCAGCCGCTGCAGATCGGGTTCGCGCGCGATCTACCCAGTTCTCATCGCGGTGATCTCGCGCCATGGATCACTTGGGTGGATCTGGCCGATGGCTCGCGTGTCGCCACCCTGACGATCCACTCACCGGACGCGCGGGCGATGCGTGTGGGCATGCGACTCGATCGTCTTCCGCACGGCGTGGAAGTCAGATACTTTGGCGCTCGCCCCGATGAGATCTTCGGCCCCTATCGCGCTGAGTCCATCGATCAACCGGGGCGACCCTTTGATGGGGCGAGTACCTCGCAGGCAGTCACGTCGGCAGCGGAAGAGCCGATCGATTGGTCGCCAGTGATCGAGGGCGACACCGCGGGGATCGAGATCCTCGTCGAGGCCGAGGGTGCCGATCATTTTTCCATCGAGGTGCCGGTCATTCAGCACCTGGTCTACTCGGCGCTTGATCCTTTGGACAAGTCACTCGATGGCATCGACAGCTCTGGTGCCTGCAATATCGACATCAAGTGCGAGCCGACGGATCCACCCGAGCTCAGTGGCGCTGTCGCCAAGATCGTCTTTACGCGTGGCAGTGGGACTTATCTCTGCACGGGGACACTCCTCAATGATCAGGATCCAGCGACCTGGATCCCCTATTTCATGACCGCGAATCATTGTCTGTCGACCCAGGCCGTTGCGAATACGCTCAACAGCTATTGGCTCTTCGAGCGCACGAGCTGCGGCGGCGAGGATCCGACCGAGGTGATCCAGTTCACTGCCGGCGCGGATTTGCTGGCGACGCAGGCCGAGACCGATTTCACCCTGCTGCGGCTACGCGACAGCACGATCAGCACGCTGGAAGGGATCTATTTCGCGGGCTGGTCGACGGCCTCTCTCATGGATGCCGCCGCGGATGGGTCTGTCATCGGCATACACCATCCCAAGGGTGACCTGAAGAAATGGAGCAGCGGCAAGGCGGATGGGTTCGCACCCTATCTTGGCGCCGTCAACGGGACAGGTAGCCATATTCGCGTGACCTGGTCAGCTGGAACCACCGAGCCAGCAAGTAGCGGATCGGGTCTGTTCGCAATGACCGGCGAGCAGGATCAGCAACTGCTGCTGGTGGGAACGCTCCATGGTGGTTATGCGTCTTGCACCAATCCGACCGCGCCCGATTGGTATGGGCGGTTCGATCTCACCTATCCATGGATCGAGGAGTGGCTGGGTGCCAATGATCCAGACACCACATTGAGTATCATCAAGACAGGCGAGGGTGACGGGTCGGTGATCAGCAGCCCGCCCGGGATCGATTGTGGTGACACCTGCTCGGCCGATTTCATCTCCGGGACCTCGGTGACGCTGAACGCGAGTCCAGCCGAGGGATCGATCTTCCTTGGTTGGGGTGGGGGCTGCGCGGGGACCGAGCCATGTCAGCTGACCCTGACCGAGTCGGTCGAGGTCATGGCGTATTTCGAGGATCTGGGCACGCCGTTGCAGACTGGTGTCGCGATCACTGATCTCGCCGCGGAGTCCTATGGCGAGGCGCATTACTCAGTCGCGGTGCCATCGGGGTCCATTGGACTGGAGATCGTCACCGAGGGTGGCAGTGGCAACCTGGATCTCTATGTGCGCCAGGGCGCGCGCCCGACCCTCGACCAATTCGATTGCCTGGGGGATGCGCCGACGAATGATGAGACCTGTCGTTTCGACGAACCGATCGCTGGTGTCTATTTCATCATGCTGCGAGGCAATCCGGACTATTCAGGCGCGACCCTGGAGGCGCGTGTCGAGATCCAGACACGCATCCTCAGGCTTGACGGTGACCTGAGCTTTGGCGATGTCGTGGTGAGCACGAGCGCACAGCGCACGCTGGAGATCGGCAACGAGGGCAATGTGCCCCTGACGGTCAACGAGATCCACTATCCAGAAGGGTTCTCGGGCGACTGGAGCGGCGGTGAGATCGCGCCGGGCGCGGTCATGCCGGTGACCGTCACCTTTGCGCCGACCATCCCGCAGCCCTATGGCGGGGATCTGGTCGTCGTCTCGGATGCGACCGATGGACTCGACAGACTGGCGCTGAGCGGTGTCGGGATCGCGCCCCCATCGCGGATCGGGCTCGCTGGTCTGAATGAGTCGGGTGAGATCTTTTACACCACGGATCTGGAGTCGTGGCAGGCAGTGCCAGGCCGCTTGGAGCAGCTCATCCTGGCCGATCTCGATGGCGACGGGCTGGATGACCTGGTCGGCCTGAACGCGGCCGGTGAGATCTTCCATAGCCTCGATCTGACGAGCTGGCAGGCGCTGCCCGGAATCTTGGCCCAGCTCCTCGCCGGTGATCTGGATGGCGATGGTCATCAGGACTTGATCGGGATCAACGCGGAAGGCCAGATCTATTTCACCACCGATCTCCAGACCTGGAGCTGGATACCAGGCACCTTGGCGCGACTGACCGTGGGTCATCTCGACGCTGATGGCCAAGCCGATCTGGTCGGGTTGAACATGGACGGTCAGATCTATGTGAGCACCGATCGCGCGACCTGGGATCGAATCCCAGGGACACTGAGCACGCTGGCCATCGGTGATGTCGATGGCGACGCGTTGGGCGATCTGGTCGGACTCGATGAGGACGGGGCGATCCATTACTCGAGCGATCGAGCGACCTGGACGTCCATCTCGGGGCGATTGGCTCAACTGCTCCTTGCCGATCTGGATGACGCGGCTGGTCTCGACCTGGTGGGGCTGAGCGCCGACGGCGGGATCTTCTACACACTCGATCGCGACCAATGGACGCAAATCCCTGGTCAACTATTCCAGTTGCTGAGCGCCGACCTCGATGGTGACGGCTTGATGGATCTGATCGGGCTCAACGCTGAGGGCTTGATCTTCTCGACGACCGATCTGCTCGATTGGCAGCGGATCCCCGGTCGACTGCGTCAGCTGCGCGCCGGCCGGTTTTGAGCCGCGGTCATCACGGGCTGAATCCAGGGCTGGCTCATGCTAACTTAGCGACATGTTCGGGAAGCTGCTTCTGACTGTTGTCGTGATCATTGCCGCCTTCCTGGTGGTGCGTGAGCGTTGGCGCAGCGATCGCGCGATCGCTGGCGCGGTGGCGCCGCGCTCGCCCTTGATCCCACCCGTGCTGATTCGCGCCCTGGCCTATCTGCTGCTCGCCAGCATGGTGATCGGCAGCGCGATCTATCTGGTATTGGACATGGGGGAGGAGCCTGGGGTCGTTCAGGCTCAGGTGGTCAATGCCAATACCGGTTCGGTGACCCAGTACCTGATCCGACGCGACAGTCTGGATGGGCGTCGCTTCGTCACCGCCGACGGTCGCGAGGTGCGGCTTGCCGACGTCGAGCGTCTCATCATCGGGGCGGCCCCTTGATCGAGGCACCTTGATCATGGTGCCTCGATCCTGAAGGTCAGGATCCGGTCAGCCGTTTCTTGACCCGCCGCAGTCCCAACCAGGCCAGACCAACCACGAAGGGCAGGGCGATCCCCATGCCCAGGGTCGCGTCGATGGGCAGGCCATACTGCTCCAGCCCCTTGAGTGCGTAGCCGACGAGACCGACCCCGTAATAGCCGATGGCAATGACCGAGAGTCCTTCGACCGTCTCTTGCAGACGCATTTGCAGATGGGCGCGACGGTCCATGGACTCGAGCAAGCGGCCATTCTGCTCTTGCAACCCAACCTCCACCCGCGCGCGCAGCAGGCTACTCAAACGTGCCGCGCGCTCGGCGAGGTCGAACTGACGCTGCGCGGTCGCCTCGCAGGTCGCCATGGCCGGGGCGAGTCGCGCATCGAGAAACTCCGAGAGTGTCTGCAAGCCCTCGATGCGTTCCTGGCGCAACTGTCCGAGGCGTTGCTGAACCATGCCGTAGTAGGCGCGCGAGGCGTCGAATCGGTAGGTCGTGCGCGCGGCGATCGCCTCGATCTCGGCGGCGAGATTGGTGAGCTCGGCGAGCAGGTCGCTCTCCAGTCCAGGGTCGGCCGCCGAGCTCGGCGTGGCCATGCGCGATGCCACCAAGGCCAATCGGCGATCGGCATCGCTCAGGGCGGCCGCGACCTCCCGGGCGAGCGGGAAACCGATCAAGGCCATGGCCTGGTAGGCATTGATCTCCAAGATCCGCTTGGCGAGCCGGCCGGCCTGGTTCTCCGACATGCTACAGTCGCGCAGCAGGATGCGCGACAGGCCGTCAGGATAGATCTTGAGGTCAGACCAGGCGCGCGCGGCGCCACCGACCACCAGTGAACCGACGACCGGATGATCGGCGAAGAGCTCGGCGAGCTCTTCATGATCACGCTCGGGTGTCTCACAGGCCTCGATGGCGAGCGTGACGGCTGTGATGACCTCGCCCGGCATCTCCCTGAGCCAACTCTCGGGCAGCTCATCGAGCAGCGAGGCGTCGAACGGTTGTTCGAACCCTGCTTGCTTGCTGAAGGTGTAGGTGACGAACTCGGTATGACGCTCCCAACGCATGCGCATCGGTCCCAGATCGACCGCATAATGCTGATCGACGGTGTCCGGGATGGGGCGCTCATAGTAGGCCAAGAGACGCTTGAGATGCTTCACATTGCGCCCGCTCCCGCGCTCGCCGCAGATCACCGAGAGATGCGCGATCAGTGCAGGGGCGCGCAGTGGATCGAAGGTGCGTGCATGGAGCTCGGCGCTGACGCTGTGACGGAGCGGATGCTCCTTGAGGATCAAAGGCATGATGTGGATGGTCCTGTTGCCTGCTGGAGTGTGTCGTCGGCGGTGATGATAAGGCTTATGGATGAGCCGGGTGCGCTCGAATGAGCATGGGATGAGGCATGCGCGGGTGAGGAAAAAAGTGCTGACGCGTGCGGGTCGATGTCGAACGTCAATCGAGATTGACAATACGCATTGACATCGCAGGTTGACAGATTGTTCCACGCATAGGACTATCCCTAGGACTTCACTGTTGGAAAGGATGCACACAATGACAAAATCCACCGAAGCATCTGAATTTCCTATGGAGTCCTCGATCAGTGCACGCCTCGTCGAGGCCGCGCTCCTGGATGAGGCCTTGCGGATGGCGTGTGCGGTTGCGCAAGATGCGGACCAGGATGCGCAGCTCGCGCGCCCCCGCTATCGTGCGAGCCGCATCGGTCGTGTCGAGATCAGTGAGGCGCGCGCGCCCGCGGTGATCCTCCGCTCGGGGGCCCATGAACAGCGCTCGGGGCGCGTCCTGGTCATGCTGTTGCTGAGCGGATCGTCGTTGATCAAGAAATCGGGTCGGGCGGTGCGGCTCGGCCCCAGCGAGCTCTGCATCATGCGCTCAGGCCCACCACTGGTGATCGAGCAGAAGGATGCCTTCCACGCCATGTTGCTCAGCGTGCCAGAGTCCGATCTGGCCGATCGGGTACCGGATTGGAGCGGTGCGCGCCTCGAGCCCATCTCCTCCATCAGCGGTGCCCCGGCGATTTTTCGCGACGCACTGCAGTCGCTGCAACGCTGGGGGCCCTCGCTCGGTGATCAGGGCGGGGATCGGATCGGTGATGCACTCGTCGATCTGCTGGGGGCGGTCATCTGTCATGCGATCCCCAACCGTACCGATTGCATTCAGCGATCACTCTATCACATGGAGCGCATCAAGAAGTTCGCCCGGCTCAATCTTGGCAACCCAGATCTCAGCGTCGAGCTCATTGCCGAGTCGGTCGGTCTGTCGGAGCGCCAGATCCATCGGTTGTTCGCCTCGGAGCAGTTGTCCTTGATGCGCTGGGTTTGGCTGCAACGGCTCGAGCGCTGTTACGAGGAGCTGCTGGCCGATGCGCACGAGCAGCGTTCGATCAGTGAGATTGCCTTTCACTGGGGCTTCAATGATCAGGCACATTTCAGCCGTGCATTCCGCAAGCAGTTCGGTCTCTCGCCGCGCGAGGCTCGACGCGGCAGCACCTGACAGCCCACTCCAGTCACACACCGGAATGCGCTGCGATCGTGAGGCGCTCGACCCTGGTTGCGACAGCGCCTGACATCCACTCCACTCAGCTAGGGTCGTTGCACCCTGCGTGCCTTTCGCTCTTGCGCGCTTGCGACCGAGCGCGCGATCCTGAATCAGTCGCTCATCGAGCGTCGTGAGTTGATATCCGACGGTTTTTGTCATCGATCAGTCTTCACTGAACGACAGCTCTAGTCAAGAAAACTGTCACTTTCTGACAATCGGCTTCATCAGCGGGCTGATAAGGTGCCACGAACGGGATCATCAGACCGGGGTGCCCGCGGATCTCGATCGACACGACGCCTCGCCGCTTGGTTCGACGGGGCTCTTCATCAGGAGCGTCAGAAGCGACATGTCAATCTCTCGCCGCATGCTGTACCGCGACCTTCGTCTCATCCTCATGCTGACGAGCGCGATCCTCCTTTCGGCCCTGCTCGGTTGCGTGCCATCGGGTGCGCAGCGCTCGGCGGAGAGTCTCGATCCAGGTTCGGCCGAGTCATCGCTCGCGAATACGACCGCGCCGCTCGATGCCGTCTATGTCGGTGAAAAGGTCTGCCTCGAATGTCACGAGCATGCCGACACTCATTTCGCGCAGACGCTCCATGCCAAGGCCTTTAGGGCGAATCCCCGCACGCCTCAGCAGACCGAGGTGTGCGAAGCCTGTCACGGCCCAGGGTCACGACATGTCCAGGAAACCTGGGACAAGCGTTTGATCATCGGCTTCACACGCAATTGGGAAACGCCGGTCGCGATCCAGAACGCGCAATGTCTCGCCTGTCATCAGGGGGGGCAGCGTCTGCATTGGATCGGCTCGACACACGACACCAATAAGATCGCCTGCAGCGATTGCCACAACCCCATGGCAAAAGGATCAACGAGCGGGTTGCTGCGCGCTGACACGATCAGCGAGACCTGCTACAGCTGTCATCCCAAGCAGCGCGCTGATTTTCGCAAACGCTCTCACATGCCGCTCTCCGAGGGTCATATGAGCTGTGTGGACTGTCATAATCCCCATGGATCAAGGACACGTCCGATGCTCAAGGCCGACACGCTCAACGAGGTCTGTTATGCCTGTCATGCCGAAAAGCGCGGTCCCTTCCTTTGGGAGCACGCACCAGTTCGCGAGAGCTGCGCCAATTGTCATCTCCCGCATGGCTCCAATCACGACAAGCTATTGGTGACCACGCGTCCATTCCTGTGCCAGCAGTGCCATAGTCCGTCGGTCGGTCACCCTGGCCAGTTCTTCAACGCGAGCCAGACCGCGGCCAATGGCATGCTGCCCGGGATCAACTCGAATCCGCGCATCATCGGACGTTCCTGTCAGAACTGTCATACCCAGATTCATGGCAGCAATCACCCGTCCGGCGCCCGCTGGCAACGGTGAAGATCCAGACGTCTTGATCCTACATCATTCAGGTCGATATGCGCGCCGGCCGATATCTTCGACCGAGCCGATCTTGCGCCGGAGGTATGCTGAAATGAACGAACAATTTCGACTCAAGGTCCTGACGTGCTGTATCGGTGCGGCACTTGGGAGCGTATCGCTCATGAGCGCGCGCGCCGATTCCGGTGTCGGGGTCGATACTGTACTCGGTAACTCACTCAATCCAGGCCTGTTGACCACTGTTCCTGGCTCTCCCGGATTTCAGGGGAAATTAAATAGCAAAAGAAACAGACTGTTAGGGACATTTTTCCGTACACATCGACTTCGAAAGCGACTGGGCGTTAA
>RZZN01000250.1 GCA_009929855.1 Gammaproteobacteria bacterium
CCTCAGGACGCCGAGCAGGCTCGCGATCTTCGGAGTCGAGAAATATTTTAACCCATTGTTCTGCATGAATAAAGCGGTTTCCGTTCAGGCACTATTTAGCCCGCCCTCCCCACACCACCTAGGGAACCTCTGATCAAACCCGACATGGTCTAATCTTTTAGTCATCCATTCGGTCATTGTCATGAAACAAACCACTTTCGCCTCGTTGGCCTTCACGGGCAAGAAGAAGCAAACGCGCCGGGAGCGTTTCCTGGCCGAGATGGAGGCCGTGGTGCCTTGGTCGGCGCTGCTGGCAGTGATCGAGCCGCACGATCCGCGCTCGGGCAGGCGTGGTCGACAACCCATGCCGCTGGCGACGATGCTGCGGATTGATTTCATGCAGCAGTGGTACGCGCTGTCCGACCCGGCGATGGAAGATGCGCTCTACGAGGTCGAGTCGATGCGTCGGTTCGCCGGGCTTGAACTGGCTGACGATGCAATACCCGATGAGACCACCCTCCTGAAGTTTCGCCACCTGCTCGAGAAGCACGGTTTGACGGCACAGATGATGAACATCATCACCGACACGCTTGAGGCGCGGGGTCTGTTGCTCAAGGGCGGCACGATGGTCGACGCCACCATTATTCACGCGCCGTCTTCGACAAAGAACCAGGATCGCCAACGCGACCCTGAAATGCACCAGACCAAGAAGGGCAATCAGTGGTATTTCGGCATGAAGGTCCATGTGGGTGCCGATGTCAATTCCGGGCTGGCACAGACGGTGACGGTGACGCCGGCCAATGCATCCGATATCAGCCAATTGCGGTATCTGCTGCGCGAGGACGATCGCGCGGTGTTTGGCGACAAGGGGTACGTCAATAACCAGTACAAGCGCCGGGCACGTGCCGCCGGTGTGTTCTGGGGCGTATCGCTCAAGGCCAGCACGCCGCATCGACTCACGGCTTCGAACAAGCGCCGTAATCACCAGCTGTCGTCGATCCGCGCACGGGTCGAGCACGTGTTCCGAGTCATCAAGCGTCAGTTTGGTTACACCCAGGTGCGCTACAAGGGGTTGGCAAAGAACGCCGCGCAGGTGTTCTCGCTGATCGGATTGTCCAATCTTGACCTGGCGAGGCGAGCCTTGATGAGCTGATGAACGAAATCCGCCCGCTGCACCCAAAATCGGGTGTTCTGGGCCAAGAAGGCCCGAAAAAGCAGCGTCAAAGGCGGAAAAATCGAGCATGAAAGTCAGTCTTCTCGGCTGGATCGGTTCGATGTTTCCAAAAAGTCAGATGATCAGAGGTTCCCTAGCATGCGGGTCCGCACTAGGCGGTTCACAAGAATGGAGCACACGACGGTTCAGGCATAGCCATGCGCTTTCATCCACTGACCCCGGCTGCCGACTCGGTTGTCTCGGTGGATGTTGGGGTTCACTCTCGTTCACCCCAACCTACGCGGGCTATTTCCCCCTAGTCCGCAGCTCACCCTTCTTGGACCGATTCCGACGACGACCGGGATGCTGGAGGCTCCCGGTAGACGCCCGAGCGGCCAGCCGGCTCCGTGGCTCCCGGCAAGTGGTGGAACCGCTATCGCGTTCCGCCTCAAGGCTTAGGGGTATAATCCGCCAATCGCGAAGCAAACTGGACCATACGATGATCACCGTGCACGAAGAGTACCTAGTCGACGAAGCCGGCAACCGTAAGGCCGTCGTCCTGCCGTTTGACGCGTGGCAGCAGATCAAATCAGAGCTGGAGGAGCTCGATGACATTCGCGCATACGACGAGGCCAAGGATCAACCCTCGGAGCCGATACCGTTCGAGGAGGCGATGCGCGAGATTGCCGAGGGAAGGCTCGATTGACCTACGCCATATTCATCGAGAGACGCGCCCAACGTTCACTGTCACGAATCGCCGGACAGGACCGGGACCGGTTATCCAGTGCCATCCGCCGGCTGGCCGATGAACCCAGACCACAGGGAGTCAAGAAACTCAGCGGACGAAACGCCTGG
>RZZN01000251.1 GCA_009929855.1 Gammaproteobacteria bacterium
AAAAGAGGCGCGCTTCGCTCGAATGATGGACGGGGCGGACGCTGGGAGAAAAGCCCTCGCGCCCTCTGCTCCGCAAGCGACGCATCCGGGCTGGGGGGGGGTCGTCTTTCATCCATGAACTCCTTCAAGGCGAGTCGGATGCTGCAATCGCTTCAATTGCTGATGTCTCGTCATTTTAGCCTGTTGCTGGTTCATCGTCCCAGAAGAGCGGACGCGCGCGAGCGGACACGCGGCAAGGCGACCGGGGACCGACCCGAAACCGTCAAGACCCTCGGGTTCTGTCAGCTGACACGCCAACGGTCATCCTGGGATTGGCGAATCGGAGACTCAGCACGCGCACGCGGCTCAACATCCACAGGGTGGCGAGTGAGCCGTTGCAATAGATCCTCGATCCGACCCAGCGGTTGCTCGGCACCGAACCGGGCGGATCGGGGTGGCGACTTGGGCGGTCACGCGGGGCGGGACGGGTCTCGGGTTTGGTCTTAAGATGACGAGAAGCGGCGGTGCAGGGCCCCGCGAGACGAGCACATCAAGCCAACGGCCCCGCGCGCGGCACTTGACCCAGCACTGAGGAGACGATGAGCGTCCTGATCCCCGTCTTGCTTGCCGCGGTTGCCCTGGCGACCGTCGTGAACGTCGCGCTCAAGCGGTTCAATATCCCCACTGTCATCGGCTATATCCTCACTGGGGCGATCATTGGCCCGCTCTTTGGTATCGAGGCCGATGGCCATGAGGCGCTCGATGGTCTCGCCGAGTTCGGTATCGTCTTTCTGATGTTCACCATCGGGCTCGAGTTTTCACTGTCGCACCTGCTGGGGATGAAGCGCGAGGTGCTCTTGTTCGGCACCTTGCAGGTCATGGTGACCGGCGCCCTGTTCTGTCTGATCGCTGTCGTCCTATTCGGTCTCGACGATAAACCGGCGATCATCGTCAGCGCTGGACTGGCGCTCTCATCGACCGCCATCGTGCTCAAGATCCTCAATGAGACCGGGCAGATCAAGCTCGCCCACGGGCGCTACTCGCTCGGCATCTTGCTGTTCCAGGATCTCGCCGTGATCCCGATCCTGCTGATGATCACGATCTTCTCCAGCAACGATCGCTCGCTCGGCGATCTCTTGCTGGAGACCCTGATCCACGCCGTGATTGCGGTCGGCATCCTGGTGCTGGTCGGCAAATATGTCTTGGGCCATATCTTCAAGGCGGTGAGCCGGGCCAAGTCGAAAGAGATCTACATGGGCTTCGTGCTGCTGACCGTGGTCTCGGCCTCGGTGCTGGCGCATGCGTTCGGCTTTTCATACTCGCTCGGCGGGTTCATCGCCGGCATGATGATCGCCGAGACGATCTACAAGTATCAGGTCGAGGCCGATCTGGTGCCCTTTCGCGATCTGCTGCTGGGCGTCTTCTTCTTCACGGTTGGTCTGCAGATCGATCTCGGTGTCGTTGCTGCGAACCTGGGCATCGTCATTCTCCTGAGCATCGGCATCATGCTGATCAAGGCGTTCATCCTCTTTGGATTGCTGGCGTTTTCGGCGGGGCCGGCGGTGGCGTTGCGAACGGCCATCAGCCTCTCACAGGTTGGTGAGTTCACACTGGTGCTGTTCTCACTATTGGCCGCCAATGCACTGCTCGATTCACTGTCGGTGCAGCTGCTGATCCTGGCGGTGGTGATCTCGATGATCGTCACTCCACTGGTGATCAACCATGCGGAGCAGCTGATTCAGTGGCTGTTTCGACGTCGGGCGCTCACCGAGCCGATGATGCCTTCGAGCCTGGTCGGCGGACACCTGATCCTCTGCGGCTATGGTGACTTTGGCCGCGTCCTCTCCGATCGTTTGGATCAGGCGGGGATCGATCACCTGATCGTGACCGATAACACCGATGACTATAAGTTCTCCACATAAAATCTTTATCACTAAAAAGCCATGTGGTACCGCGTGCCGACATTGTCCAGGATCTCGCCTACGTCACGCTCCAGCGTCGGG
>RZZN01000102.1 GCA_009929855.1 Gammaproteobacteria bacterium
GGAGCAGTTGGACCGTGTCGAGCTCAGTCATCGTCAGATCAGCGGGAGATGGTGAAAACCTGATCTTATGATACGTTTAGTGTTTTGTACTGTACAGAGCATCTTGGCCAACACTTGGGCTTTCTCGCCTTGATCAGTCATCTTTCGTTTTTTGGATTTCTTGCCCATCACGCGGTCTCCCCTCAGTGTTGGCTGACCATCATGGCCATGATTTCTGTCATTCTGACGGATCTATGAGCTCTGAGGCAATAAAGCTGCCAGAACGTTCAGAGGGATACTAATGGCGAGGTGCCGACAGAAATGCTTTACGCGTTGGAGGCGTCGCTCGACGCTTCAGGGTCACTCGAACGAGGGTCGCCGCTGTACCTCCAAGAATTCAGAGTCTCTACGACATATCGAAGGCGACCTGTCGGAGCGATGCATGCTCGGCATTTGATCGCGCGTCCAGATCCTGAGGGTTGATGTTGTTCGATACCTAGACATTGTCTGTACATTGTCTATAGGTATTCATATGGAGGGCGTCGGTCATGGTCTCGCTGTCACCGTTCGGTTTTTCGAGAATCGAACATGCGCATTGATCAGCGACCAGCCCCGAGTCATGGCCGATGGCTGAACAGTCTGTCACCCGCCGCGACGCTTGATGGGCCAATCAGTCATCACATGGGATTCATCGATGCGAAAACTAATCGTGGAATTGCATTCTGAACAACCCCCTATCGAGATCAACATCATGCGTACCTCGACTCATGCTGCCGTCTGGACTGCCGCCCTCATTGCCGCCGTCATACTCAGCGGCTGTGCCGGCATGTCCGATACCACTCGACGCACCACCACCGGTGCCGGGGTGGGCGCCGCCTCCGGGGCATTGATCGGATCACTCAGTGGTGATGCCGGCAAAGGGGCCTTGATCGGCGGCGCCGTCGGTGCGGCCGGCGGCTACTTGTACGACCAGAGCCAAAAGGACAAGGATCATTGACTTCAACTCGACCTCGAGGTGCCGCCTGGCGGGGGCACTCTCAAAGATAGCGTTGGGCCGCGGTGACCAAGTCCTCTTGGCGGGGCAGGTCCCGCGGCTCGATCGCGATGGGCAGTACGACGACACCTGCACCGCGGCTGTTGTGGAGCTCGTGCAAGACGATGGTCCGCCCCGTGGGATCCTCGGGATCGCGCCGGATGTTCATGGGCCCCAGGCGGAGGTTGATCTCCTCTGACCAAAGCTGGTGCTCCGCGTCCTGCAACTGTTTGGCGACGACCTCCAGGTGGTTCTTCAGGACGCTGGTCTCCGCGCCGAGCACGTCCAGTTGGCGCGAGACGGTGTCGAGCTCTATTTGGAGGGCGGCCGCATCCAGTGCACCTCGCTGCGGTTGGTCGAAGCTCAGCGAGGCCCGCTGCATGGTCCGCAGCTTGCGCTGCAGCAGATCGCGCTGGCGTGCGAGATCCGCTCGCTCGCCCCGCGCCTTGACGATTCGACCCAGGGCCAAGGCGAGCAGGTGATCGAAGGCACGCCGTTTGAGGAAGCGGCGGCACTCCGCTTCGACGGTCTGAGGCTCCAGCAGATGGTGTCCGGAGAAGCTGACCGTGACCTGAGCCACGTCGCGTCTGACCTGGTCACCAACGAGATCCATCCCGAGAATATTCTTCTCGTCCCGACGGGCCATGAGCAGGGCGGTCACGCGCTCGGCACCCAGCCCCTCGCCCCGGGAGAGATAATCCGACAGTGTCCGGTCGCGGGAGAAGACCTGATGCATCTCATCCGCGGAGGCGAACATGGCCGCGAGGCGGGGGTCGTTGCGATAGTCCTCGGGTCTGGCCGCCACGGTCGCGGGGAGGCCGTCCACCAGCGCCACCACATGGTCGAGCGCGTGGATGACCGGGTCGCGTAGCCGTTTACGGTAGCCGGGGACCAGCCGCAGTCGGGAGTCGGTGCCGTCCACGCTCCGCTCGATGGCTATCTCGATCAGTGACTCGGGATAGCGTCCGATGGTCTCGCGGCCACCAAAGATGGATTGAAACAGCTTCACGGCATCTCCTCCTGATTCTGATTCTGATTTTGATTCGGAATCGCATCGCTTCCGTTTGGGCCAGCTGCGACAGGTCGCGCACCACGGTGGTCGGCAGCTTGAACAGCATGCGCAGCCGTTTGGTGGGCCTCATTCAGTAGCCGGGCGGCGCATTGACGACCATGTAGGTGACGTCGCCACCCGAGTAGACGGGCTTATACCAGGTGCCGCCACAGTCGGAATAGGTGAAACCATCCAGGATGACCGTTGTGCAGTCCAGGTCGTAGTAGGCCGCGGCGGTGATGGCCGCGCCGGCGACGACCGCGGCACCGGTCACCCAGTCATCCCAATCGTCATAGCGGTCGTCGCCATCGTCCTGCCAATCCTCTCGTGCCTCATCCCTGTAATCTTGACGATCATCGCGGACCTCGTCCCGATGATCCAGACGGTCGTCCTGACGATCGCTGAAGTCGTCCTGGCGCTCGCCACGCAGATCCTGCCGCCCCTCGGCCCGGTCGGCGGGAAAGTCCTGATGGCTGCCTGCTCGATCCGACAGATCCATGGACCCGGCGCCCCCCGCGATCGCGGCCCGCGGGGCCGAGCTTGCCGCGAAGCTGCCCCCGCGGGCGACGCCCCCATGTGAGAAACCGCCGCCAGCGCCAGCCATCCGGACACCACCGCCGCCGCGGCCGCGCGCATCCGCATCCAGGCTCAGGGCGCCGATGACCAGGATCGCGCTGGCCAAGACGACCCCTTGGATCAAGGCTCGGTTCTTCATGGCGCTTCTCCTGTCCGCGCGAAAGGCATGGCCGATTGTTCGATCTCGGCGAGGAAGGGGATACGCTGGGCACCCGTGGGGATGTCATGGGCGATCCGCGACACCAGCGGGTTGGGTGCCAGGTTCCAGTCCGAGAAGCGCGCCCGATATTGCGGCTGGCCGGGCTCGTCTCTGTAGGTCAGGACGATGCGGCTGGGCAGGGGATCACCGGTCGCGGGGATCCAGACCTGGAAATCGACGCTGTCCGTGCGGGCGGCCAGCTGGACCAGGGTTCAGCGGTCGCGATCCAGCGCCGCTGCATGCGGTCGCGGACCGCCAAGGCGAGTGCCTGGTAGTCATCTTGGGGTCCAGCCACCTGCGCCGGGCGTCCGAGTGAATAGCGCAGATGATCCAGGACGCCCTGCTCGAGGGCCTCGGTGCTCGCGCCGGCTCGAGGGTCGATCCTGGTTGATTCCGCCAGGACTGTTTTCAAGCCCGTCGCGGCGCTGGTTGCCATACTCGGACACCTGTGTCGATGGCGACCCCGACTTGGCCCCGCGTGCGGGGGACGCCCGATTGAAATCCCCTTGGGTGCCTCCCAAGCCGATCGAGGCAGCCGGAGTGGAGCAAGGCAAGGTCTGAGGATTGCGCGATGGCCCCGGCGGGTTGAGAACGGGATCCAAGCCGATCATGGCTCGCGAGGCGGTCTGTCTGCGTCCATGTAAGATCCGTGCCATCTCCAGCGCAATGTCAGTGCCGGACGACAATCGGCGCTAGATCAGTTGGTTGAGCCTAGCGTCGCGCACCCGCGTCGGCGCGACTGTGTAGACCGCTGCCGGTATCTCGGAGTTTCTACGACGCCGCACGGCGCCGCCAGTGATGACCGAGGGCTGTTCTTGGTATGCGGCTTCAGGGGACTCTGTAGGACCCTTGCCTCGATCAGGATTGGCCTGGCGGTGTCTGCCCCTTGGGCTGAGCCGCCGGATCGCGCCTCCACGCGCTCACGCCGGCCGCGTACAGCGCGACGCGGCGGTCTGCTCGTGTAGGCCCTGGATCCTTGCCAAGACGTCGCTCGAAAGCACACGCTGAGCGGTCTCGAAGAGCAGGCTCTCCTCGAAGCGGATGTGCACATCGAGCAGCGCGGCGAATCGCTCCAGATCTGCTGGATCGCCGGTCGCGATCAGTGCGCGCATGGCCAGGTGATCCGCGAGCGTGCGCTCGACCAGGCCCAGCTCGCCCACCGCGCTCAGCGCGGGGAGCAATCCTGCTTCCTCCAACGCGAAATGCGGGTCCAGCTCGATCCCGAACTGATGCTTCATCTCCGCCCAGGTCAGCGATGGATCACGCGTGATGCGGGCCTGCCGGGCAAGCACGAGCCCCCGGTGATGCTCGCTGGAAAGGCGTCTGAGTGCTGGGATGCGCTTCATGGTGAGAGTCTCCAAACAGCGGGATGGGGGTGCGGCTGGCCGTGCGACAAGGCCGGAGCCTTGGAGCCACATCAGGAGCCGGGACAACATGCCCCACGGGAGCCGGGGCGTCTCGCCCCGAGGATCGCGCTTCGCCACGCGGGGCCGGGAGGCCCCGCCTCCGTTGGGACCGGAGCTGGGGCGTCTCGCCCCGCGTGCAGGTCTGCGCGACTTGGGGCCGGAGGCCCCGTCTCCTGTGCAAGCGCGGTGGACGGCAAATTTGGAGACCCTGTGCCAGTTTCAATCGGGTTGCGTCACCCTGCGGATGCGGCATGATGTGACACCATTCCTCAGTCGACCATGCGGGCGCCGATGTCTGACTTCATCCTCCATCCCCAGCTTCTCGCCGATTGTCAGCAGCTCGGGCGACTCACCGCGACCCATCTGCTATTGCACCGCAATGCCGCGCTGCCCTGGCTCATCCTGGTCCCCGAGACGGATCTGTCCAATCTACTTGACCTGCCGAGCGCCCAGCGTGAGGCGGTGCTTGCCGATTGCAAGCGGGTCTCGGACACCCTGACCGGGACGCTGGGCTATCCCAGGGTCAACGTCGCCTGGATCGGTAACCTGGTCCCGCAGCTGCATATCCATGTCATCGGCCGGCGACCCGGTGATCCCTGCTGGCCGAAGCCGGTGTGGGGGCATCTCGAGCTGGTCGCGGCCTACTCGGCGGGTGAGGTGGAGCGCATCCGCGCGGCGATCCTGGGCGACTGAGGCTGGCGCGCCGCGCAGGTCACACCGGCGAGGGCCGGGGTGCGCATCACACTCATCGGCCCTTCAGGCACGCTTGCGGCGTAAGCATTTTGAGTCGTCCAGGGTCGCGACCGGCCCCCTGGTTGACGATGGTTCCGCGCGAACCTAGGCTGTTGTTGAAATCATCAATAAGCCCAAGCGGGACAGTGTTCATGGCCAGCGTCGATTTCAGCGTTCCGGATGCGATCAAGCAGGCCTTCAACGAGATCTTCAAGGATCAGAACAAGAGCGCCATCATCGCCGAGCTGATGCGCGAGGCGGTCGAGCGCGCCCAGCATCGCCAGCGGCGCATGGATGCGGTCGACCGGATTCTGGAGCGCCGTGGCAAACAAACCCGAGGAGATCGTCCGGCAGCGGTTCATCCGCACCCTGATCGAGCACTACGGCTATAGCGTGGATCAGATGGATCAGCAGCGCCGCATCCAGAACGGTCACTGGAGCCCGCGCGCCGACATCGTGATCTGGGCGTCCGCCGCGGACAAAGCGGCTAACCCGCATCGCTCACCAGCGGCCTCGGCCGGCGGTCTCTGGGGGCCAGCGCGTCGGTTTTGGCTCGTGATCGGGTGCGCTCGCGCCACGACATCGTCTGCCAGCTGCTGGCCTCCTCGGGGGTCAGCTCCAAGCGGTTCAGGGTGCTCGAACTGGCCAGCGCCTTGCCCTGATCCTGCCGGCGCACGCGCGTGCTGCCCGTGGGATCGAGTTTGCCCACGGCGGCTGCGAGCACGGGGTCGAGACGTCGGTGGTCATGGTCGTTGAGGTCCTCGTCGCCGAGCGCCAGGCGAGCACCCGCTGCCCGACCCACTCGCGCACCCTGTGCTCGATGAGCTGCGGATTGCGTTGATCGATGAACTGTTTGGCGAAACGCTCGATGATCCGTGTCTTGGTCTCGACCTCAGCGAGCAGCCGCGCACCGCCATCCGAGCGGATCGTCCCACCATCCAAGCGGCCCACCACCGCACGTCGCCCGAGTCCATGAAATTCGAGCTGTTCGCCGTTACGCTCGGTCACCCTCGACGGACTTGCGCCCGAGTGGATCATCGACCCGGTGGAGGGTACATGACAGTGGTCGATCGCACGCCCGCGCTCCACACCCCAGCCTGATTCGCCATGCCACACATCGCCCGATCCGCTGTCCCCTCGACCCTATTGTTGGGCGTCATCACCTTGGGTTCACTCATGACCGTGCACGCCACCGCCTCATCGATTCCTGACCCATCCGACCGACGCGATGATCGCTCCGAGACGGCGCGATCGCTCTCGCCGCGATTGGCGGATCTGCTCTCGCGCATGACGCTGGAGGAGAAGGTCGGACAGATGACCCAGCTCTCGATCGAGGCGGTCTCGCACGTTGATCCCGAGGCGGCCGATGGAGGACATGCCCTGGATCTCGGACGACTGCGCGAGATGCTCGTGCGGCACCATGTCGGCTCATTGCTGAACGCCGCGCCCGCCGCCTTCTCGCCTGAGCACTGGCATCAGGTCATCGGACAGATCCAACAGGTCGCGCGCGAGGAGACGCGTCTCGGGATCCCGGTCCTGTATGGGATCGACGCGATCCATGGGGCCAACTACACGCGCGGGGCGACCCTCTTCCCCCAGCCGATCGCGCTCGCGGCGACCTGGAATCCCGAGCTGGTGGAGCGCGTCGCGGCGGTCAGCGCCCTCGAGACCCGCGCCAGCGGGATTCCCTGGAGCTTCTTTCCAGTCGCCGATATCGGCCGCCAGCCGGTCTGGCCCCGTCTCTGGGAGACCTTCGGTGAGGATGTGACGCTCGCCTCGCGCCTGGTGACCGCGAGTGTGCTTGGGCTTCAGGGCCGCGTCCTCGGCGAAGGGCCATCGGAGTCGATTGGACCGGAGCAGGTCGCCGCGACACTCAAGCACTTCGCCGGCTATAGCCTGCCCTTCAGCGGGCAGGACCGCACCCCGGTCTGGATCGACGAACGCGGCCTGCGCCAGTGGGTGCTGCCGGGGTTCGCGGCCGGCCTTCAGGCCGGCGCGCGTGCCGTCATGGTCAATTCAGGCGAGGTCAATGGGATCCCCGGACACGCCAACCGTTGGCTGATCACTGACCTGCTCAAGGGCGAATGGGGCTTCACGGGCGTCGTCGTGTCCGACTGGGAGGACATCAAGCGGCTGCACACCCGCGACCGCGTGGCCGAGACGCCCAAGGAGGCGGTGCGCCTGGCGGTCTTGGCCGGCATCGACATGAGCATGGTGCCGTTCGATCTCAGCTTCCCGGAGCTGCTCGCTGAGTTGGTGCGTGAGGGCAGGGTGCCCGAGTCGCGCGTCGACGATGCCGTCGCGCGCATCCTCGGCCTCAAGGAGACGCTCGGCCTCTTCGAGGCCCCCGCTCCGGACCCGGCCCTGATCGGGCGCATCGCGTCGCCAGAGGCCGCGGCGCTGAATCGCGAGGCCGCGCGCCAGGCCATCACCCTGCTGAAGAACGAGGGTGACGTCCTGCCCCTGGGCCCGGATCGGCGCATCCTGGTGACCGGGCCCGCGGCGCATCGGCGATCGGCCCTGAACGGTGGCTGGACCATCACCTGGCAGGGCGACCGGGAAGCGCTCTATCCGAGGGACGCGCTGACTGTTCGCGACGCCCTGGCAGCGGCCTTGGGCGAGGAACGCATCGTGCATGTCGAGGGTTCGGGGTTTTCCGCGGCCTTGGACGCCGAGCGCGGCATCCCCGCTGCCGTCGCGGCCGCGCGCGAGCTCGACGCGGTGGTGCTCTGTCTCGGGGAGCCGACCTACACCGAGACCCCCGGCAACATCGAGGATCTCACCCTCGATGCCGCCCAGCTCGATCTGGCCGAGGCCTTGATCCAAGCGCTCGACGGGACCGGCAAACCGCTGATCCTGGTCCTGGTCGAGGGCCGTCCGCGCGTGATCCGCCGCATCGCCGATCGGATCCCGGGGATCCTGATGGCGTACCTGCCGGGGATGGAAGGGGGACGCGCGATCGCTGACGTCCTGCTCGGCCAGGTGAACCCGAGCGGTCGTCTTCCCATCTCCTACCCGCGTGGCCCGAACGCGATCGTCCCCTACGACCACAAACCGGCGGAGGCCGCGGACGGCAATCGCTACGCGCCTGAGTTCCCGTTCGGCCACGGCTTGAGCTACAGCCGCTTCGAGTATGCCGGCCTCCAGGTGCGGGCGCTTGCGCCGGCGGATGATCCCGCGGGCCCGGCGCAGGCCATCGAGGTGCGTGTCGAGGTGACCAATGTCGGCGCGCGTCCGGGCGTGGAGACCGTCGCGCTCTATGTCTCGGACCTCTATCGCAGCGTGACCCCACCGGAACGAGAGTTGAAGGACTTCATGCGCATCGAGCTCGCGCCGGGGCAGAGCGAGGGCCTGACCTTCATGGTCCAGCGGCATGACCTAGGGTTCGTCGGTCTCGACAAGCGCTGGACGGTCGAACCCGGTGTCTTTCGGTTCACGGTCGGGCCGCACAGCCAAGAGATCGATGTTCGCTGATCCTCAGGAATCCGCGTCATCGGGCCGATGCGCGTCGGCAGCGTCTCACCGAACAGGAACAGCGCCACCATCACCGCCAAGCAGATAACGCCGGCCGCTGCCGCCGGTGGCACGGAGGAAGCGCGCCCCCCACCCAATCGAAGACACCGGTGCGCGCCAGCACCCGTGCCACCACCATGCCGCCGAACAAGAGTGACAGCGGCCCGCCGGCCGTGACCGCCGCCGCCAGCAGGTCGTTGGTCTCCAACAGCCCCAGTGCCAGCAGGATACAAACGCCGAGCAGGATGCCATCCTCCTCGGCCAGGATCAGGGCGAAGAGCACACAGCGGACCAGGGTGGTCCACTCCGGGCATCGCCCCAGACCACCGGCGCCAGCGGCTTCTTCGAGATCATTGCGGGGAGGATGACCCAGTCATCTTCGCCGGCGACACCCAGCAATGGCGCCGCGCCCAGGAGCAGGGCGCAAGCCAGCATCGGCCCAGCCCATCGAAGCGCGTGCATGACGCATCCTCCCGCCATCTTGCGATGCCGACCCCGCCGCTCACCGCTGGGGCGCGCCGTGGAGTCGCTCGAGGCGCGCCCCTGGAGGGTTGGCGGAAGGGTGCCTAATAGGGCCAGACCCAGTTGGTGATCTCCTCGCGATCCGTCCCATGCTCATGAGCATAGTCCAGATTCAGGATGATCTCGTTCTTCATGCGCTCCTTCAGATAAGCCGCACGGGCGGCCAGCCCCGGCACCCGGTCGATGACGTCGATCACCAATCACGGCCAGCGGCAGGTCGCCGTTTTCGAGTAGGCCCGACTCCAGATCTGCTGCTGGACCGGGGTACGCGATGTCCGGTAGCCCGTACCGCGCTAGCGTTTTGGCTTGAGGTGAAGCTCCGCGAAATTTTGCATGGTGCCCGTGCCGGGCTCTTCCGGATCTCATGGGGTTCAGTTATGATAAAAAACAATAACTTGAGGGCGGTGCCTCGCTGAAACATCATTCGAGCGTTTTTTACTATGACAT
>RZZN01000252.1 GCA_009929855.1 Gammaproteobacteria bacterium
TTCCCGGCACGGGCGCCGGCAATCAGCCGATCAGCGAGCTGACCGCCCTGGTCGGGCTCATCCGCCGCGTCTGCGGCATCGACCCGACACTCGTCCCCTTGTATGTTCTGTTCTGAAGGGATTGACAAGGAAAGCGATCAACGGATTTGATGAAGAGTGCCCGGGAAGCCGTTCGCCCCTGAAGCCTGGATGTCGTGTTTCGATGTTCAGAGCTTGCATGTAGATGGGCTCCCCGCCCTCTTCGCCCATGCCGGAGAGTATCCGAGGTCGTGGACGTGTCCATGAGCCTGCATACACAAGGTCGGTAGGCGAGGGTACAGGGTCGGGGAACCGGGAATCATAATATCGCGTTGCATCCTGAAGAGACAGACGATGAATACAGCCGGAATCGATGTGGCCCACAAGACCCTGGCGCTGGCCGTCAGGACCGAGGAGAAGCTCGGCAAGGTCCGCGAATTTGCCAACACGCCAAACGGTCATGCCGCGCTGATTAAGGTCTTGCAAGGTGCGCGGGTGGAGCGGGTTTGCCTGGAGGCGACCGGCAGCTATCACCTGGACCTGGCGCTGGCCATCGATGCGGCCGGGTTGGCGCTCATGGTGCTCAACCCCAAGGCCGCCAAGCGCTTTGCCGAGGCATTGCAGACGCGCAACAAGAGCGATGCGGTCGATGCCGGGGTGCTGGCGCAGTTTGCCCAGCGCATGCCATTCGAGCCATGGCGGCGCCCGGCGACCGAGGCACTGGAGCTGCGCGCCTGCGCCCGGCGCCTGGAGGCGTTGGTGGTCGATCGCACGCGGGCGAAGAATCAACTCCACGCGCTGCTGCAAAGCACGACCACGCCGGCCGTGGTGCTGGATGACGTGCGCCTGAGCATCCACCAGTACACCGCCCAGATTGATGCCCTGCGTGATTGGGTCGATGCGCGCATCAGCGCCGACGAGGAGCTTGCGCAGGTCTACCGGCTGCTCACCGGCATCCCCGGCATCGCCGCCGCCAGCGCCATCCAGCTCATGGGTGAGCTGCTGGTGTTGCCCGAGGACATGCGTGCCAAGCAATGGGTCGCCCTGGCCGGACTGGATCCGCGCCAGAGCACCTCGGGCACCAGCGTGAACAAACCACCGCGTCTGAGTAAGGCCGGCAATGCCCACCTGCGCAAAGCGCTGTTCATGCCCGCACTGAGTGCTGCGCGCCATGAACCGCACATCAACAACTACTACCGGCATCTCATCGACGCGCGCGGCCTGAAGAAGATTCAGGCCGTCTGCGCGGTCATGCGCAAATTGCTGCACGCCATCCATGCCATGCTCAAGCACCGCCAAGCGTTCGACGGCAGCCGCTTTTGCTTGCTTCGCGAGGCCGCGGCATGAGCACCTCGGCGATGTCCGCCACGGCACCCTCCTCGGTTGGCCCGACAGCACCCGCGTGGCCGTCGACGCGCAGCCGCCCGGACGAGCGCAGTCAACCCCAGCCATGGCATTCATTGATCAACAACCAGCAGCAGTCGCGCCGCAGGCGCTCGCAGCCAGCAGCGGCTTCAGTGCGGCGCAGTGTGGGCAACGGGTGAATGAGTGTGGTCAAGGTGGGGGCAACCCGCCGGGAGCGGGTTGTCCCCGGCTTGTCCACACGCCCGCTTGCGGCATTCACGCGTTGTCCACACGGAGTCCGCCCGCGCGCCACCCGCAGCCAAGCCCCATCCGTCATCGAAATGATCCCAATGGGGTTGGCAGCCGCTCAACGACCGTACCGTCGAGAAAACGATGCCGATAGAAAAAAATGATGGATAGGAGGCAAATCGGACTTGCATCAGAACAGAGTATCTACAACCAGATAGCGTCCCATAGGGGATAGTCTCCGATGTGCTGGACCAGGCCGGCGCGCAGCGGGTTGCCGATGATATAGCGCGCAACGGTGCGCAGGTCGTCTTCGCGGCGGAGGGCGTGGT
>RZZN01000253.1 GCA_009929855.1 Gammaproteobacteria bacterium
CGAGGAGAAGGCCCGCCAGGTGCTGGGCAACCTCAACGGGCTGATCGCGATGCGCGTGATCGATGCGAAGACGCAGGAGTACATCGCCGAGAGTCTCCCGGCGGTGCGGCTCTGCACGGTGGTGAAGAGCCAAGGCTCCACGACCGCGAGCGACCAACCACTGCTATTCACCGGCAATGCCGGGGAGCGCCTCGACGAGGCCGAAGCGCCCTTGTTTCCGGCGGCGCTGCTCGGGAAGCTGCCCAACTTCGAGTATTTGGCCCGCTGGCCCGGCGGGCGCGTCTCCAAAGGCCGCTTGCCGATCCTCGGCGAGCCCCTGCCGCAGCCCGCCGAGCGGTGACGACGCGGATATGCCACACCGTCGCGATCTGACCGGCTTGCGCTGCTGCTCGCTTGGTGGCCCTTCATGGCGATCATACTGACGGCGGCGATCGGCGACGGCTGGCTGCGCCGTCGCATCCGGCAATACGGGTTCGTCTACGCCAGCCCGTTGGCGCATCACACCGCGCTGCGGATCCTGCTCGCGCTTTGACTGATCGTCGGTCTGCTGCTGTTCGCGCCGATCGCGATGCCGGTGGTTGCGGTCCCTATGCTCGGCGTCGTCTCGGCGCTGTGCGTGGCGTTCGTGTTGACCCATACGCAGAAGCAGCTCTAAGCCGCGTCGGCGCTCGAAACCGCTGCGGGTGTCACGGCCGGTCAAGGCACTCGGTCCGTGAGCCCGTACCTATTCGGAACCCATCCGAGGCTCGGATCGCGATGGTCACGTTTCCTGTTCCGAGAGCCGATTTGCAATCTCGCTGATCGGGATAAAGAGACGGTTGGATTGGCTTGTAAGGCGATGAAACCCCAGGCGAGCATAGAACGCGGCGGGCTGATCGTCCTTTGCGTCCACGAAAAGCGCATAAATCACCGGTTCTGCCCGGACGGCGCGCGCAACGGCATCGACGACAAGGAGTGCACCCAGACCCTGTCGTTGATGAGGACGGTCAACGGCCAAGCGCCCGATCAGTCCGGCAGGAAGTGATGGGTAACGCGGCAAACGCTTGGTCAGGCTCTCCGGCAAGTCGGCCAGCGGGATTCCCGCCGCCGCAAAGGTGTAGTAACCGGCAACCTGGTTTTCGGCGTCCAGCAACACAAAGCAGTTGCTCACGCGACGGCGGACGTCCTGCGTCACGCGTTCTCTGAAATACCGATCCAGCGCGTCGACGCCGCTGCAAAAAGCCCCGCGATCCTGCGCTCCGAGAGGCTCGATAGGAAATCCGTCTCCGGGCACGCGCGTTACGCGTTCAGGCGAAGGTAGCGTGCGACGGCGCGCTCCATCGAGGGTGTGAGCGGCTCCGGGTTCAGCAACGCCTCCGCGAACCGCTGCTGATCCTCGACGGACAGTCGGATGATGCAGGCCTCCTCGATGGCGCGATGGGCCGCGTCGCGCGCGGCGTCGACGACAAAGTCGCTGACACTGCGTCCCTGAAGCTCGGCGGCGCGCCTGACGACGGCCAGTACCTCGGGCGATACCCGGGCCTCGAAGCGGGCGGTGCGGATCGTTTCTCTCGGCATCATGGTGTCCTCGGTTTCTTCGATGATTGTACGTAACTTATCCGTACATTGTAAACCGCGGGGTCGCGACACCTCGTCGCCGTGACGGCGGACGCGACGCTGTTGCGCCTGCTGCAAAGCGGGCGCTTTCGACGAGTTTTCGCCGTCGCCGGCCGGAAAGACGTGACACACCATGCGCTCACGTCAAAACCGCGCCACAGGCCCCCGATGGAGACCCTCGACTTTCCCCACCACATCGACGAACCGCCTACGCTGCTGTTGTGGCGCATGGACGATCTGATGACGCTGGTGCTGGCGCTCGTCGCCGGCATCCTCGCCGGACAGCTCACCATCGCCCTGCTGCTCGGCGCCCTGCTCTCGCACGGCTACCGGCGGTTTCGCG
>RZZN01000254.1 GCA_009929855.1 Gammaproteobacteria bacterium
TCCCCGTCCTCGCCCTTGGGAGGCAGGCCGAAGAGTTCGCGGTCCTGCGGTCGTTCGACATGGCGGAACAGGAGCCGGTGCAGTTCCCGGCCGAATTCCTCGTTGATCTCGGCATGCTCCAGCGCCAGCGCCCCGGCGATGATCTTGCGGCGGGTATCGGCCTTGCGTTCGCGTTCGCGCTCGCGGGCCTCTAGCTGCTTGAGCTGGGCCTCGATCTGCTGCTTTTTCTCGCGGAGCTTGTGGATACGGTCGTTCATGGTCTTCTAGTTTCCCTAACCGTGCGCTAGCATTCAAGACGGAAGCGATCCCCTATCCACCACTTGCGTAACCGAACCCGAACATCGAACCGGGGCACTGAGCCAAAATCACGAAGTGCGCGCTTATACGTTGTGCCAACGTCGCGCGTTCCCGCCTCCCGGCGGGAAATTTCGAGGAGCCCGCATGGCCGTCTATCGACTGAGCGCCAAGGTGATCGGCAGGAACGCGGGCCGCAGCGTCACGGCGGCGGCGGCCTACCGCGCGGGCGAGTGCATCGAGGACGAGCGCACCGGCCTCGCGCACGACTACCGCCGCCGCACGGGCGTCGAGCACGTCGAAATCCTCGCGCCCGACAACGCGCCGGAGTGGATGCGGGACCGGGCGAAGCTGTGGAACGCCGTCGAGCTGATCGAGAAGCGCAAGGACGCGCAGCTCGCCCGCGAGCTGCAACTCGCCCTCCCCTGCGAGCTTGACGCGAGCCAGAACCTCGCGCTGGTCCGGGGGTTCGTGCGCGAGCAGTGCGTCGCGCATGGCATGGTTGCCGACATCGCCATCCATTCGCCGGACCGCGAGGGCGACGAGCGCAACTGGCACGCCCACGTCCTTCTGACCATGCGGGATCTTCTCGGCGACGGATTCGGCAAGAAGAACCGCGCGTGGAACGAGAGCGCCCGGCTTGAGGACTGGCGCGAGAAATGGGCCGAGTACCAGAACCGCGCCCTTGAGCGGGCCGGTAGCAAGGAGCGCGTCGATCATCGCAGCCTTGAGGCGCGCGGGATCGACCGCGAGGCCGAGCCGAAGCTCGGGCCGCACGCCAGCGAGATGGAGCGCCGGGGCAAGGCGTCCGACCGGGGCGACGAGCGCCGGGCCGTCTGGCGGCGCAACCAGCGGCGCGAGCAACTGGAGCGCCGGGCGGAGGTCATCGACCTCGCCGCCGAGCGCGAGAAGCGCCGCGCCGAAGCCGTCCTGACCCGCGAGCAGGCCGAGGCCGAGCGCATCGAGCGCGACGCCCTCGCGGGCATCGCCGCCGAGGAAGCGCGCCATCGCGACGAGGCACAGCGGCCCCGGTTGCTGGACCCGAACGCCCGGCCCCTGAGCGTCAGCCGCCGCGCGTTCGAGGAACAGAAGCACGCCGCCGCCCTTTCGCCCGAGGCGTTCAAGGCGTGGGCGCGGGAGAAGCGGCAAAACCTCGCGCGTGCCGGCGAGCATCGCCTTGTCGTGATGCAGCTTCGCCACGCCCGCGAGCGCCGGGACCTCGCCGACCGGCTCGACCTGGTCTATGGTCCCCGGCTCGCCGAGGACCGCGCGGCGCTTCACCGGCTGGAGGAGCGAATCGCGCGGGGCGGCTTCTTCTATCGCCTGACGCGCGCCAGGCGCGACCGCGAGAGCGCCGAAGCACTCCGCGCGAACATCGCCGACGCGCAGGCCCGCCGCCGCGAGCAGGAGCGCCCGCTCGAAATTCGTCAGGAGGACGAGGCGCGGGCCATCGAGCGCGAGCAGCGGAACGCCGCCGAGCGGCTGGACAAGCGCCTCGCCGTCCTTGAGCAAAAGGCCGTGCGCGAGCCCGCCAACGATCGCAAGCCCGCCGAAACCACGCTGGAGCGCATCCGCCGCGAACGGCTCGCCGCGCAGGAGAACGACCGGCAGGCCGGGCGCGACTTCGATATGGAGCGGTAGC
>RZZN01000008.1 GCA_009929855.1 Gammaproteobacteria bacterium
TGTCATAGTAAAAAACGCTCGAATGATGTTTCAGCGAGTCACCGCCCTCAAGTTATTGTTTTTTATCATAACTGAACCCCATGAGATCCGGAAGAGCCCTGTTCCTGCGCGTGATCTAGATGGTCTGGATGCATTGCCTTATCAGCGCTCGCCGACCGGACTGCTGTATGGCTGGCCGTTGCTGCCAACCGAGACCAAAGAGACTGAATCCGGCTGGATCTACTCGGGATCGATCGAGATCGGCGCGACCCATCTCTCCGGTGATGAGGACGCTGCCTGGTTGCTCAAATACAAGGATCTCGATACTGGGGCCTATCTGAACAATTTCAGCATCCAGGCGGACCAGCCAGACACGGCGCGCTTCTTTGAGATGCAGGGTGGTGGAGCCGGTTATCGTGACCAGTTTTTCGGAGCCAAGACTGGACGTCACAATGATTGGAGACTCAAGCTCTTCTATCGTGAGACCCCGCATGTCTTCACCGGAAATTACCGCTCACTCTGGACCGGTCTGGGCAGCGACCAACTCACGCTCGACCAACTCACGGCGGGTGGGACAGTCAATGCTGCGACGACCGCCGCCAACATCCAGGATCAACTGAGCCTGATCGAGAATGGCAGGCTCAGCATCGTCCGCCGCAAGGGGGGCGTGGATCTCCAGAAGCAGATCAACAATCAATGGCGGCTCTATGGCGCCTACACCCTGGAGCAACGCGAGGGTGAGCGGCCATTTGGCGCGGTATTCGGTGGCGGCGGGGGTGGCGGCAATCTCGAGATCCCCGAATCGATCGACTACGATACCCATGATCTGGTCGCTGGACTGCGTTTCGACAATGGTCGCGACACTCTCAATCTCCAAACTCAGGCGTCACTGTTCCGGAACAACACGGGGACCATGAGTTTTGCCAATCCATTGTTCATCAACACCAATACCATCCAGGGGATCCCGCAGACCAGCTTCAAGACAGGAGTCTACGATCTCTACCCGGACAACGATTTCTATAACCTATTGGCCGAATATGGACGATCGTTTCAGGATGAGTACAGGACACGCCTGACTCTGGTCGCCTCCTTGAGCCAGATGCGACAAGACGATCAGTTGATTCCACCCACCACACTGCCACTCGATGGCGGATTGATCAATGGCGTGAGCACCGCCAATGTCTGGAACACGCCGCGATCGCTGTCGCGTGAATCGGCGGATGCCCAGATCGATACGCGTCTGTTCAGTATCGGGCTCGCGACGAATCCGCTCGATCGGCTTTCCGTGCAGGGCAAGGTTCGCTATTACGAGACCGACAACAAGACCGACTATTTCGCCTGTAATCCGCTGACTGGGCAATGGGGTCGCTTGCTCAACGATGGCAGCGGCGGCTCTTTTGTCGTGCCGAATGCAACCAACAATCCGGCAGGGACTCTTCCGAATGCCTACAACCTTGCGGGCTGCTCCTTCGAGGCGACCCGCGCATTGGGTCTGGTGCCGAGCGCGGGCAATGTCAAGCTCCGCAACACGCCATACGAATACAAGCAGATCAATTATAGTCTGAGCGGCGACTATCGACTCGGCAGGGCGTCGAGCTTGAATGCGACACTGGAGCGCGAGGAGTTCGATCGAGAGTACCGTGAGCGTGACCGGACCTGGGAGAATCGCATCGAGCTTGGTTATACCAATCGCGGGTTCGATTTCGGCTCATTGCGCTTGACCGTCGAATATGCCGAGCGCCGGGGCGATGATTACACCCTGGAGGCGCATCACGAAGCGCAGAGCGCGATCCTCGGCCCACTCCCGTCGGCGAACGGGACCAATGTCGCGAGCTGGATCCATGCCATGTCGGGTCTGCGCAAATTCGATCTGGCCGATCGTAATCGGGCCAAGCTCGCGGGGCGTCTGAATCTGATCGCATCCGAGGCGATCGATGTCGGGCTCTTTGCTGAATATCAGGAAAACGACTACCCGAATTCAGACTATGGTCGCAACGATCGCCAGACCTTGGGCGCCGTGGGGCTCGATCTGAACTATCAGCCCAGTGCGAGATTCGGTCTATCCGGGTTCTATACCTATCAGCAGGGTCATATGTCGCAGGCTGGAATCCAGGCCAACAGCTGCATCATCGGTAACTACTATTACTTCTTCTCCGATGGCTCGATCGCGACCAACACCACCGGTCGCGTCCCAGGGCCAGTCGATCCCAGTGCGCGCCTGATCGATCAGACTCGGGTGACCGCCTCGAACTGGCAAGGGGTCTGTGGCAATGCCTCGCCAACCAGTCCGCTGTTCAATACGAGCCGGATGTGGGAGACCGAGAGCGATGAGTACAACCATACCTTCGGCCTCGGCGGGCGCTACGATTTTGGCAAAGCAAGGCTCGAGCTCGACTATACCTATGTGACCGGCGTGACCGAGATTGGCTATCGGTACAACGCAGCGGCGCTGGGTATCACCAATCCGCAGCAGCTCGCGTTGATCGGCACCGGCATGCCTGATCTGGAAACAACCCAGCATTTCGTCGATCTCAACCTGATCGTACCGATCAAGAAGTCGCTTGCCATACGCGCACTCTATCGCTACGAGGGCGGTGAGATCGAGGATTGGCACTATGACGGGGTCGCACAGAATCCGGTGCCAGTCAATAATGCGGCCTATCTTGACTCTGGTACACAGAACTACCATGCGAACCTGGTTGGCCTGTTCCTGCAAATGTCATTTTGAGCGGTTGGCACGGGTCGTCCCGGCCGTCGCCGTGGACAGTCCGGCCGAGAACGAATCGGTATGGGGGATGAATCCTTGAGCGACCATTGCGAGATGAAGGCCGGGTGGAGGCAAGCGGTCGGCGTGCCCATGACTCGCCAAAGACTGGGGGCAGCCTGGCTGCTGCTCCTCATGTCGAGCGCGCCGATCGCCGCGCTCGAGGCGCGGGATGCGCGTGAAATCGTCGCCGGTCAGTGTGTTGCCTGTCATGGTCTGGAAGGCAACCAATCGATTCACAGCTTTCCCAAGTTGGCAGGGCTACAGGAGGAGTACCTGGCCAAGCAACTGCTGGACATGGCCTACGGTGCGCGCGCGAGTGAAATCATGATGCCGATCGTCGCACCCTATTCCAAAACGGAGTTGCTCGCGCTCGCGGCCTATTTTGCACAGCAGGCACCAACCGCGGGCATGGTGAAGGATCCGTCGCTGGCCGAGGCGGGACGGGCGATCTTTCAGGATGGCAATCGTGACTCCGGGGTGCCAGCGTGCGCTGGCTGTCACCGGCCTGATGGATCCGGGACTCCGCGCTCGCCCATGCTTGCCGGCCAGGATGCCGATTATGTGTATCAGCAGCTCAAGCACTTTCAATCGGGTGCCCGAGACAATGATCGGGGCCGTTTGATGCGGACCGTCGCCGTGCGGATGACTGATCAGGAAATGCGCGCCGTGTCCGAGTATATTGCGGGCATGGCGGTTGTGATGGTGCAACGATGAGCGGAGAGATCACCTTGTTCAAGTTCATTGCAGCGGGCACCTTCGTCTTGACCCTGACCGCGTATGCCGCCGATGAGCCCCGGCAGCCAACCGCACCCGGGATCGAGTCTCCAGGTTATACCTGGAACCAGATTGCCGATGAGCAGATGATCGCCCTGATGGCCGTGGGCGATCCTGACCATGGCGCGGTGGTCTTCGAGGTCTGCGCGGGCTGTCATGGCATGGCGGCGCTTGGCACGGACGATGGCGCTTATCCACGCTTGGCCGGTCAGCATGCCTCTGTCTTGATCAAGGAACTGACCGATATCCGCTCCGGTGTCCGCGATAATCCGAAGATGTTTCCATTCGCGGATCAGCATGTCATCTCGACCAAGGAGGTCGCTGACATCGCGGCCTATCTGACCGGCTTGCCCGTATCCGCCGATCAGGGACAGGGTCCGGGATCTGATCTGGAGCGTGGCGAACGGCTCTACCGCAAGGATTGCGTGAAGTGTCACGGCCGCGCCGGAGAAGGTGATGCTGAAAGCTTCTATCCCAAGCTCGCGGGTCAGCACTATGCCTATCTGTTGCGGCAGGTCCGCAACATCCATGGTGGGTTGCGTCGCAACGCCGATCCGCAGATGGTCGAGGCGACCGGCGGTTATGCGGAGGCCGACATGGAGTCTGTCAGCGACTATATCTCACGTCTGCCACTGGTCGGTGACGCGCAGCCTTGATCGATCCCGGCAGCCAGCCCCGAGTGCTGTGCTCCGCGTGGGTCAGGACTCCCTGAGCGCGGTGGTCACTGGCAGCCGCGCCGCGCGCAGCGCGGGAAAGAGACCGCCTACGCAGCCGATCGCGAGCGCCCATTGCAAGCCGCGCAAGAGCAGCTCGGGGGTGACGCGAAATTGAAAGACGACCTGGCTGAAGTTCGAGCCGAGTGTCGAGACCGTGAATCCATGGAACAGTCCCCAAGCGATTGCGCCCCCGAGGAGCCCACCAGCCAGGGCGAGCGTCATGGTCTCGAGCATCACGGCGGCCACGACTGGCTGGGCGGTGAAGCCCAGTGCGCGCAGTGTCGCGATCTCGCGCGCGCGGCTCGCGACCGCCGCGTACATGGTATTGAGTGCACCGAAGAGTGCGCCGAGACCCATCATGACCGCCACCCCGATCCCGACCGCCCGAATCACCCGGGTCAGACGCTCGGCCTGACGATGATAGTAGTCCTGGGTCGTCTGCACCTCGACCCTGAGCCGCGGATCACTCGCCAGCGCAGCGCGCAGGAGCGCGATGTTCGCTGGCGCGCTCAGGCGCACGGCGACCGACTGGAAACCGTTGCGCCGATAGGCCGAGATGATGGATTCGCTGTCGCCCCAGGCCTCGGATTCGTGGGTATCGCCTGAGGCGAAGTGCCCGACGATGCGCCACTGCTGATTGTTGAGGTCGAGTGTCTCGCCGATCTGCAGGCCGTTGAATTGGCGCACGGCGCCTTGACCGACGATGAGCTCGCGCCGCCCTGGCTCGAATGTACGTCCAGCGATGATGCGCACCTGTGGACGCACCTCCCAGGCCGCCGCCCCGACACCACGGACCTCCAGGTTGGCGTCGGTCCCGGTGCCACGTCGTGGGACACTCACCACCACCACCGCCTCGACCGAGGCGATCGGCCGATCCAGCGCATCGCGCTTGATCCCAGGGGCCTGGACGATGAGCGTGGTCGATTGACGGTCGAGCGCCGATGAAAGCTCGGCATTGGCCGCGCCCCTGAGCACCAGTGCGGTGTCCTCATTACCGGCGCCGGCGAGTGTGGCCTCGAATCCGGCTGCCATCGCCTGCAACGCGACCAGGACCCCGACCACACCGGCGATCCCGACGACGACGACCGATGTGGCCCCGAGCCGCTGTGGGATGGTGCTGAGCCCGATGCGGGTGATCGCCATCGCTTGTTGGCCCGTGCGTGTCAGCACGAGCCAGCCGACCAGCAGGGTGAGGAATCCGATCATCACCCAGGGCAGCAGGATCCAGAGCAGCATGATCAGCACGGCCACTGCGGCCGGAATCAGGATCCCGAGCAGCCAGCCTGAGCGGCTCGCGCCGCGCCGATGCGGTCGGCGACGATTGGGCTGCGGGGCGGACATCATGGCCAGTGCCCGTCAGTGTCCGGCCAGCGCATCGACGATTCGTAGGCGCATGGCCTTGAGGGCCGGTGGCAGCCCGACCAAGAGACCGATGGCGATCATCAACACCAGTCCCAATAGCCAGCTTGCCGGCTGCAGCATGACATCGAGCTGTCCGGAGCTCGCCTCGCCGATGATCGGCAGTGACGCCCAGGCCAATAGGAGACCAGCCAGCCCGCCGATCAGCAAGAGGATGAGTGATTCGGCTTGGACCAGGAGCAGGACTGCGCGGTTGCTGAACCCGAGTGTCTTGAGCACCGCCAATTCGGGGATGCGCTCGCGGATCGATTGTGCCATGGTGTTGCCGGTCACCAGCACCAGTGTGAAGAAGACCGCGGCCATGATCGCGGTGACGATGAGTCCGATATCGCCGATCTGTTTGGCGAACGAGATCTGGAACTCGCGCTCGCTTTGCGTCCGAGTCTCGAAGGCCGAGTTGGCGAACTGTCGATCGATCCGTTGAGCGACCTGAGCGGCCTGGCTCGGGTCAGCGACCCGCACGATATACCAGCCCACCGTGCCTTGCCCGAACTCGCGCCCCTCGTCGAAATAGGTGTGATGGAAGAGGAGCTGCTTCTCGGTGGAGCGCAGCTCGGGACGGTCGGCGTGGAAGATGCCCACCAGATCGAGTGACCAGACCTCTCCGCCGTCGCGATGTGGATAGATGGTCGGGCGCAGCGGAATCTTGTCGCCGACCCGCCAGCCGAACAGATCGGCGAGCGCGGCACCCGCCACTGCGCCGGTGCGGGTCTTCAAAAAGAGCTGTCGTTGCGCCTCGGGCAACACCAGCTCAGGGTACATCGCCAGATAGGATTGAGGCTCGACTGGGAAATTGGGGAAGAAATTCTTCGGATCCTGATAGATGCCTCCGAACCAGCTCGCATAGGTGACGGCCCGCACTCCCGGCGTCGACTGGATCCGGTTGAGATAGCCATAGGGCAGGGGCTGGATCAGCGACAGACGCGAGGAGGTGATGAGCCGGTCGATCCCGATCATGCTCTGGGGGGCGTTGAAGGCGACCCGAACCGCATCCAGCATCCCGAACAGCGCGAAGGCGGCCGCCACCGAAAGCAGCGTGAGCAGTGTTCGCGCCTTCTTGCGCAGGAGTGCCGCGAGCAGGAGTGGAAGATATTTCATGACCAGCCGATCCGCGCCTCAGTGCTCCAGCGACTCGACCAGTGTGCCCTTGTCCAGTTGTAGGACGTGTCGTGCGAATTCAGCCGCCTTGGGGTCATGGGTGACCATGATCATGGTCTTTGCGTGGTCGCGATTGAGTCGCTGCAACAGTCCGAGGATCTCCTCGGCCGAGTGCCGATCGAGATCCCCGGTTGGCTCGTCACAGACCAGGATGGTCGGGTCCGAGACGATTGCCCGCGCGATCGCCACCCGTTGCTGCTGGCCGCCCGAGAGCTCGTTGGGCTTGTGGGTCGCCCGATCCGAGAGACCCACCAGGTCCAGCGCCAGAGCGGCATGGCGGCGGCGGCGCGCCGCCGAGAGACGCGTCAAAAGGAGCGGCAGCTCGACATTCTTCTGCGCCGAGAGCGCGGGCAGGAGATTGTAGAACTGGAAGACGAAGCCGACATTGGCGGCCCGCCAGCGTGCCAGCTCGGTGGCCGAGAGGCGATCGATGCGGTGTCCTGCGATGCTGATGCGCCCCTCGGTCGGCAGATCCAATCCGGCGATCAGATGGAGAAGCGTGCTCTTACCCGAACCCGATGGCCCCATCAAGGCCAGGAAGTCGCCGCGCGGGATGTCGAGGTCGATATGATGCAAGACCTCCAGACGCTCGCGGCCACGCTCGTAGACCTTGCTGACGCCGCGAATCGTCACCAGTGGTGGGGACGGCGCGGGTGCGGATGGGGGCACGGCGGCGGTCGCGCTCATGTGCTCAGACCCCATCGCGCGGGATGACGCGCATCCCGTCGGCAAGCTCTGGTGGTGGATCGCGCACCACCCGCTCACCGACCGCCAGTCCGCTCTCCACGAGCTGTCGATCACCGATCGCACCGGCCAGATCCACCCGTCGTTCGCGCACCAGATCCTGCTCGAGCACGAAGACCACGTTGCCCGCACCGCGCTCGCGAATCGCACTCGCGGGGACCAGCACGCCATCCACCGCGCCGGTCAGGGTGCTGGCCGCATCCCCCATGAACGAGACCCGCACACCCATCTCGGGGACCAGGCGCGGATCCTCGACCTCGATGCCGATGCGCACCCGGATGGTTGCCTTGCTGCGATCGGCGGTCGGGATGATGGCGATGACCGAGGCGGGGATGTGCCAATCCGGATAGGCATCGAGCACCGCCTGGACGGGTTGTGCTGGGCGCACCCGTTGGATGAATGACTCATTGACATCGACCTCGATCTCCAACGAGTCCATGTCGACGATCGTCCCGATGCCGGTGCGAGTGAAGCCGCCACCGGCCGACATCGGCGAGACGATCTCGCCAGGCTGAGCGGTCTTCGCGACGATCATGCCAGGGAAGGGCGCGCGCACGAAGGTGTTTTCGTAGGCAACGCGCGCGACCGCGACCTCGGCCTCGGCAACACGGACCTGCCCACGCTGGGCTTGGAGCTGCGCGGCGAGTGTCTCGACCTGAGTCGTGGCGGTCTCCAGTGCCTCTTCGGAGGCCAACTGGCGTGAGCGCAGCTCGCTCTGTCGCTTGAGCCCGCGCCTGGCCTGCTCGAGCTGCACCTCGATCTCGGCCAGCCGCGCGTGGGAGGCCTCCAGGCGCGCCGTCGCGAGATCCAGTTGCGCCTGAGCATCGCTGTCGTCGAGCCGCGCGAGCAGCTGCTCGGCCTCCACACGAATCCCCTCTTCGATCAGAACCTCGGAGAGCTTGCCAGAGATCTTGCTGGAGACCGTCGCCTGGCGGCGTGCGATCACATAGCCGGTGGCATCGAGTATGGATTGCGACCCGATCGCGGCGCGCTCGGCAATGCTGATATCGACCGCCGTGCCGCGTGTGGCGAGTCGCGAGTAGGCCAGGGCGCCGACCGCGCCGATGACCAGCAGGATGAGCAGGACCCAGATCAGACGTCGTCCGCCGCCTTCGCGGTCGGCCTGCTCGAGTCTCAGCTGCTGGAGTTGGTCGTATTCCGAGCGGGTCTCCGACATGGTCGATCCGATGCCTCGTCATCTGATGCATTCGCAATGGGGTGGCCAATGCTCTGGGCATCGACAAGCCCAACGCGCGCCGGTTCCGCAGTCGCGCCTGTCCGAGCGCTCGGGCGATGATACCGCCGCATTTGGCTGAGTGTGTCCGCGATGGCCTGATGATGGACCGCCGCCGAGCCGTCCGGATCGGCCGATCCGAGTGCTGATGATCTGTGTTGGGTCGGTTCGAGTGGGCGCGCCGCTCAGCGCAGCGCGCGCGGGCGTATGAGCGAGACCAGCTCGGCACTGCCGCACTCGAGTGCGCCCCAGTCATCCGGCATCTCCAGCCGAGCGACGGTGGCCGTTGGGAGGATCTTGCCGTCTTCCGGGATCTCCAGATCCTCGCCGACGAGATGAAGGATGAGCTGCTCGAGTCCAGGATTGTGTCCGATCAACAGGACCGTCACGGCCTCGGGCGGACATCGCGCGAGGGTCTCGAGAAGCTGTGTGACCGTACCCTCATAGATGCTGGGCTCCCAGATGATCTGCGTCTTCTTGATGTCGAGACATTTGCAGACCTTGGTCGCCGTCTGACGCGCGCGCTTGGCCGGTGAGCTCACGACATGATCCGGCACCAGGCCCTCGCGATAGAGCCAGGCACCCACCTTGGGCGCGTCGCTCTTGCCGCGTTTGGCGAGCGGGCGATCGAAGTCACTGGCCGCGCCCGAATCCCAATCGGACTTGGCATGTCTGAGGATGAGCAGCTCTCTGGGCATGGCGAAGAATGGGTCGGGGTAGATCAATCGGGATCGGATGGATGCGCGCTATGGTCTACCCTTGTAACACATCCAGATCGGCGTGGAAATGCCGCGTGGTCAGGGGGATCAGCGCAATGTCGCCAGCAGCCACTCGACCATGATCAGCGCGCGCGGGGACTGGCGCTCGCGATGCCGGATCAGCGCACTGTCGCCAGCAGCCGCTCGATCATGCCCCGGGACTGCGCCAGATAGCCGCCGCCGAACAGGTTCAGATGGTTGAGTACATGATAGAGGTTGTAGAGCATCTTGCGCGTCGTGTATTCGGGTGGGAGCGGCCAGGCCTCGCGGTAGGCGGCATAGAAGTCGGGGGCAAAGCCCCCGAACAGCTCGGTCATGGCCAGATCGGTCTCGCGATCACCAAAATAGACGGCGGGGTCGAAGATCACCGGCTCACCCCCTGGAGTCGAGCCGATATTGCCCGCCCAGAGATCACCGTGCAGCAGTGATGCCGGTGGATGGTGTCCGATCAGATGCTCGAGCTCGGCGCAGAGCCGCTCACCGCTGTCACCCAGGGCGCGACTATGGCCATTGCGGATGGCCAACTCGAGCTGGTAAGCGAGCCGTCGCTCGCGCCAGAATGTCACCCAGTCATCCGCCCAGGCGTTCTGTTGTGGGGTGGCGCCGATGGTATTGTCGCGCTGCCAGCCGAAACCTGGCCCGGTGTGTCGATGCAGCTCGGCGAGCTGGCGCCCGGCCGCGGCGCCATCGAGTCGTCCGCCGAGGTCGATATGCTCGATCACCAGATAGCTTTCGCGCTCCAGCACGCCGGTGCAGATGGGTGCCGGCACCCGCAGCGCGCCGGCGTCGCGCAGCTCGGTCAGGCCCGCCGCCTCGGCCTCGAACATGTCCAGTCGCTCGGCACCGTTGAGTTTGACGAAGAAGGTCCGCGTGGCATCGCCGAGGACGAGCGCGCGATTGATGCAGCCACCGCCGACGGTCTGCTGGCGCTGGATGCGCAACGGGCTGCCGGTCGCCGATTCGATCCGCGCCGCGATCGCGGTCAGGTCGCTCATCCGACCGGGCCGCGGGTGATGCGGCGGCGCAGTGGACTCGAGCGTGGGAAGTGGGCGCTCAGGAAGGCCATCTGATCGGCCAGGATGTGGCGTCCCATCAGATAGATGTACTCGGCCTGAGTGGGTGTGAAGGGCACGGCGAGTAGCTCCATGCCGGCGTCCTCGGGGGTCCGTCCGGCCTTTCCATGATTGCAGCGAAGGCAGGCGGTGACCACGTTGGTCCAGACATTGCGGCCGCCCCGACTGGTGGGGCGCACATGGTCGCGCGAGAGTTGACGCGCCGGGAAGCGGTCGCCGCAATAGAGACACATGTGATCATCGCGCTGAAACAGTGTGCGGTTGGACAGTGGGGGCGCGAACGCGTCATGCAGTCGCTCGCGCGTGCGATGAGCGGCGTGGGTGGCGATGATCGAATGGATCTCGAGACGGCTGCGGCGGCGAGTGAGCGCGTTCACGCCACCATGTAGCTCGAAGAGCGAGTCACCACAGGCATAGGCGACCTGCCCGAGCACATAGAGTCGCGCGGCATCGCGATAGTCGATCCATTCCATGGGCATGCCGGCCAAATCCGTGCGCAGAACCTGTTGATGGAGTGAGGTCATCTTGGTGTCAAGGCTTGGATTTGGATGGAGATGATACAGGGTTGCCGGGGGTGCGCAACCCGTTGATCATGCACAGCCGCGAGGCTGGCTCGTCGCGGCCATGCGAGGGCTTGGCAAGGGTTCCGATCAATTCATCCAAGTTTCTGAAATAAATTGTCTTTTTTGAACTGGCCAGAAATTTTCCAAACCAACGAAAGACTAACACTGATGCGCCTTCCGGACGCTTTTCAAGCGCTCATCCCCAGACTTATCCACAGCTTTTGTGGGTGTTCCAGGATTCATCTTGAGCGACAAGGGCTTGCCTATCCTTGCTGGGCTTGGCTCGATCCTCATCCGCGCGCCGAGCGCGGCGTGCATGGATGCCCATCCAAGCGGGCGTGCGCGTGACACTCCAGCGCGACCAATCGCCCGGCCCGATCCTGCGCGTCGCGATCGCCGCCCCCTTGATGGGTGTCTTCGATTATCTCGCCCCACATGACTCGCCGACGCCGGCCGCGGGTCAGCGTGTCCTAGTGCCCTTCAGGGGCGGGCAACGGGTTGGACTCGTGCTCGCGCTCGCCGAGTGCTCCGATCAGGATCCCGCCCGTCTCAAGCGGGTCGAGCGTCTGCTCGATCCGCATCCAATCCTGGGACCCGCCGATCTGAGGCTCATTGCCTGGGCGGCCGATTACTATCATGCACCCATCGGCGAGGCGCTCTTCAGTGCCCTGCCGGCACGGTTGCGGACGGCCGCCGCGCTCTTGGACGAGCAACGCGCGGGGCTGCGGGCGACCGCGGCTGGCCAGGCGCTCGCGCTCGCCGAGCTGGGGCGCTCTCAGCGTCAGCGCGCACTGCTCGGGATCCTCCGCGAGCATGCCGATGGGCTTGCGCTCGATGAGCTGAAGGCGCGGCTCGGCCCGATCGCCGCTGCGGCCCGTGGGCTGCGTGCGCGTGGCCTGATCGAGACCTGTCGCGCGAGTGCAGCGCGGCTCGGCGCCACCCCGACTCAGCCTGCGCCTGCGCGGGGTCCGGTGCTGAATGCGGATCAAATGGAGGCGATCCGGCGCATCCTCGCCGCATTCGGTGGCTTCAGGGCCTTCCTACTCGACGGGGTGACGGGCAGCGGCAAGACCGAAGTCTATCTGGGTCTGATCGAGGCGAGTATCGCGCGTGATCGGCAGACCCTGTTGATCGTGCCCGAGATCGGCCTGACGCCCCAGCTGCGCGAGCGCCTCACCGCGCGTCTGCCGGCGCGCCCGGTGGTGTTGCATTCGGCCTTGAGCGCCAGTGAGCGCGAGCGTGCCTGGCATGCCGCGGCCGCCGGGCGCACGTCGATCGTGATCGGGACCCGTTCGGCGGTGTTCGTGCCGATGCCACGGCTGGGACTGATCCTGGTCGACGAGGAGCATGACCCCTCGCTCAAGCAGCAAGAGGGCTTTCGCTACTCAGCGCGTGATCTCGCAGTGCGGCGCGCCCAGCTCGTGGGCTGTCCCGTCGTGCTTGGCTCGGCAACGCCCGCGCTCGAGACGCTCAGCAATGCACGCACCGGGCGCTATGAGTGGCTGCGTCTGCCACGCCGCGCCGGCCCCGCGCGACCGCCCCGCATCGCTCTGCTGGATATCCGCGATCAGCCGTTGCGGGCCGGACTCTCGGGCGTGTTGCGCGAGGCGATGCGGAGCGAGATCGCGGCGGGCAATCAGGTGCTGCTCTTCCTGAACCGGCGCGGCTATGCCCCGGTACTGACCTGTCACAGCTGTGGCTGGGTGGGCGGCTGCCCACATTGCGATGCGCGCTTGACGCTCCATCTGGCGCGGCGGCGCCTCTGGTGTCATCACTGCGGCTGGTATCAGGTCCTCCCGGAGCGTTGTCCGGAGTGTCGCGGGTTGGACCTGCGCACACTGGGGCGTGGGACCGAGCGGCTCGACGAGGAGCTGCGACCCTTGTTTCCCGATGTCAGCATCGCGCGGATCGATCGCGATACCACGCGTCGTCGCGGTGAGCTCGATCGACTCCTCGAGGAGGCGCGCCGTGGCGCGCCGCGCATCCTGTTGGGTACCCAGATGTTGGCGAAGGGGCATGACTTCCCGGCCGTCACCCTGGTGGGTATCCTCGACCTGGACCATGCACTCTATGCGGGCGATTTTCGTGCCCCCGAGCGCACCGCGCAGCTGGTCGTGCAGGTGACGGGACGGGCGGGGCGAGCCGAGCGCCCCGGGCGGGTGGTGCTGCAGACCCGTCATCCGGATCACCCCTTGCTGCAGAGTCTGTTGCGCGAGGGCTATGCCGGCTTTGCCGAGTTGGCGTTGGCCGAGCGGCAGGCCGCCGATCTGCCGCCCTACAGCCATCTCGCGCTGGTGCGCGCCGAGGCGCCGACGGCCGCGCTCGCGCACAGCTTCCTGGAGCAGTGTCGCGCATGTGCGCAGGCCGACGTGACGGCCGAGGTCGAGCTGCTCGGCCCGGTGCCGGCCCCGATGGAGCGGCGGGCCGGGCGCTACCGCGCCCAATTGCTCGTCCAGTCGCGGCGGCGCCCATTGCTGCAACGGGCTCTCGCCCAGTGGCTCCCCCAGCTCCGAGCCTTGCCTCGTGCGCGCGGGTTGCGCTGGTCGCTCGACGTGGATCCTCAGGACATGTCTTGAGAGGCATGGCAGACGCAGGCGACTGCGCCGCATCACTTGAGCGGCAACCCAGACTCGGCTTACCCTCTGCGGGTCTGAAGCGGCGCGCAACCCCGCATCGTGCGCCCTCGCACCTGAGCGCGCGGCGCGTCCAAAGCGACTGGCCGCGGCGCGAGGGTGGCGGGCGCGTCGGTCTCTCGGGCAGGTGGTCCTCATCCGCTTGTCTCCCGCGCAGCGGCGATGCCCGGCCGAGACCACCTGGAGACTGGTTCCATGTCGACTCATGCAGGGGCGGTTGGGCCGGGCAGCGACCGAGCGATCGTCCCCGGTGGCGGACCACCAAGAGTGACCACACTATGATGGAGGTGTCATTGAACGTGAAACCGCCCGCTGGCGATGCTGGCGCGCACGCGCGCGGATGGGCCGTGGGCGCGGCGCCCGCGATGCGCTGGCGTCCCGCACTGGTGGCCATGATCTGTGTCTCGGTCCTGGGACCCTGGTCCGCCGGGCGGGTTGCCGCACTCGAGGATCCTCTCACACTGGAGAGCGCGCTTGCGCATGCCCAGTCGCATCCACGAGTCACCGCATCCACAACCTTCACCGAGCGTCTACCGCGGCGCCAGCCGCTGTATCTCGATTGTCATGGTTTGGCCTTCGAGGGTGAGGATCGCGCGCTGGATCCGGACCGCAATCGTCCGCTCCTGTCCCTGATCGAGGCCTCGGACGCGCAGCGCTTGGAGATCATGACGCGTTTTTTCGATGTCATGCTCGCCGATCAGAGCTTCGCGACCGAGAGTGAGGCCATGGCGGTCGCCTACATCCAGTACGATCGGGCCGCGGTCCGCGGGGAGCTCGGCCAAGTTTCGCCGCTGCGTGTCCTCGAGCTCGAGGCCATCTATCAGCAGATCCTGCACCGTCGTACGGCGAGCGAGATCAGCCAACAATTGACCCGTGCGTTGCTTGCGCAGGCACTCGGTGATCCGAGCGATCTCCCTCGCAACCTGCTGGCGCACTCGGTGCCGCCCCTGCCGAACCCTCTGCCGAGCCTGGACGCGATGCTGGAGCGGGCGCTTGCCGCGCCCAAGATCGGCGATCGGCTCGCCGGACTCGCCGAGAGCGAGCGTGACCTGCTCCAGATGGAGCTGCGCCAACAGGTGCTCGAGCTCTCGCTGCGGCTGCGTGCACTGGACTCGGCCGAGCGCAATCTGCGCACCGAGTCGGCGTGGCGCGATCTGAAGCTCGATGAGAGCCGCACGCTCTATGAGCAAGAGGTGACCGCCGATCTCGGCTATTCGATGAGCCAGCAGACCCAGACGCGCATGCAAGGCCAGCGCGTCGCATACTGCCGGGTGCTGGCGTGGGCTGAATTGAATGCGCTGATGGGCCGGGCGCTGCTTGATGGAGAGGTCGTGGGACAATGAGCACAGTCATCCGATTCATGATCGCCGCCTCCTGCGTGCTGTTCTGTCATCTGGGCACCGCCGTCGCCGAGGAACTGAAGGGTTGGCTCGAATGGGTCCACGAGGTCGAGATGCGGGTGACCGAGAACGGGGTCGTGCAGGAGGTCTTCGTCAATGCCGGCCAACATGTCTCCAAGGGTGATCTGCTGTTGCGCATGGATCAGCGCGAGGCCTTGGCCCGTCTGCTGCAGGCCAAGGCGCAGGTCGCGCGCGCTCGGGTCGAGGTCGAAAAGGCCGGACGCGCACTGACGCGCGCGCAGGAGCTCTTCGACCGCGGTCTGATCGCGATCGAGGAGCTCAAGGACAACGAGCTGGCGCGCCTTGCCGCGGTGGCCGAGGAGGAGGCGGCGAAGGCGGCCGAGGCCAGTGCCTTGGTCGCCCTCGAGCACACCGAGCTGCGCGCGCCTTTCGATGGGATCATGGTGGCGCGCAGCGTCTGGAACGGGGCCGTGATCTACAAGACGATCCAGCAGGAGCCGCTGCTCAAGATCGCCCCGGATGATCGCATGCTGGCGCGCGCGCTGGTGACAGCGAGCACGTTACGACGCTTCAAGCCTGGTCAGCCGGCGCGCGTCATGATCGACGGGGTCGTGCGCAACGGTCGTGTCCACAGTCTCGGCGTGGAGGCGGTGCGGGTCGAGCTCGCGGGCGCGGTCTATCATCTGGATGTCATCTTCGAGCGGCGACCCAACGAGCTGCTCCGCCCCTCGGAGACGGTCCAGATCATGATTCCCTGAAGGTCTGCCCAGCACCACGCCCCGCTTCACGCGATCCTGGGGTGAGTGCCTGTGTTCGTGGGGCAGGTGAGCGGATCCAGTGTGGGCTGTCATGCCCTTGCTCCGCGAGCATCCAGCCGAGCCGCTGGCACAGGATCCCAAGGGCGCTGTGCAGTGGGTATAGAATGGAGATTCATCCAGCGCCGAGACATTCATCGAAATCGTGCTTACATCTCAGCAACTCTCCGCCCTACGCCAGGACATCCAATTCGCCGCCGAGCTCGGCGGACGACGCATGAGCCTGCGCAGCACCTGGGGGCTCTTCTCGCCCCGCGAGATCGACGAGGGCACGCGTCTCTTGCTCGGCCATCTGCGCGTCGCCCCGACCGACGACTGTCTCGATCTGGGCTGCGGCTACGGCGCCATCGGCCTGGCCCTGGCGGCACTCGCCCCGCAGGGCCAGACCCTGTTGGTGGACAAGGACTTCGTGGCCGTCGATTATGCCAAACGTAATCTCGTGGACAATCGATTGACGAACGCCCGGGCGCAGCTCAGCAATGGGTTCGATCAGATCGATCCGGCCTGCCGTTTCGATCTGATCGCGAGCAATGTCCCGGCCAAGGTCGGCAAGGAGCTACTGGCCTTGCTCCTGCATGACGCTCATGCGCGTCTGCGTCCCGGAGGCCGACTCTATCTTGTCACCATCAATGGCTTGCGCGAGTACATGAAGCGCAACCTGTTGGAGGTCTTCGGCAACTACGACAAGCTCAAGCAAGGGGCGCACTACACGGTCGCGCTGGCCGAGCGGGTGGAGACGCCCAGCGCGCGGCGTGCGCCGCCCCGATCCCTGTGACGGCGAGGAGGATCGCGCCACTCAGCCGCCGATCAGATCCAGCAGACGGGTTGCTTCTTGACCGATCGGCGTGCTCGGGTCGAGATCGCGCGCATGCTCCAGGGCCGAGCGCGCCGCGTCCTCGTCTCCGGCTTGCAGGTTGACGAATCCAAGCGTGAGCCAGATGCGCTGGTGGCTTGCGTCCAAAGCGGCGCCGGCGCGCAGCTTGGCCAGTGCCCCGGCGGTGTCGCCGAGATAGTGCAGGGCGAGTCCGAGGTCGTTGTGGGCCTCCACATCCTGCGGCGCGAGCTCGATGATCCGCAGATAGATCGGCACTGCCTCGGCATGACGGCGTTGGCTGAAGAGGTCGTCGCCCTGTTGTCTCAGGAGGTCCAGGTTGGTCTCGGTGATCGTCTGGGGGATGGCGCTCGGCGGCGGCAGCGGGGCGGGGGCTGGGCGCGCCGCGGCGGCATGGGGCGAGCTCGCCGCCGGGCGCGCCAGTGTGCGGACATAATAGTCACGCGTGACCGCGAAGACGGCGAAGCCATAGAAGAAGAGAAAGAGGACGAGCAGCAGCCACTGCAGGGGTGTGAGTCTTGGCATCATGAGTGATCGGATTGCAGCGAAGGTGAGCCGCGATCCTAGGAAGCGAGGTGTCCGATGTCAAACGCCAGGCAGCGGCCCACATCGCGCCGCGGCTGCCCGAAAAAAGAGCCGCGACGGCAGACCGATGTGACTGCCGTAGCGGCCCAAGTTGCTTGCTGCTCGAGTCACGTCGCGAATCAGGATGGCCTGGCTCGCTCCGTCGAAGCTCAGCGAGTCCGCGTGCCTCGACGTGTCCCGTCGACGGATCACGACTCGCCATGATCGCATCTTGCACGTGGCGCCGAATTAGAGTATTTCAGTAGCCACTGATCTTGTAACAAGTTGTTACAGACACCCCGTTCGCCCGAAGCATGGCACTCGTGACGATGCCCGATATGCCGACACGGATCCTGGTCGTCGATGACGACTCCGACCTGCGCGACCTGCTGAGCGATTATCTTCAGCGCGAGGGCTTCGATGTCGGCGCTGCCGAGGACGGTGTCGCCATGGACGCCTGGCTCGCCGATCAGGTCGCGGATCTGATCATCCTGGATCTGATGCTTCCCGGCGAGGATGGTCTGGCACTTGCGCGCCGTCTACGCACCCGCACCAACGTGCCCATCATCATGCTCTCGGCGCGTGGCGACGACATCGATCGCATCGTGGGTCTGGAGGTCGGAGCCGATGACTACATCCCCAAGCCCTTCAATCCGCGCGAGCTGTTGGCGCGGATCCGCGCGGTGCTCAGACGGCGCGTCCCGAATCCGCCCGGCGTGTCCGATGAGATGGTCCGGTTCGGTCCCTATCGCCTCGATCTCGCGCACCGCGAATTGCGCCGCGGCAATCAGCTCGTGTCTCTGACCTCGGGCGAGCTCGCGCTCTTGTGCATCCTCGCGGAGCATCCGGATCGTGTCTTCGATCGTGATCGTCTACTCGATCTACTCAAGGGCTACGAGCGCTCTCCATTCGATCGCAGCATCGATGTGCAGATCGCGCGGCTGCGCTCCAAGATCGAGCCCGACACCAAGAGTCCACGCTACATTCGTACCGTCTGGGGCAAGGGCTATGTGTTCACGCCGGCGGGCGAGGCATGAGCTGGCTGGGCCATCTGGTCCCGCGCAGTCTATTCGGACGCGCGCTCGTCACCCTGATCCTGGCCTTCGGACTCTACGGCGCCGTGAGCTTGGCCGCGGTCGTCTATTATGCGCTCAACCCAGTGGCGCAACGCTCGGCCTCGGACCTGGCCGCGATCATGGCGCTCTCGGCCCGGACGCTCCAGCAATTGGCCCCTGAGCTGCGCGACGAGTACCGCTCACGTCTGCTCAGGGAATATCAGGTGATGCTCATCGACGAGCGACCACCCGCCAATGTCAACCACTATTTCTTTCCCTATCTGCGGACATTCAAGCTTGCCCTCGAGCAACGCCTTGGGGGGCCCGTCGAGATCGTCACCAGCATGATGGAGCGCGAGCGTTGGTTCTGGGTCTCGTTCGACAATGCCGGGAGCACCGTCTGGGTCGGTTTTCCGCGCAGTCGTGTCGAGACCCGTCCGCTGGAGGGGCTCTCGGTCATCATCGCGGTCGCCGTGCTCTTGATCCTCGGCACCGCGCTGATCCTGGCTGGACGCATCACGCGTCCATTGCATCGGCTGTCCGCGGCCGCGCAGGAGGTCGCGTCGGGTCAGCTGCCGAATGCCTTGTCGGAGTCTGGGCCCAAGGAGCTGGCCAACCTCGCCCATCAGTTCAACATCATGAGCCGACGGATTCGCGAGCTGATCGCCAATCGGACACTGATGGTGGCAGGGATCTCGCACGACTTGCGCACGCCGCTGACACGTCTGCGCCTCGCGCTCGAGATGTTGCCGCGCGAGTCGGCGCCCGAGCTGATCACGCGGATGGAGCGCGATATCGAAGAGATGACCGCGCTCATCACCCAGGCGATCGATTTCGGCAAGAGCATGGTGGCCGGGCACCGCGAAGAGACTGATCTGGCGGCGCTGGTGGGTGACCTGATCGATGGGCATGCGCGCGTGATCTGGTCGGGCGCGCCACCCTGCCGCGCGCGTGTCGATGCACTGGCCTTGCGCCGCATCCTCAGTAACCTCTTGGAGAATGCACTGCGCTATAGCCAGGGTCGGGTCGAGATCCAGCTCGACTGCAAGGATATCGGCCCCGAGCTCCAAGTGCTCGACCGCGGTCAGGGGATCCCGCAGTCGGAGCGCGAGGCGGTCTTCCGCCCCTACTATCGTCTGGAGGCATCGCGCAATCGTCGCACCGGTGGCTCCGGTCTGGGGTTGGCGGTGGCCTATCAATTGGCGCTCGCCAACGGGATGGAGCTGCGCCTCGACGCCCGTCCAGGCGGCGGCACCATCGCATGCGTGCGTCTGCCCACCGGAGTGATCGTGGACAAGTCCAGTGTCGACGCGCGCCCCGGTTGACGATCCGGCATGGGGTGCCTACAGTCGCGCCTGTCATCACACCACCAATGGAGCCTTCAGCGATGTTGCAGCCAGGCGATACCGCCCCACTCTTCTCCCTTCCCAACGCGGACATGGAGCGGGTCAATCTCGCGCGGCTGATCGGCGCTCGTAACCTGGTCATCTATTTCTACCCCAAGGACGATACCCCGGGTTGTACCATGGAGGCGCTCGAGTTCACCGATCTACAACAGGAGTTCGACGCGCTCGAGACCGAGGTGCTTGGCATCAGTCGCGACACCTGCACCAGTCATGGCGCCTTCCGGGACAAATACGGGCTGAGTGTTCAGCTCCTCGCCGACACCGAGGGCGAGGTGTGCGAGGCCTATGGGGTCTGGCAGGAGAAGGAGGCCCATGGCGAGAAACGCATGGGGATCGTGCGCTCCACCTTCTTGGTGGACAAGACCGGGCGGATCCGTCACGCACTCTACAACGTGAAGCCCAAGGGCCATGCCGCCGAGGTTCTCGAGCTCGCGCGCGCACTCTGATTCCTTGTCCGAGCGCGCCGGCGGTGATCTCCTCTTGACCGAGCCCGTGGGCGGTGCTGAGTCATCGCTGGAGCACGCGGGACCCGTGATCGAGGGGGCCGCCCGCGATCTGCCGGTCGCGGGCGCCCGTGGCATGAAGCTGCGTGCCTACATCATCGTCTTCCTCCTGGTCTTCGGCCTGACGCCGCTGGTCCTGGCGGCCCTCATCAATCTGCCGCTGGTGCTGGATCGCACGTCACTCTTCTACCAGCGTGCCTATCTGCAGAACCTGCGCGCCGACTTTCGCGACCTCGACCAGCACTTGGCGAGTCGCCACGAGATGATCCGTCTGCTGGCCAAGCTCCCCGAGCCTGGCCTCATCCTCGGCGAGCAGGGGGATGCGGATCAGATCGACCTGGCACGCGCGCGCTACACGACATGGATCAATCAGATTCTGGCCGATCAACGCGACATCATGCAGATCCTGTTCGTCGGGGACGACGGGCACGAGCGCTTCTGGCTGACCCGTGATCCCCGGACCCAGGACTGGCGACCCACCGCCGAGCCGCCGCAGATGCCCAACCGCACGTTTCTCCTGGGTGGACTCGAGCTGCAGCCGGCCGCGGTGATGGTCAGCCGCATCCGGGTCGATCCGACGGCTGGCGCCGCCGACCCGCGCCAACTCATGACCCTGACTCTGATCAGTCGCATCGGTGGCGAGCAGGTCGATGACCCGCAAGGCGTGGTGGCCATGACCATCGATGTCGGCGGCCTGGCGCAGTTCTATCGGGATACGCTCTGGGTCAATCATGATGGCAGCTATCTGCGACCCGGCCAGCCGGCCAGCGGCAAGCCCGAGGCCTTCGCGACCTTTCCCGGCCTGGCCGAGATCTTCGCGCAGGGCTCGCTCGCGATCTGGAAGGACCGGGTCGGTCGTCAATTGCTCTGGGTGCCGATGTTCCTGACCGAGGATGGTCTGCCGCTGTGGGTCGGGCGCGCGGTCGATCCATCGCCGATCGACGAATTCCGTGACGCCCTGCTGGTCCGGGTGCTCTCGATCATCCTGGTCCTAGTGGTGGCCGTCATGGTGCTGGCGCGTCTCATCGCGGCGCGTGCCGAGCGTTTCGGTAAGGAGCTCAAGAGCGGCATCGGTCAGATCCTGCGCGATGGCCAGCCGCTGCGCTTCAGCTGGCGCGGGCCACGTGAGATCCGCGAGCTCGGTGAGCAGCTCACCGCCTTGGCCCAGACCCATGCCGAGCACATCCAGGTGGCACGCGCCCACACCCTGGAGCTGGAGCGATCCAACCGATTCAAGTCGGAGTTTCTGGCGAATGTCAGCCATGAGTTGCGCACCCCGCTCAACTCGATCCTGCTCTTGTCGAAGATGCTCGCCGCCGAATCCGGCGGCCTGAATCCCGCGCAACGCCGTCAATCACAGGTGATCCACGAGGCGGGACGCGATCTGCGGGCCATGATCGACAACATCCTCGACATTTCGCGCATCGAGGCCGGCCATGTCAGCGTCGCGTTGGAATGGGTCGCGCTGCGTCCCATGCTCGATGAGCTGATCGAGCTGATGGCTCCCCTGGCGGCGGAGAAGGCGGTCGCGCTCGACTTGGTCGTCGCCCCCGATGTCGCGCCACGCATCCAGACGGATCGCGACAAGCTGCGTCAGATCCTCAAGAATTTTTTGTCCAATGCCATCAAGTTCACCGATGAGGGACGGATCGTCCTGGCCGCGGAGTGGGCCGCCGAGCCGCCTGGTGCCTTGGCCTTGAGCGTCTCCGATACTGGGATCGGGATCCCGCGCGAGAAGCAGGAGATCATCTTCGAGGCCTTCCAGCAGGCGGATGGATCGACGCGGCGTCGCTACGGCGGAACCGGCCTGGGTCTGTCCATCAGTCGCGAGCTGGCTCGGCTCCTGGGCGGGCGGATCCAGGTCGTGAGCGAGTTGGGCAAGGGCGCCTGTTTCACGCTCGTCTTGCCCCTCGCCGTCGGCGCGCTCGTGGCGGGCGAGGCATCAGGCGAAGCATCGGGCGAGGCATCGAGCGAGGCGAGCACGGTCTCGCTACCCGCCGCGGGCGTGCCGCATTCGGATGCTTCGCCGAACCCGGCATCCCCAAGCATTCCTGTCACTGGTTGGGTCTTGATCATCGAGCGCGAGGTGAGAACCCTGGTGCAGCTGGCCACCACATTGTCGCGGCGTGGTCTGAGGGTCCAGATCGCCGCCGATCTCGATGAGGCACTCGAGACCTTGCAAGAGGAGGGTGAGTCTTGCCTACTGATTCTGCTCGCCGCTGGGCTCGCGGCTGAATGTCCTTGTGATAGGATTCAGGCAGTGTTGAATCCTGGTGCTGGACATCGTCCGATGCTCGCCGTGCTCGGCGAGGAGCCCGAGCCGTCCGGGATCGAAGGCTGCCTGGCACCCAGAGCGCTCGTACGCGTGACCAAACCAGTCACGGCCGAGCGCATCGATGAGCTGCTTGCCCAAGCGCGACTCGACAGCGCCGGGGGATGAGATGAGATGACCCGTTACGCTGGATTCAAGCTGCTGATCGTCGACGACCACGCGCACAATCTCTTCACCTTGCGCACGCTCGTCGAGAGCGAGATGGACGTGACCGTGCTCGAGGCGACCTCTGGTCAGGAGGCGATCGATCTGACGCATCGCCATCCAGATATCGATCTGATCATCCTCGATGTCCAGATGCCCGAGATGGATGGCTTCGAAACCGCGACCATGCTCAAGCTGCGCAAGCGTACCCGTGACATCCCCATCATCTTCCTGACCGCCGCCTTCAAGTCCGAGGAGTTTCAGCAACGTGGCTTCGCGGTTGGTGCGGTGGACTATCTCCTCAAGCCGATCGATGACAATCTGCTGATCAACAAGATCAGCGCCTATTTTCGCTTGATCGAGAAGGAGCGCCAGATCAATCTCAATCTGGAGCGTATCGTTTCGGAGCGGACCATTGAGCTGGCGGAGGCCCGGCAGTATCTTGAGAATATCATCACCCACATGGGCGAGGCGTTGCTGGTCCTGGATCCCGACGGGACCATCAAATTGACCAATCCCGCCGCTTGGCGGATGCTTGGCTACTCTGGCACCGAGTTGTTTGGCATGTCGATCGGCGATGTGTTCGAGGAGGAGGGTGATGCCGAGGCCGGCGCCTTCATGGGGACCTGGCTGGAGGCGCTGATCCGCACGGGTGCCTTGAGCCGCATCGAGGCGCGTTTCATCGCCCGCGATGGGCGGCGGGTCCCCATCCTGTTCTCACGCACCGCGGTGCGTGGAGCGGACGGACGCATCAGCGATATCATTTGTATCGCCAAGAACATGACCGGCTATATCCGGGTCCCGCAGGGAGCCGACTCGACGACACAGCCAGACGGGCGTGGGGCGCTCGAATGATCGGTGCCCAAGCGGAGAAGCGATGATGAGCGATCAGACATTCCCAGCGACACCCGAGGACGAGCATACGACACTGACCGCCAATGCCTTGAAGGCGATGGCGCATCCACTGCGTTGGAAGATCCTGTGCTCGCTCGGTGACAAGGAGCTTTCGGTCGGGGAGATCGTCGATCGCACTGGAACCTCGCAGAGCAACATCTCCCAGCACCTCGAGCAGCTACGCAATAAAAATATCGTCGTCGCCCGCAAGGATGCCAATCGCATCTATTACCGGATCCGCAATGATCAGCTCCTCGAGCTGATCGGGATCATGCGTGATGTGCTCTGTCCGGCGAACCTCGACGACCGCTATCCGCGCTAGCGGGCGAGGTCATCGACCTCATGCAGGGGTGAGCGGGGAAGCCGGCCATCCAGCGCGAGATGACCAAGCGGATCGCCCAGCCCAAGCGCCGCCGCGCCGTCAGACCCAGCCCCGCCTCGCCTTGAATCAATCACCCAGTCACTCAAGGACCATCACCCATGCTCGACCCACATGCTTGGTTCACCGAGATCGCCGATCCCGACGGTGCTGCCTTCTCGCTGCGGATCAAGGAAAAGCTCCATGATGAGCAGAGCCCTTACCAGCACATCGAGATCTATGCGACCGAGGGGTTCGGCAACCTGATGGTGATCGATGGCTGCACCATGCTCTCGACCCGCGACAATTTTCTCTATCACGAGATGATGTCGCATCCAGCCCTCTTCACTCATCCCGATCCCAAGCGGGTCTGCATCATCGGTGGCGGTGACTGCGGAACCTTGCGCGAGGTGCTCAAGCACCCCGGGGTCGAGCAGGCGGTGCAGATCGACATCGACGAGCGGGTCACCCGGTTGGCCGAGCGCCATTTCCCCGAGCTGGTCTCAGCCAACACCGACCCACGCGCCCGTCTGCTGTTCCAGGACGGTGTGCGCTGGATCCAGGAGGCCGAGCCCGGCAGTCTCGACCTCATCATCGTCGACAGCACCGACCCGATCGGTCCAGCGGTCGGTCTCTTCACCAGTGATTTCTATGCCCACTGCCGTCGTGCGCTGGGCGCGGCTGGGATCCTCGTCCAACAGAGCGAATCGCCCCTCTATCATCTGCCGATCCTCACCGCCATGCATGCCGCCATGCGCACCGCCGGCTTCGCCACCACTCACACGCTCTTCTTTCCGCAGCCGATCTATCCGTCCGGTTGGTGGAGCGCCACCCTGGCTGCCACCGACCAGTCGCTGACATCCTTTCGCGTCGAGGATGCGCGAGGCAAGCCGTTCGAGACCCAGTATTACAATGCCGAGATCCACGCCGCCGCGCTGGCCCAGCCAGAGTTCGTCCGGCGAGCCCTGGAGGCGTTGTCCGCGTCCAGTTGAGGCGCGCCCCTGTCCTGGACAGACACATCCACATTCACCGCCATCTCACCATGGAGCCGCATGCCGCACATGAGCGATCTGGCTGGAGGTCTCGACATCCGCTTGGAGACTGCCTCGGACGGGCATGTCTGTCGCATCGACTCGACCCGCCCGGTGCATGCCGCCGCGGTGTTCAAGGGCCGCACGCTGGAGCAGACGGCCAGTCGTCTACCGCTGCTTTACTCGGTGTGCGCGCGCGCACAGTCCGCGGCCGCGGCCGCGGCGCTCGAGCAGGCATCCGGGCTCACGCCGAGTCCGGGTGCGCGTCTGGGTCGCGAGGCCGCGATCCTCACCGAGACGATCCGCGAGCATCTTTGGCGCATCCTGCTCGACTGGCCGTTGCTACTGGACGAGCCGCCGGCGCGTGCGACGATGGCCACGGTCCTCGGCCTCACGAATCGAATCCTCAAGCAGCTCGATCCGGTCGAGGATCTCTTCCAACCTGGTAGCGGACGTCAGACGGGTATTCCGCCGCTGGCGCGGCAGCTGGCCACCGAGCTGGGCGCGTGCTTGGATCGGCATGTGTTCGGCATGCCCGCGCTCGCTTGGTTGGAGCGCATGACCGATGTGGCGGTCTTGATCGATTGGTCTCGCGCGGGCGAGACTGGAGCGGCACGTCTGCTGCGCTCGGTGCTGGATGCGGGCGAGGCGGCGCTGGGTCGAGCCGATGTCGCCGAGCTGCCAGAGATCGCGGATGCCGCGCTGATCGCTCGGCTCAGCAGTGAATCCGCCAGCGAATTCATCGCCCGGCCGACCTGGGAGGGCCAGCCGCGCGAGACCAGCCCCTTCACCCGCGCGCTTGACACGCGCTTGGTGCGCGCACTGGTCGATGCGCATGGACGGGGTCTGCTCGCGCGTTTGGCGGCACAGCTGCACGAGGTGGCGAGCGCTCTCTCGGCGCTGCTCGGCGCGCCAGTCCCTGACCAGGCGCCGCCCTCGCTTGGGCCGCGGGCCGGCGTCGGCGCGGGTGTCGGTCTGGGCCGGGCGCGGGCCGCGCGCGGATTGCTGGTGCATTATGTCCGGCTCGAGCAGGGGCGGGTCGATGAGTATCGGATCCTGGCCCCGACCGAGTGGAATTTTCACCCGCTGGGCGTGGTCGCCCAAGGGCTCGCGGCCTTGCCGCCGGGTTCGGAGCCCGAGCGGCGGCGGCGTGCCGAACTCTTGATCACGGCGATCGACCCCTGCGTTGCGTTCAAGCTCAGTCTGGCCTAGTCTCACCTCTGCCGCTCGACATCCATCCCATCCGTGTCTCGAGGTCGCCCCCATGTGTCTTGCCGTCCCGGCCCGCATCACCGCCATCGACGCGCCCAACCAGACCGCGGTCGTCGCGCTCGGGGGCATCAGCAAGCCGATCTCATTGGCGCTGGTCGATGATGTGACGGTCGGTGATTATGTCCTGGTGCATGTCGGCTATGCGCTCAACAAGATCAGCGAGGAGGAGGCGCGTCTGACACTCGAGACCATCGCCGCGATTGCCCCGCCCCATGATTGATCCCATCGAGATCCGGCCGTCGCGGTTGCACGGCGGCATGACTCATCCCTCGCGGCGCCAGACGGCGGCTATCCACGAGTCGCGCGACCCATGAAGTACATCGACGAGTTTCGTGATCAGCGGCTTGCCCAGGGGCTTGCCGCGGCCATCGCCGCCGCGGTCCAGCCGGGGCGCGAGTATCGTCTCATGGAGTTCTGCGGTGGCCACACCCACGCCATCTATCGTTATGGCGTGCAGCATCTGATGCCACCCAATGTGCGCTTCATCCATGGACCGGGCTGTCCGGTGTGCGTGTTGCCGATGGAGCGCATCGACCAGGCCATCGCGCTGGCCAGTCAGCATGGTGTGACGCTCTGCACCTATGGCGATCTGATGCGTGTGCCGGGCAGCGCACGCAAGAGCCTGCTGAAGGCCAAGGCCGAGGGGGCCGACGTCCGGATGATCTATTCGACCCAGGATGCCCTGAGGATCGCGCGCGCGCATCCAGGTCTGCAGGTCGTCCTGTTCGCGATCGGCTTCGAGACCACCACGCCGCCGACCGCGGTCGCCCTCAAGCAGGCGCGCGCCGAGGGTCTGAGCAATTTCTCGGTCTTCTGCAATCATGTCCTGACGCCACCAGCGCTGCGGGCGATCCTGAGCGATGCCGGCCCCGATGGGGTGCGGGTCGACGGTATCCTGGGACCATCGCATGTCAGCACACTGATCGGCAGCCAGCCCTATGCCTTCGTCCCCCGTGACTTCGGTCTCCCGGTGGTGATCGCGGGCTTCGAGCCGTTGGATGTGATGCAATCGGTGCTGATGCTGGTGAGCCAGCTCAACGCGGGCCGCCGCGAGGTCGAGAATCAATATACCCGTGCCGTCACCGCGAGCGGAAACCGCAAGGCCCAGGCCCTGATGGCCGAGGTCTTTCGTGTCCGCGCGCGTTTCCAGTGGCGCGGGCTCGGCATGCTGCCCGACAGCGCGCTGGCGCTGGCCGATGTCTATGCGGATCTGGATGCCGAGCAGCGCTTTGCGGTCGCGCCGACCCCCGCGCGCGAGGTCAGTGGCTGCGAGTGTCCGGCGATCCTGCGCGGGGTGAAACAGCCGGTCGACTGCGCGCTCTTTGGCAAGCCCTGCACGCCCGAGAATCCAATGGGTGCCTGCATGGTCTCCTCGGAGGGTGCCTGCGCCGCCTATTGGAGCTATGGGCGGCTGCGCGCGGCGTCCGCGACGCCTGATCCGCGCTGATGGGCGCCTGAGCTTCAATCCACATCAGGAGACGGCATGACATCCGATCGGCGCTTTCCAGCGCGGCTCGATCTGGCGAGCGGTACCGTCGACATGAGCCATGGCGCGGGCGGCCGCGCCATGGCCCAACTCATCGGCGAGCTGTTCCAGCGGTATCTCGACCACGCGTTGCTCCTCCAGGGCAACGATCAGGCGCTCTTCGCGCCACCGCCCGGACGGCTGGTCATGAGTACCGATGGTCATGTGATCTCGCCGCTCTTCTTCCCGGGCGGCGATATCGGTGCGCTCGCCGTGCATGGCACCATCAACGATGTGGCCATGGCGGGCGCCCGCCCGCTCTATCTCGCGGCCGGCTTCATCCTGGAGGAAGGCTTCCCGCTCGCCGATCTCGAGCGCATCGTCGCGAGCATGGCGCGCGCCGCCAAGCATGCCGGCGTGCCGGTCGTCACCGGGGACACCAAGGTGGTGGAGCGCGGCAAGGGTGATGGTGTCTTCATCACCACGACCGCGATCGGCGTCGTGCCAGAGGGTCTCCTGATCTCGGGTGATCGCGCCACGCCTGGTGATGCCATCCTGGTCAGCGGGACCCTGGGTGATCATGGCGTGGCCATCCTCTCACGCCGCGAGGGACTCGATTTCGAGACCGCGATCGAATCCGACAGCGCCGCCCTGCATGAGCTGGTCGCCGACATGGTCGCCGCCGTGCCCGAGATCCACTGTCTGCGCGACCCGACCCGCGGCGGCCTGGCCACCACCCTGAACGAGCTGGCGCACCAATCCGGTGTCGGCATGCAGATCGACGAGTCGGCCATCCCGATTCGCCCAGCGGTGGCCGCAGCCTGCGAGCTGCTCGGTCTCGATCCGCTCTATGTGGCCAACGAGGGTAAGCTGATCGCGATCTGTGCGCCCGCGGACGCGCGGCGACTCTTGCAGACCATGCGCGCCCATCCGCTCGGCAGCGCCGCCGCCATCATCGGCGAGGTGGTGGCGGATCCGCATCGACTCGTGCAGATGACGACCAGTCTGGGGGGGAGTCGCATCGTCGATTGGTTGGCTGGCGAACAGCTGCCGCGGATCTGTTGAGTGGCCCCGGCGCGCCGTCAATCGTCATGAGGCTCTTGCATGCGCAATGATCGAGTGTTCTGGAGTACGCGATGATCGACAGCGGCTGGATCGAGACCCATCAGGCGCTGCTCCTGTCACTCGCCGGCCTTTCCGTCCTGCTGTTCGTGGGCTCGTTGATCGCCTTGCCGTTCCTGCTGGCGCGCATCCCCGAGGATTATTTCATCGATCAGCGCCGCCATGTGGCCCGGCTCAGACGACTGCACCCGCTGGTCTATCTGGCCCTGCGTCTGGTCAAGAACCTGGTCGGCTGGATCCTGGTGCTAGCGGGTCTGGTGATGTTGGTCCTGCCGGGGCAAGGCATCCTGACGATCCTCATGGGGCTCGTGCTCTGCGACTTCCCCGGCAAGTTCGCGCTGGAGCGGCGTCTCGCGAGCAACCCACGCATCCTCAGCGCGATCAATTGGATCCGGAGTCGCGGCGGGCATCCGCCCCTCATCGCGCCGCGTCCCTGACCCGCGCGCCTAGGCTGTAAATTTGTAGAGGATGTCGCTGACGCGTCCACGCCAGTAGGGTGAGCGGCCCTCCGGTGGGATCCAGGCGACCTCGGCCTGAAGCGGGATGCGCATGCCGCCGCGCTCCTGGTAGTCCGCGAATCGGACCTCCCATGGGGTGGCGACCATCTTGCCGTCGATCGCTCGATAGCGCCCGCTGGCCTGGGCCGAGCCGATCAGTCCAGTGTCGGCGAAATCGAATCGCAGCGAGACACTCAGATCGCCGTCGGCGAGTGTCGCCCGGGCTGCCTGTGCATCGATCGGCTCCCAGCGCACGCCCTGACTCGGGAGCAGCTTGGTGGGATAAAGCGGGGCCTCGGCGAGGAAGCGCATCAGCTCGGCATGTGACAGCTCCGCGCTGCTGGGGACCTTGGCCAGCGGGAACAGACCAATCAGCGCGGCCTGCAGCAGACCCGTGCCGGCGATGTAGGCATCATGCACGAAGACCTTGACGCCCGGACCCAATCCGATGCGCGCGTCCCAATCGAAACCGGCGCGCTCGGTGACGACGACCTGGCTGGCGACGACGCGCGACCACCGCCCTCGCGCGGGTGTCAGCGCGAACTCACCCTCCTGGCGCAGCTCCACGGCCGCGATGATGGGTTGGCCGGGCGTGAGCACGGCGCTCAGATAGGCCTGCACGGGTGGGGGTAGGTCGGCGAGCTCGGCCGGGTCATAGCGGGTCGTGAGACCAGTGCCGCGCGCGCCCTCCAGCCGTGAGCGCAGACTCTGGGTGGCGCTGGACCACCGCGAGATCCCCAACAGCAACAGGGACGCCGGTACGAAGACCAGCGCGAGCACGAGGAGTAGGAGCAGGTTCAGCCACATGGTTGCTTTCCGTTCTGAAAGGCGCGCGGCCAGGCCGCTGGGACTGGGTCTGCGAGCCGGCGCGGCGCCGACCGCCAACCGGACCGATTATATCCCCGCGCGGCGCTTTGCGGTGGAGTCCAGCGTTCACTCGACCTGAGTCACATGTGTCTGCTGTCGCATCGCGCGCGGGTCAACTCGGACCCCTGCGGATGGCCGCCAGGATTTGGCAACCGCCAACCGACGAGGTATCGTTGTGCGGCCATGGAGATACTCGCGCACGCAATCGGTCTCAGCCGTCGTTTTGGACGACACGCGGCTTTGCACGGGATCGATCTGGAGCTGCGGCAAGGGGAGGTACTGGGTCTGCTCGGCCCAAATGGGGCGGGCAAGACGACCTGTCTGAGGCTCTTGAGCGGTGACCTCGCGCCGAGCGCGGGACGCATCGAGATCCTTGGTGTCGATCTCATGCGGCGTCCACTCCAGGTCAAGCGCCAACTGGGTTATCTCCCCGAGCGTCCACCACTCCATCCGGAGCTGCGGGTCGACGAGTATCTGCGCTACTGTGCCCGGCTGCGTCGGTTGCCGCGTGGCGCGGTGGCCGAGGCGGTGCGTCTGGCCAAGACGCGCTGTGGTCTGGACGCGGTCGGGCACACCCTCATCGCCAAGCTCTCGAAGGGCTTTCGTCAGCGTCTGGGGCTCGCGCAGGCGATCCTGCATCGGCCGCGTCTGTTGATCCTCGATGAGCCGACCGAGGGGCTCGACCCCGTGCAGATCCGCGAGGTTCGGGCACTGATCCGCGAATTGTCGCGCGAGTGCGGCATCATCCTATCGAGCCATGTCTTGTCCGAGGTCCAGGCCGTCTGCGATCGAGTGCTGGTGCTCGACCGCGGTCGGCTGGTGCGCGCCGATCCGGGCGACACCCCGCAGGCCAGTCGGCTGTGGCGGGTGCGGCCCCATCGGCGCGCCGTACAGGGGTCGCACACAGACGCCGACGCGCGGCGCTCGCTACCCTGCGTCGAGACGGCGATCGCGCTCGCGCTCGAGCGTCTGCACTGTGTCGAGGCCGCCGTGCCGCTCGGGCAGGGGCGTCAACGTGTGCTCCTGACCGAGGGGGCCACATCCGCCGACCTGGCACGCCAGCTCCTTGCCGCCGGCGCGGATCTCGATGAGCTGACCCCGGAGCGGGCCGATCTGGAGCGTGTCTTCTTCGATTCGATCGGTCTCGGGTGGACATCATGATCGCGGTGATCGCCGCGCGTGAGCTGCGTAGCGCCTTGGTGACGCCACTGCCCTGGGTCCTGCTCGGCGGCGGTCAAGTCGTGCTCGCCTGGATCTTCCTCCAGGTCGTCGATGACTTCGCGGGCACCGAGGAGCGCGTGGCGAGCCTGACCACCGAGCTGACGCTCAATCTGTTCAGCTTCGCCGCGGTCATCCTGATGCTGGCCGCGCCCGTGCTGGCCATGCGGATGCTCAGTGGCGAGTTTCGCGATGGGACCTTCGACCTGGTCGCCACCGCGCCGGTGCGCATCGGCGAGCTGGTGCTCGGCAAGTTTCTCGCGTTGGCCTTCCTGCTGACGCCCTTCTGTCTGCTGCCAGGCGTCGCGGTCAGCCTGCTGGCGGGATCGGCCGAGCTGGACGTGGGTCAGCTGGCCGCGGCCACCCTCGGGTTGTGGCTGGTCGGTCTGATGTTCTGCGCCGTCGCGCTCTATGGCGCCAGTCTGAGCGAGCAGCCCGGGGCCGCGGTCCTCACCGCTTATGCGATCCTGCTGCTCTTGTCGATCATCGGCCGCGCCGACGCCATGAGCGGGCAGGCGCTGACACTCTTCGGCTGGTTGGCCTGGAACGAGCATCTGCTGTGGTTTCTGCTGGGCGCGGTGCGTCTGAGCGATCTCGCCTACCTGGGCTCCTTCATGCTGTTCTTCCTGGCCTTGACCCAGCGGCGTCTGGCCAATCGGGTCTGGCGATGAGGCTGAACGACGCCGCGACGCGGATCCGCCTGGGTCAGGTCAATCGACTGCTCGCGGACACCCTCTTTCTGCTGCTGCTGCTCGCGATCCTGGTCGCGGCCGGTTGGCTGATCGCGCGCCATGATCGCTATTGGGACTGGACCGCCGCGCGCGACAACAGTCTGACGCCACAGAGCCTGGCGATCCTGGAGCGGCTCGACGGGCCGCTGAGGATCACCGTCTTCGCTGACCCCGCGAGTCCGCTCGGCGAGTCGATCGCGCCTCTCTTGGCACGCTATCGACAGGCGTTGCCGACTCTGGAGATCGACTATGTGGATCCGCAGCGCTTCCCCGATCGCACCCGTCAGGCCGGGGTGACCCTGGTCGGTCAGATGCTATTGGATCATCAGGGGCGGCGTGCGCTGCTCGATGAGCCCAGCGAGCGCGCGCTCAGCGCAGCCCTGGCCCGGTTCGGTCAGACGCGCATCCCCTGGGTGGCCGTGTCCGAGGGACATGGTGAGCGTGCCATCCAGGGCGAGTCTGGCGCCGATCTCGCGCGCCTCGGTCGGGAGCTGGCCGAGCGGGGCTTCCTCGCCCGCCCGCTGGATCTGGCGCGCGTGAGCGAGGTCCCGCTCAACACCCGGATCCTGGTGCTCTCCGCCCCGCGCATCCCAGTCTTCGAGGGTGTCGCCGAGCGTCTACTCGAGTATCTGGAGCGTGGCGGCAATCTCCTCTGGTTGATGGATCCAGGGCCACTCAATGGACTCGAGCCACTGCTCGAGTCCCTCGGGCTCCAGACCTTGCCGGGCATCGTCGTCGACGCCGACGCCGCCGCGCTGGGCGTGGCCACGGCGGCGGCGGCGGTGATCGCCGAGTATCCCGATCATCCGCTCGCGCGCGAGCTCGGCATCCCAGCCATCTTGCCCGGCAGTCTGGCCTTCGAGACCGAGCTGACGCCGGGCTGGACGCTGGAGACCGTGCTGGCCACTGGTGCGCGCAGCTGGAACGAGGTTGGCCGATTGGACGAGCTGGTCGAGCGCGATGCGGCGGGTGGCGAGCGGCTGGGTCCCTTGCCGGTGATCCTGGCATTGAGTCGTCCAGTCTTCGACACGGGACGCGAGCAACGTGTTTTGGTCGTCGGCGATGGTGACTTCGCCAGCAACGCTCAGATCGGTGCTTATGGCAATCGCGCGCTCGCACTCGCGCTGCTGTCCTGGCTGGCCGAGCCCGGCGAGCTGATCGACCTCCCGCCAGATCCTCGGGTGCCCGCGCCTCTGGTGCTCGATGATCGGCAACGGCTGTGGATCGGGCTGGGTGCGTTGGTCTTGCTCCCGGGGCTGTTTCTGACGATCGGACTCAGCGTCCGCTGGTGGCGCTGGAGATCGCCATGACCGCGCGCTGGATCCTGAACCTCCTCTTGCTCTTGGTGCTTGGCCTGCTCGGGTTGCTGATCCAGCAGGAGCTCGAGCGGATGCGCGCGCGACCGACCCTCGCTGGCAGCGGCTTGCCGCCGCCTCATCTGATCGAGATCATCCGCCAGGGCGAGCCCCGCATCCGGCTCGAGCGGCTCGCCGCCGGCTGGCGGATGCGCGAGCCCTGGGATGTGGATGCCGATCAGCAGCGCATTGACGCCCTCCTGGCGATCCGCGAGGCACCCCTGTTGCGTAGCATCCCGATCAGTGCCACCGAGCCGGGTGAGCTCGGCGAGCTGGGCTTGGATCCGGTGCGGCTGCGACTGCGCTTGGATACCACCGAGATCGCCATCGGTGGGCTCGACCCGATCGCGCAATGGCGCTATGTCGCCAGTGACGACCTGGTGCACCTGATCCCCGACCATTTCCATCATCTGCTGATCGCGCCGCCGATCGAGATGGTGGCGCGGACGCTGCTTCCGCGTGATCCGGTGTGGGTCTTCGTGACCCGGGATGGGATCGCGCTGAGCGAACAGACACTGAACCGGCTTGCTGATCTGAGCGCCGAGCGTCTCGAGCCCATGGCCAGCGATCCGCTGACCGGCCCCTCGGTGGATGCGCGGGTCGAGCTTGGCGCGGCGGATGGAACGCGTCTGCGTTATCGGGTCTCCCCGGATGGGCGGCGCTGGAGTCGGCCGGATCTGGGGTTGACCTATGTCCTGGAGGTGGCCCCCGAGCTGGTCGAGGCGCCTGGTCCACTCGCCCCCGACCCGCTTGCGTCTGATCCGCTCGCCTGGCCGAGCGCTGCCGATGCGCGCGCGGGTGCCGCGGAGGATCCGGCGGCACTCCAAACGCAGCTCGAGGATGGGGCGGCGGATCAGTCGCGGTCGCTGATGGATCCGGATGCGCCGCTCTCGGGCCAACTCCCACTCGGCCCACCCCCCGAGGTCAAGCTGCGACCGCGCGAGCTGGAGCGCGAGGTCGCGGACGAGCCGCCGCGGGCGCCAACGTCGCCGCTGCGCGAGGCCCCGCACGGCTTTGGTCTCGATCCCTTCGCCCCTGATCCGCAATAGTCATCATGCCTGAGCTGCCCGAGGTGGAGACCACCTTGCGCGGGATCCGCCCGCATCTTGCCGAGCGGCGCATCGCGCGTTTGATCGTGCGCGATGCGCGACTGCGCCAACCGATCCCGCCCGAGACCGCCGAGCGGGTCGCCGGTCAGGCCATTCGCTCACTCTCGCGTCGCGGCAAATATCTGCTGATCGGACTCGAGACTGGGACCCTGCTGCTGCATCTGGGGATGTCGGGCAGTGTGCGTGTGGTCGCGAGCGATCGTCCGCCACGCAAGCACGATCATCTGGATCTGGTCCTCTGCGACGAGCAGAGTCTGAGATTCCATGATCCGCGTCGCTTCGGTCTCTTTCTCTGGACGCCCGATCCGCCCGCGCTCGCCGAGCGTCGGCATCCGCTGCTGAGCGCACTGGGGCCCGAGCCACTGAGCGACGCCTTCGATGGCGCGCATCTGCATCGCCTCGGTCGCCAGCGGCGGGTCGCGGTCAAGGCCTTCATCATGGACGCCGCGGTGGTGGTCGGGGTGGGGAACATCTATGCCAGCGAGTCGCTCTTCACCGCCGGCATCCATCCAGCGCGCCCCTGTCATCGCATCAGTCTCGACCGCTATCGGCGTCTTGCCGAGACCATCCGCGATGTGCTCCAGGATGCCATCACGCAGGGCGGGACGACCTTGCGCGACTTTGTGCGCGAGGATGGCAACCCAGGCTATTTCGCTCGCTCGTTGCGCGTCTATGGCCGTGCCGGCCAGCCCTGTGTGCATTGCGCCACACCATTGCGTCAGCTGCGCATCGGGCAACGCTCCAGTGTCTACTGTCCGCGCTGTCAGCGTTGAGCCGCGGCCAGCGGGCCGAGTCGCGGCGCTGACCGTGCCGCGCCATCCATACCCATGAGCCCGCCCGCATGGACATGAGTGTCTTCAGTGCGGCCACGCGCCGCTGGATGGCGCAGAGCTTCGACGCACCCACGCAGGCACAGGCGCGTGGCTGGGCGGTGATCGCGAGCGGTCAGCACGCGCTCATCACGGCACCGACCGGGAGTGGCAAGACGCTCGCGGCCTTTCTCTGGGCCATCGATCGGCTGATGCGCGGGGCGGCGGGCGGCGCCGCCGATCCGCAGGGACGCGGTGGCGCGTCCGGTGTCCAGGTGCTCTATGTCTCCCCGCTCAAGGCACTCGTGTATGACATCGAGCGTAACCTGCGCGCGCCACTGGTCGGCATCGCGCGGGCCGCCGAGGCGCTGGGCGAGCCACTGTCCCTGCCGCGGGTGGGGGTCCGTACCGGCGACACCCCAGCCAGGGAACGACAGGCGCAGCTCAAGTCGCCTCCCGAGATCCTGGTGACCACCCCCGAATCACTCTATCTGCTGCTGGGCTCGCGGGCGGCGGCGACCCTGACGGGTGTGCACACCCTCATCGTCGATGAGGTGCATGCGCTGGCCCCGACCAAGCGCGGGGCGCATCTGGCCCTGTCGCTCGAGCGTCTGGCCGAGCGCTGCGCGCGCGATCCGCAGCGGATCGGACTCTCGGCGACCATGCGTCCACTGGCCGAGGCCGCCAGCTTTCTCGGTGGTGATCGCGCGGTCGTGATCGTCGATGCCAGCGCGCCGCCACGCTTGGACCTGCGGGTGCAGGTTCCTGTGTCGGACATGGAGAACCCGCTCCCGGCCGAGCCGCCGCGTGATGAAGGCGGTCCCATCCTGGGTGAGCTCGCCACTCGCGCGCGCGCCCGTCCAGCCGGCGAGAAGGGGATGTGGGCGGCGCTGCATCCGGCCTTGCTGGCCGAGATCCAGTCGCATCGCTCGACCATCGTCTTCGTCAACAGCCGGGGGCTGTGCGAGCGTCTCTGCCGGCGACTCAATGAGCTCGCGGAGCCGGATTCGCCCGACCCCTCGCCCGAGCACCCGCCGCTGGTGCGTGCCCATCACGGCAGCGTGAGCCACCAGCAGCGCGCACTCATCGAAGAGGGGCTGAAGCGGGGTGAGCTCAAGGCGATCGTTGCCACCAGCTCGCTGGAGATGGGGATCGACATGGGTGGGGTGGATCAGGTGCTGCTGGTCGAGTCGCCCGGCTCGGTGGCGCGCGGTCTCCAGCGGGTCGGTCGCGCCGGGCATGGGGTCGGTCAGGTCAGCAGCGGACGGATCTTCCCCAAGTTTCGCGGCGATCTGCTCGAATGCGCGGTGATCGCGACCCGCATGCTCAGCGGTGAGCTTGAATCATTCCGGATGCCGCGCAACGCCTTGGACGTCCTGGCCCAGCAGGTCGCGGCCCATTGTGTCGAGCGTGAGCGCGATCTGCCCGGCATCCTGCGTCTGGTGACCCGCGCCGGACCCTATCGCGAGCTCTCGCGGGCCGCCTTGGAGTCGGTGCTCGATATGCTCGCGGGCCGCTATCCGTCCACCGACTTCGCCGAGCTCAGACCACTGCTGGTGTGGGACCGTGCCACGGACACACTGAGCGCTCGCAAAGGGACGGCCATGATCACCCGTCTCAATGGCGGGACCATACCAGACCGTGGAGCCTATGCGGTGCATCTGGGCGAGGGTGGACCGCGCATCGGCGAGCTCGACGAGGAGATGGTCTTCGAGACCAAGGCCGGGGACTGTATCCTGCTCGGCGCCTCGACCTGGCGGGTGGAGTCGATCACGCGCGATCGGGTGTTGGTCACGCCGGCGCCGGGAGAGCCTGGCAAGCTGCCATTCTGGCGGGGTGATGGATTGGGTCGGCCGCTCGAGCTGGGCTGGGCGATCGGCGCCTTCACGCGTCGGGTCGCGGCCGCGAGCGGCGAGCGAGCCATCGAGTGGATCCTGGAGCAGACCCCCCTGGATCGGCTCGCCGCCGAGAACCTGGCCGCCTACATCCAGGATCAGCGCGCCGCCACTGGTCTGGTGCCGAGCGACCGCACCCTCGTCGTGGAGCGCTTTCGCGACGAGCTCGGCGACTGGCGCATCTGTATCCTCACGCCGTTCGGCGCGCGCGTTCATGCGCCCTGGGCGATGGCGCTGCAATGGCATCTGGAGCGGCGCGAGGGCTGCGAGATCCAGGTCATGTCGACCGACGACGGGATCCTGTTGCGTCTGGCCGACGGCGAGACCCTGCCCGATCTGATGGATTTGCTGCCCACGCCCGATGAGCTGGAAGAGCGGGTCACCGAGCAGCTGGCCGCGAGCGCCCTCTTTGCCTCGCTCTTTCGCGAAAACGCCGCGCGCGCGCTCCTGCTGCCACGGCGCTCGGCCGCGGGGCGACGACCCTTGTGGGCGCAGCGGCTCAAGGCACAGCATCTGCTGGGCGCGGTGCGCCGCTATCCATCCTTTCCGATCGTCCTCGAGACCTATCGGCAGGCATTGAGCGATGTCTTCGATCTGGCGGGTCTGAAAGAGATCCTGCAGGGGATCCAGAGCCGAGCGATCCGCGTCCACGAGGTCACGACCAATACGGCCTCGCCCTTCGCCCGCTCATTGGTCTTCGCCTATGTGGCCGCCTATCTCTACGAGCAGGATGCACCGCTCGCCGAGCGCCGTGCCCAGACCCTCGCGCTCGATCGCGAGCTCTTGGCTGAGCTGCTCGGTCAGGCCGAGCTGCGTGAGCTGATCGATCCAGCCGTGCTTCAGGAGCTGGAGTCCGAACTCCAACAGACCGCCGAGGGGCGTCGAGCGGGCGATGCCGATGCGCTGCATGACCTCCTGCGACGGCTCGGTGATCTCGACGCCGCTGAGTTGGTCGAGCGTTGCGTGGGTGATCCAGTGCCTTGGGTGGACCGGCTGCTCGCGCAGCGACGTCTCGCGCGGTTGCGTTTCCCCGAGGGACCGCGCTGGATCGCGGCCGAGGATGCCGGTCTCTATCGTGACGCGCTGGGCTTGGTCCCGCCACCCGGTCTGCCCGAGCGCTTCATCGCGATGGTGGATGCGCCGCTCGAGCAGCTGTTGCGCCGCTATGCCCGCACGCGCGGCCCCTTCACGACCCAGGAGGCGGCCGCTCGATATGGTCTGCGCCCGAGTCAGATCGAGCCGGTCCTGCGGCTCTTGGAGACGCGCGGCGAGCTGGTGCATGGCGAGATCAGACCACTGGGCAGCGCCCCGGAGTGGTGTGATGCCGAGGTCTTGCGGCGACTGCGTCGACGTACCCTGGCCAAGGCACGCGATGCGGTCGCACCGGTCGACGCGGCGACCCTGGGTCGGTTTCTGCCAGCCTGGCACGGGATCGGCGAGGATCTCGGGGGGGCGGATCGGCTCATGGAGTCGCTGATCCAGCTCGAGGGGCTCAGGGTGCTCTGGTCGCAGCTCGACACTGTGCTCTTGCCGGAGCGTGTCGTGGGTTATCGCTCGGAGGATCTCGACATGCTGGCGGCGACCGGCCAGATCGTCTGGGTCGGCTGTGGCGCGGCGGGCCCGCGAGATGGGCGGATCGCCATCTATCGTCGTGGCAGCCCGCTGCTGGGTGCGATGGATGGGGTTTGCGATCCAGCCGACGCCCCGGTTTCCGAGGTCGGACGGGTCTGGCTCGAGCATCTCGAGCGGCATGGCGCTTCCTTTCTCATGGAGCTGACCCTGGCGCTGGAGCGCGCTGGCTGGCGGGTCGGCAAGGAGCTCTGCGAGACGAGTCTCTGGGATCTGGTCTGGTCTGGTCTGATCACCAATGACACCTTCGCGCCGCTGCGCGCCTTGAGCGGGGTGGGACGCCCGCGACGCGGCCGTATGAGCCCGTTGGCGGGCGGGCGCTGGTCACTGGTCGCGAGTCTCGTCCGCGAGACCAGCGACACCGAGCGTCTGCTCGCGCGCGCGCGGATCTTGCTGGAGCGCTATGGCGTGGTCACTCGCGAGGTGGTGCTGGCCGAGGGACTGAGTGGGGGCTTCGGGCCCTACTATCGGATCTTGAAAGAGATGGAAGAGGCCGGTCAGGCCAGGCGGGGCTATTTCGTCGAAGGGCTCTCCGGCGCCCAGTTCGGGCTGGCCGCGGCGGTCGAGCGACTGCGTGCCGCGCGGCTCGAGGAGATCCCGATCGCGGGCTTCGACGCCGACGCGGTGCGTGTGCTCGCCGCGCTGGATCCCGCCAATCCTTACGGTGCGCTGCTGCCTTGGCCGGCGGTGGGCGGCGGGGCGGCGCCCAAGCGTGTCAGTGGTGCCAGATTGATCCTGGTCGCTGGCAAGCCGGTCTTCTATCTCTGGTCCAGTGGGCGTCAACTGACCAGCTTTCCCGATTCTCCGAGCGATCAAGGCGGCGAGTTGGCCTTGGCCGCCCTGGCCTTGGCGCGTCTTGCGCGGATCGGTCGTCGGCGGATCGTGATCGAACGGATCGATGGTCAGCAGGCACTCGGCGCGCCCTTGCGCACCCAGCTGCTCGCCGCGGGCTTCGAGCCCACCGTCGATGCACTCGTCCCAGGGCGCGGCTATGATGCGCTCGCCCCGCGCGCACGTCAGTGATGCGTGCCTGGGCCTTCCGTCCAGCAAGGGCGTCGGGCCCTCTTGGTGGCCAGTCAGGATGTCCAGGGGCTGCGACGCTTTCACGACGCATCCTCATCCTCCGGGCCGCTGTCGCGCTGCGGCAAGGTCTACGCATGCCCGGCGGGCTGTGGTTTAATGACCAACCCCAACGGCAAGCAGTGGCCCGACGATGACAGACCGGACAACAGCGCGGACCGCCCGGGTCGAGCGCAACACACTGGAGACCCGCATCCGTGTGGTCTTGGACCTGGATGGCCAGGGCCGCGCGGATCTGCAGACCGGCGTGCCTTTCCTCGACCACATGCTCGACCAGGTCGCGCGGCATGGTCTGATCGATCTGCAGATCCACGCCGAGGGCGATCTGCACATCGACGCGCACCATACGGTGGAGGATGTCGGCATCACGCTTGGTCAGGCGCTGGCACTGGCGCTGCGCGACAAGCAAGGCGTGCGCCGTTACGGTCATTCCTATGTTCCATTGGACGAGGCCCTGTCGCGAGTGGTCGTGGATCTCTCGGGACGCCCCGGTTTGGAATTTCATGTCACCTTCACCCGCGCCATGATCGGCGGATTCGACGTCGATCTCTTCCGTGAATTCTTCCAGGGTCTGGTCAACCACGCCGCGATGACGCTGCAGATCGACAACCTGCGGGGAGTCAATGCCCATCATCAGGCCGAGACCATCTTCAAGGCCTTCGGGCGGGCGCTGCGGATGGCCGTCGAGCTCGATCCGCGGATGGCCGGCGTCACCCCATCGACCAAGGGCACGCTCTGATGCCCTGTCATCGGGTGTGTGCCGCGCGCACGTTCCGCGTCGATCCGACCCAACGATCTGGAGTGATCCACACACCATGCTGCTGATTCCCGCGATCGACTTGAAGGACGGGCGCTGCGTGCGCTTGCGCCAGGGGCGTATGGAGGATGAGACGGTCTTCTCGCATGACCCGCTGGATACCGCGTCGCGCTGGGTGAGCGAGGGTGCACGGCGGCTGCATCTCGTCGACCTCAATGGCGCCTTCGCTGGCGAGCCGGTCAATGGCGCGGCCATTCGCTCGATCGCCGAGGCCTTCCCGGAGCTGCCGATCCAGGTGGGCGGCGGGATCCGTGACGAGGCGGTCATCGAGGCCTATCTGGCCGCGGGCGTGACCTATTGCATCATCGGCACCCAGGCGGTGAAGGAGCCGGTCTTCGTGGAGCGCGCCTGTCGCTCGTTTCCGGGTCAGATCATGGTTGGATTGGATGCGCGGGATGGTCAGGTCGCCATCGAGGGGTGGGCGCAGGTGACCGCCCATCGTGCCGACGAGCTTGCCAAGCGGTTCGAGGATGCCGGGATTGCGGCGATCATCTATACCGACATCGGGCGCGACGGCATGATGAGTGGGCCGAATGTGGATGCGACCTGCGCGCTGGCCCGGGCCATCCGGGTCCCTGTGATCGCCTCCGGCGGGATCACCCACATCGACGATGTGCGCGCGCTTGCCGAGGTCGCCGCCACCTGCGGGATCACGGGTGCCATCACTGGACGCGCCATCTACGAGGGCACGCTCGATTTTGCCGAGGGTCAGCGTCTCGCAGACAATCTCAGCCGCGGCGAGCGGATACGCTGACACGCGGCGGGGACCCAATGACGATTGCATCGCCGAGGACGGATGTTATGGCCGACGAGTGGCTCGACGCCATCAAGTGGGACAGCCAAGGGCTGGTGCCCGCGATCGCGCAGGAGCAGGGGACTGGGGTCATCCTGATGATGGCCTGGATGAACCGCCAATCACTGCAGTTGACCCGCGAGACCGGTCATGCGGTCTATTGGTCGCGCTCGCGCGCGCGGCTCTGGCACAAGGGTGAGGAATCCGGTCATCAGCAGGTCGTCCATTCCATCCGACTCGATTGTGATGGCGACGTGATCCTGCTCGAGGTCGAGCAGAAGGGCGGCATTGCCTGCCATACCGGGCGCCATGACTGCTTCTTCCGCGAGCTCGACGCGCAGGACCAATGGTCGGAGGTGGCGCCCGTGCTCAAGGATCCGCGCGCCATCTACGGCGCATGATGACCGGGATGGACGAGGTGCTCGCGCGTCTGGCCGAGGTCCTGGAGTCACGCAAGGGCGCCGACCCGGGCGATTCCTATGTGGCTGGTCTCTATGCCAAGGGCCTCGATGCCATCCTCAAGAAGATCGGCGAGGAGGCGACCGAGACCGTGATGGCGGCGAAGGATGGTGTCCCAGAGCGGCTGGTGCGCGAGGTCGCCGATCTCTGGTTTCACACCCTGGTCCTGCTCGCGCATCAAGGTCTGGGACCCGATGCGGTGCTCGACGAGCTGCGGCGGCGCTTCGGTCTGTCAGGTCTGGCCGAGAAGGCCGCGCGGGGTCAAGAGTGAGCTGAGTCCGCGGTGCGCTAACCCGCGTGTCCGGTTTGCGGTATGATCGAATGAGCCGACGCGCCCACTGGGCCGGGTCGGGACTGGCGAGCCGACCCATTCAGATGAGTGCTCCCGTCGGTTTCAACCACTGAATCGAGTCGACCGTTCGAACGAAACGGTCCGGAGGTAGATATGGGTGCTGGTGGTATCAGTATTTGGCAGCTTTTGATCATCCTGGTCATCGTGTTGCTGCTCTTCGGGACCAAGCGTCTGAAGAGTATCGGCTCCGATTTGGGCAATGCCGTGAAGGGATTCCGCAGCGCGATGTCGGAGGGCGAGAAATCCGACCAAGACGCGGAGACCAAGATGGTCGAACATAGCGCGGAGAAGAGCGGTGCCACCACCGGCCAGACTGGCGCGAGTGCCGAGAAGGCCCCTTCATCCGAGAAGTCATCCCAGGCTCGTTGATGCTCGAGCCGGCGAGGCATTAGATGTTCGAATGGGGATTTTGGGAGCTGATCCTGGTCGGCGTCGTCGCCTTGGTGGTGATCGGCCCCGAGCGTCTGCCGAAGATGGCGCGGATCGCCGGGCTCTGGATCGGACGTGCGCGTCGTTCCCTTGCGTCGGTGAGGGATGAGATCAATCGCGAGCTCAAGGCCGAGGAGCTCAAGGCGATCATGGAGAAACAGGCGAGCACCCGACCACTCGAGACCATCCTTGAAGACACCATCGAATGGGGCCACAAGCCGGCCGCGGGCACCGGCGTGACCCCAGCGCCGGGGGCGGAGGAGTCGCCGCCACCGAGTACCACCTCGATGGCTGGCCAGCCGCCCCCGCGTCGTGACCCCTCGGGGGGCTGAGACGCTCGCGCACAAGACACGCCGCAAACTCATCGAGCGCGCGTCATGCCGACCAGTCGGGTGATGGATGAGTCACCACCCGGCCGAGTCGTGTGGCGCGACACTCGGTGCGTACCCCGGCATCCGTCGATGACCGCCCGATCGTCTCGACGATCCAATCAGTGACGAGAACATCACACCCATGTCCCCCGCGATGCAACCCGATGATCCGGGCGCTGAGCAGCCCTTCGTCTCTCACCTGATCGAGCTGCGCGATCGGCTCATTCGCATGATCATCGCGATCTTCGTGATGTTCCTGGTGCTCTTTCCATTCGCCAACGAGATCTATGTCTATGTGGCGACGCCTTTGATGGCGCAGCTGCCGGAAGGCAACACCATGATCGCGACCCAGGTGGCCGCGCCCTTCCTGACCCCCTTCAAGCTCGCCTTGGTGGCGGCCGTCTTCCTGTCCATGCCGTTTCTGCTGTATCAGCTCTGGGCCTTCGTCGCGCCTGGGCTCTATCAACATGAAAAGCGCTTGGCGGTGCCCTTGCTGATCTCGAGCATCCTCTTGTTCTACATTGGCATGGCATTCGCTTATTACCTCGTCTTTCCATTGGTGTTCGCCTTCCTGTCGGCCTCCACTCCGGACGGGGTGGCGATGATGACCGATATCTCGGCCTATCTTGATTTTGTGCTGGCGCTGTTCTTTGCCTTCGGGATCGCATTCGAGGTTCCAATCGCCACCATTCTGTTGGTTGCGATCGGAGTGACGACGCCCGCCGATCTGAAGCGATATCGACCCTACGTGATCGTTGCAGCCTTCGTGATCGGCATGCTGCTCACGCCTCCGGATGTCATCTCTCAGACCCTGCTAGCGGTGCCCATGTGGCTGTTGTATGAGCTCGGCATCATGTTCTCGATGATCCTCATGCGTCAGAAGCGACCGGCGGACGCGGATGACGAGGATCTGGAGCACACCAGTATGCCGGCCGTGCCCACCAGGCCTGGGGGGAGCAGTCCATCACCTGGCTCAGCCCAGCCGGCCGCTCCACTGACCGATGTCGGGCGTGATCTTGACCCGCATTTCGATGATCCTGACCGCTGGCGTCCACTGAGCGATACCGAGATGGAGGCCGAGCTGGATCTGATCGAGGCCGAGGAGCTCAGCAAGGCGCACGCGGGCGGGAGGAGCGATGGGCAGTCCACGAGCAGCCCACCCGGAATCAATTCGGTCGAGGAAAAGATTCGAAGGGCCAATCGACTCCGTGGTCTCGGTAGTACCTTCGCCGCGCGGACGGTGCTCTACGAGGTCCTCGAGGAGGGTGACGAGGATCAGCGTCGTGTCGCGCGCAATATCCTGAGACAGCTCGATGAGGTCTGAGCCATCGAGTGCCTCGATCCGCGACTGGAGTTGTGGCCCTCAAACACGGATCGATGTCTAACCGACTCGCCCAGTGTCTCTGGATCGCGACCTGCCACCTGGTGGGGCGTGATCCAGATCAAATTATTGTTTTTTTCAATGGGACTTGTGAGATATCATAGATTTAATTCCCATCCAAGCGTGTTGAATCATCATGGGCTCGGGTTCCCAAATCCACTACAAGCAGAACCGACTCAAGCAGCTGCGTGCCTTTTGCCACGCCGCGCGCACGGGCAGCGTGAGTGCCGCGGCTGAAAAGATCTTTCTCAGTCAGCCGACGGTCTCCTTACAGATCCAAGCATTGGAGCGTGAATTCGACACCGTGCTCTTCGAGCGGCGCGGACCCAAGATCAAGCTGACCCCGGAGGGTGATCTGCTCTTTCAGATGGCCGAGCCACTCGTCGAGGGCATGGACAAGCTGCACGAGGCATTCGCGACGCAATGTGGGCGGGTCGATCAGGGTGTGTTGAATGTTGCGGCCGGTGAGTCCACAATTCTCTATATCCTGCCGGATCCAATACGCGTCTTCGTGGATCAGTATCCAGGGATCGATCTGAAGATGCATAATGTGACCGGACGCGACGGTTTGGCGATGCTGCGCGCGGATCAGGTGGATCTCGCTGTCGGCTCCATGCTGGAGGTCCCGGACGACATCACCTATCGTCCGTTCGTGACCTATCGGCCGACTCTCATTACTCCCAAGGACCATCCGCTCGCGGACAAGGAAACGGTGACACTGGAAGAGATCGCGCCCTATGGTCTGATCTTGCCGCCACGTCACCTGAGCACCTGGCGTCTTGTGGATCTGGTGTTCAAGCAGCACAATCTTGGATACCGTGTCACGCTCGAGGCCGGCGGCTGGGAGGTCATCAAGAAGTACGTCGAGCTCGGACTAGGCATCTCGATCGTGACTGATGTCTGTCTGACTGGCTCGGAGAATCTGAGCCGCATTCCGCTCGACCACTACTTCCCGAAACGGAGCTACGGGATCGTGTTGCGTCGCGGCAAGTTTTTGTCGCCGCAAACAAAGCGATTCATGAAGATATTGGATCAAGTCTTCGCTGATCGGATCGTGGAGCCCCACCAGCAAACCGTGGGTCATGCGGCCGATTGGGAAGACAGCTATCTGGGATGAGGCGGGATCGGCTGCGCGGGTGCATCGTCAGGTCAACGAGATCCATCGTTTGAGCGAGCGATACCTTTGCTTGCCGTCCCCACGAAACGATGGGCGTCTACCTGCACTGATTCGCATGGCAGTCACCCGCATCCATGAACTATCGACATAGGGTCATTTCGAATCTTGAAAACCATGGATCTCACAAAACGTATCGGACAACGCCTGCGTGCAGCCCGACATGACCAGAAACTCAGCCTGTCGGAGCTCTCCGCCCGCACTGGCTCGCTCTCCAAGTCCAGGATCAGCAATTATGAGCAGGGCATCCGGCGCATGGGCCTGGAAGAGGCGCAGGAGTTGGCGAATGCGCTCGGGACGGTGACCCCGACCTATCTACTCTGTCTGGAAGACACGGATCCGCTCACCCAGCAGGAGCGTGAGCTGGTTCAGTATTTCCGCCATGCCGACGAGCGCGGACGCGAGACCATCCTGAAGATGGCCGCGGCTCAATCGGATTTCACCATCGAGTAAGTCGTTCCACGGGGTCGTCGGTTTGGTCCCGATCGCTCGCGGTCGAACCGATGCAAGCCCTGATTCCACGCGTGTAAAGCGCTGGCACCTGATCGGTGCCAGTGCTTGCTCCAGGTCTCGATCCAGATCGCGCCATCTCCTTGTCAGGTCGCGCGCGGAGCCATCCGCGAGTGCGTCTCAGCGTATGTAGAGCAGCAGGCTTGCCCCGAGCATGATGGCGACCCAGAGCACCATGCTGCCGGTGGGGCGGGTGCGTGCCAGTGCACCTTGAGGACCATTGTGGGCCGCAAGCGCGTCGATCAGACGCGCTGTCGCGGCGCGCGCGCGCCCTTCTAGACGAGCATGCGCGCTTGCGACACGATCGGCGAGCCGCAGACCCAGTGCATGAAATGACCTGCGGTAGAACCAATCGAGGTCGAGACTGATCGTCAGTGTGCGTTTCATCTGATCGAGCATCACGAAGAAGGCGAAACCGGCGAACAAGAGCAGCTGCAGCTGAGTCATCACATGCTCGAATGTGTAGGGTCGATAGGTCACCGGATAGGGGAGGATGGCATAGAGCAGGCCGGGGAAGACACCGATCAGGATGCAGAGCCCCGAGAGCAGCCACATGGCCGCGCGCATGGTCTGGGGCGGCTCGGCGGGGCGCAAGCCGGAGTCGCGCTGGAAGAAGACGAACCAGGGAAACTTGATGCCGGCGTGGAGAAAGACGCCGGCCGAGGCAGCGAGCAAGAGTAGCCAGACGATCAGCAATCCCTCATCGGCCGCCGCGGAGGTCTCGAGTGACTTGGTCACGAATCCGGACGTCAACGGGAAGGCCGAGATCGCGAGTGCCCCGACGATGCCGTGCATGGCGGTGATGGGCATGCTCTGGAAGAGACCACCCAGATCGGTGCACTTGCGCTTGCCGGTCATCAGCAGGACGCCACCAGCCGACATCAGCAGCAGCGCCTTGTAGATGATATGGGCGAAGGCGTGGGCGGCGGCGCCATTCAGGGCCAGCTCGGTGCCGATGCCGATGGCGCAGACCATGAATCCGACTTGGTTGACGATGCTGTAGGCCAGGATACGCCGCATGTCATTCTCCAGCAGCGCGTAGATGATGCCGTAGAAGACCATGTAGAGACCGATCCAGATGAGGATCTCGGTGCCAGGGAAGACCATCAGCAGGGCAAAGACCGCGGTCTTGGTGGTGAAGGCCGAGAGGACCACCATGCCGCTCGGGGTGGCCTCGGGATAGGCGTCGGGGATCCAGGCCGAGAGAGGCGGCGCGCCAGCATTGACCAGGAAACCGATCAGGATGAGGATCGCGGGCCAGCTGTCGGTGCCCAGCGGGGTCAGGGCGAGCGAGCCGGTCTCGACGAGATGTCCGACGATGCCCGCCATGAGCACGACGCCCCCCAGCAGATGCACGAGCAGATAGCGCAGACTCGCGCCGCGCGCGCGCGCGGTGCCGGCGGCGAAGATGATGGTGGTGGAGCCCAGGGCCATCAGCTCCCAATAGATGAAGAGCGTGAGCAGATCACCGGCGAAGGTGACGCCGATCGCCGATCCCGCGTAGAGTAGTGTCGCAGTGACCTCCAATGGTCGGGCCTGGCCGAGACCATAGAGCCCACCGGCAAAGGCCATGATGGCGAAGACGGTGGCGAATAGCCGGCCCTCGGCCGTCGCATGGACCGGCGCGAGCCGAGCGTCGAGAAAGCCGATCGACAGGCTGGCATCGGCCGGGACCAGCCAGACCAGGACCAGGGTCAGGATGGGCAGCCCCAGCACCAAGGCGCGGCGGGTCTCGGCGGTCACGAATGGAATGAGCGCGGCGCCAAGGATCATCACCAGGCCGGGTGGAAAGAGGCGCCACAACAGCAGTGATCCCAATGCCAGGAGCGTGAGTGCGGTGGCGATCGGCTTGCGGTGCGCCGTTTCTCGCACCGGTCTCGCAAGCACGCCGAGCATGGGCGGCAAGGCTGGCTTAAGCATCGTAGTAGGTATCGTCGCGCTTGATGAAACGGCCAAGAAACTTGGCCAGGGCCACCATCCAGGCGCAGCTGATGAATCCGAACCAGGCGAAGAAACCCGGACTGGTATCCAGGCTGAAGCGCTCCGCCGGAAAATGATGATGCACCTGGATGAAGAGACCCGGCAGCAGTGTCAGCGCCAGGATCGTGATCTGAATCGCCCAAAGCTTCGGTCGATTCTCCTTGCGATAGAGCCAGTGTATCTGTTCGGCCATGGAGGATCCTCTGCTTGCAAAGCCCGTCCGTGCGTGCTCGACGAGGCGACGTTTCGATTCAGATCGAGCGGGCAGCATCTCCCGATGCCTGCCGATGGCCGGGCCCACTCGATCAGCCAGCGCACGCGATTCGGCTTGCCACCGCCCGGCACGCGCATCCCCAGGATCCCTGCCACGCGCCTCAGTCCGCAACCATCGCCCGCGCCAGATCCAATGGGATCTGATGGAAGAAGAAGAGCAGGATCGTCAGTGTCGCGGTGGCGGTGAGGGCGATCAGGATCGGTCGTGGCGCCTCGCCGTGGTGAGCGGGCGGGGCCGCCGGATCGGGCGGGCTGAAGGCGCGCACCAGGATTGGCAAGAAATAGGCCGCGTTCAACAGCGTCGAGAGGATGATGACCATCACGACCAATATCCGATCCGTCTCGAAGGCGCCGAGCAACAGGTACCACTTGGAGAGAAAACCCGCTGCCGGTGGTACCCCGATCATGGAGAGCGCGCCGATCGCGAAGGCACCCATGGTCCAGGGCATACGCCAGCCGATGCCTTGAAGCTGCGAGATCTCGGTCTTGTGCGCGGCCGTGTAGATCGCGCCGGCGGCGAAGAACAAGGTGATCTTGCCGAAGGCGTGGGCCGCGATGTGCATGGCCGCGCCGATCGCCGAGATGGGGGCGAGGATGGCCGCGCCCAGGGTGACATACGCCAGTTGACTGACCGTCGAGTAGGCGAGTCGCTTCTTCAGATTGTCCTGACGCAGCGCGATCAGCGAGGCCAGGATGATGGTCAAGCTGGCCACGTAGAGCAGCCACTCTGCCCAGGACTCCCCGGAGAGTGTCTCGATCCCGAAGATGTAGAGGATCACCTTGAGGATGCTGAAGACGCCCGCCTTGACCACGGCCACGGCATGCAAGAGTGCGCTGACCGGAGTCGGTGCCACCATCGCGGCCGGCAGCCAGCGGTGCAGTGGCATCAATGCGGCCTTGCCGATCCCGAACATGAAGAGTCCGAGCAGGAGTCCGAGCAAGGGTCCTTCAAGCGTCCCGGCGAGGATGCCCCCGGGGACGAAATCGGTGGTGCCGGTCAGGGCCCAGGTCCAGACGATCGCCGGCAGGAGCAGACCGATCGAGGTGGCGATCAACAATCCGAGATAGGTCCGCCCGCCTTGCTGTGCCGCCTGATCGCCCTTGTGGGTGACGAGCGGGTAGGTCGAGAGTGTCAGGATCTCGTAGAAGATGAAGAGGGTGACGAGATTGGCCGAGAAGGCCAGGCCCAGCGTGGCCCAGATCGAGAGCGCGAAGAAGACATAGAACCGGGTTTGGTGTCCTTCGCGATTCCCGCGCATGTAGCCGATCGAGTAGAGCGAGGCGATCGGCCAGAGGAGGGTGGCGATGGTGGCGAACAGCATGCCGAGCGGCTCGACGTGGAACGCGACCCTGATGCCGGGGATGATCTCGCCGAGTGTCCAAGTCGGACGGGCGCCGCCGAGGACGCTTGCCAGTAGGCTCGAGACGATCAACAGGAGCAGGCTGGCGGTGATCAGGGTGACGGCCTCGCGCCGGTTGGGCCAGTGGCGGGCGAGGAGGATCCCGAGCACCCCGAGCAGGGGCAATGTCAGCGCCAGGATGATGCGCAAGGCGTCCCAGTCCATCATCCAGCTCCGAACAGGGTGCGCGCCGCCGCACCACCAAAGCCAGTGGTGAGACTCGAGTCGATGCCGAAATAGAGATTGGCGAGCACCAGGATCCAGGTTGGCGCCAGCAACGAGATGGGCGCCTCGGACACGACGAGCGCGCCGCTGGGGCGCTCGCGGAAGTAGGCCGATTCCACCACTCGCCAGATGTAGACCACCGCGATCAGCGAGCTGATCAACACCAGCACGACCAGTGGCCACCAGCCACGCTCCATGGCCGCGAGGATCAGGTACCACTTGGAGAGGAATCCCACGGTGAGCGGAACTCCGATCAGACTCAAGCCGCCGATCACGAATGCCGCCATGGTCAGAGGCATCTGCCGGGCGATCCCCGCCAGCTCATCGAGATCGCTGCTGCCGATGCGATAGATGATGGCGCCCAGGGCGAGAAAGAGTGCGCCCTTCATCATGGCGTGATTGAAGATGTGCAAGAGTGAGGCGGTGAGTCCAGTGAGGCTGGCCATGCCGAGGCCCAACATCATGTAGCCGATCTGCGCGACCGATGAATAGGCCAGCAGACGCTTGACATCTTGCTGGAAGACTGCGGCCACCGAGGCGATCAGGACACCCGCCGCGGCGAACGGGAGCAGGAGCCATTCCAGATGCATGGCGGTGAAGCTGAAACCCCCGCCGAAGACCGTATAGATGAATCGGATCATCGCGTAGAGCGCGACCTTGGTCGCAGTGGCCGCCAGGAAGGCGGTCACGACCGATGGGGCGAAGGTATAGGCGTTGGGGAGCCAGAGATGCAATGGAAACATGGCCAGCTTCAGGGCCAGACCCACCGTGATGAAGGCGAATGCTGTGCGGAGGGTGCGGCTGTGCTCCAGTGGGTCGATCCGCTGCGCCAGATCGGCCATGTTGAGCGTGCCGGTCATCATGTAGAGTAGGCCCACCCCGATGATGAAGAAGGTCGCGCCGATCGTGCCCATGATGAGGTATTGATAGGCCGCGGTGAGCGCTCGGCGGTCCTTGCCGAGACTGATCAGCGCGTAGGTCGAGAGTGAGGAGACCTCCAGCAATACGAAGAGATTGAAGGCATCGCCGGTGATGGTCATGCCGAGCAGGCCGGCGAGACACAGCAGCAGCAGCGTGAACACCAGCGTCTGCTGCTCGGGGGGGATCTCTCGCTCCACGCTGCGTCTGGCGTAGGGGATCACGAGCGCGGCGATCAGCGAGACCATCAGCAAGACATAGGCCGAGAGGCGATCGACCACCAACTCGATGCCCCAGGGTGCCGGCCAATCACCGAAGGCATAACGGATGACCTCGCCATCCTTGACCAGCCAGGCCAGGGTGAGGCTGATGGCCAACCCGATCCAAGCGATGAGCGTGGTGAGCAACCAGGCGCCACGCCCACGTCCGAGGAGCAGACAAAGCGGCGCGCCCAGCAGTGGCAGCACCACTTGCAGGGCCGGAAGGTTCTCGGTGATCACGCGCGCTTGTCCTTGGCGTAGATCTCGTCCTCCTCGACGGTTCCGTAGGCATCCTTGATGCGCACCGCGAGCGCGAGACCCAGGGCCGTGGTGGCCACCCCCACGACGATGGCCGTGAGGATCAACACGTGTGGCAGTGGATTGGAATAGACCGCGCCCTCGACATGCAGGATGGGCGCGGTTCCGCCGGCGACCTTGCCCATCGAGATGTAGAGCAGGAAGACCGAGGTTTGAAAGACGTTGAGACCAATGATCTTGGTGACCAGGTTGCCGCGGGCGATGACCACATAGAAGCCGATCATCATCAGGATGAAGATGACCCAATAATTGAACTTGCCGAGTAGCTCCATCTCAGTCCAACCGTGCCATGAAGGCATAGAAGATCATCAGCATGACCGATGCGACGGTGATGCCGACACCCAACTCGACGAACAGGATCCCGTAATGCTGGCCGTGCAGTGGATCATGGGCCAAGACCGAGTAGTTGAGATAGTGCCCACCGCGCAGCATGCCCAGCAGACCGACGCCACCGTAGATCAGGACCCCGATGGCCATCAGCGGTCTGAGCAGGGCTGGCGGGACCAGTGCCATGGCATGCTCCAGGCCGACTGCGAGCGCGTACAGGATGATCCCGGCGGCAAAGATGACCCCGGCCTGAAAGCCGCCGCCTGGACCGAAGTCGCCATGGAATTGCACATAGAGCGCGAAGAGCAGGATGAAGGGGAAGAGCAGCTTGGCGATGACGCCAATGATCTCGTCCTTATCCATGCTCGCTCTCCGACTCGCTCGGGCGGCTGGCATCCTCGGGCGACTGGGCGCGCGTCGGCGCGCGGCGCCGGATGCCCAACAGCGCCAGCACGCCGACGCCAGCGGTGAAGATCACCGCGGTCTCTCCGAGCGTGTCGAAGCCGCGGTAGGAGGCCAGGATCGAGGTGACCATATTCGGCATCCCGATCTCGTGTGGAGAATCCTCGATATAGCGGGGCGCCACGTGTTGATGGACAGGGGCCAATGGATCACCGAAGCGCGGCATGTCCGCAGTGCCCCAGATCAGGACCGCGCCGGTGACGATGACCACGGTCATCGGCAACGCAACGGATTGTGCGCGCAGCCTCTGACGATAGCCGGTGCGTGCCAGGGTCGTCAGCACCAGGACAGTGGAGATGCCAGCGCCGACCGCGGCCTCGGTGAAGGCCACGTCCACCGCGTCCAAGGTGATGAAGAGGCTGGCGGCGAGCAGGCTGTAGATGCTGAACAGCATGGTCACCGCGAAGAGGCTTCTGATCCAGAGCGCCGCGGTGGCGGTGGCGACCAGCATGAGCAGAAGCGCGACTGTGATCAGGTGCTCGATGGCGGCTCTCCTCGCTGCGCAAGCTGTGGTTGCAAGCCATCCTGCCGCGCGGCGCGCGCGAGCGCGTGGCTCGCCGCCGGGCTGGTATGCCAGAGGAAGAGCAGGATGAAGACCAGCTTGACCGTGACCAGGGTGAATCCGGATTGGAGCATCAAGCCGCCCAAGATCAGTCCGGCGCTCAGGGTGTCGGTGACACCGACGGCGTGGATGCGGGTGTAGAAGTCGGGGAATCGAATCATTCCCCAGGCCCCGGAGACCCCGAGGAAGACCCCTCCGGCGAGCAGGACGGTGGTCAAGAGATCCCAGAGCAGGCTCATCTCCCATTCTCCCGCGAGGTTCGCTCGACGAATTTCAGCAGGATGATCACACCGATGAAATTCATCAGCGCATAGGTGATGGCGATATCGAGAAAATCCGGTCGATCGGTCAGGAAACCGTAGACCGCGAGGAGGAGCACGGTCTTGGTCCCGAAGGCATTGGCGGCCAGCACCCGGTCGTAGACGCTCGGACCGATGAAGCCACGGATCAATGCCAACAGCATCACGACAAGGATCCCGAGCGCGGCGCCGGCATAGATCAGGGTCATCGCCTGCCTCGCTCGACCCAGCTGACACGTCGATCCATCTCGCCACGCCGCAGCTCCTCGAGCCCTTCTCGTGTCAGCGCGTGGACGAGAACCTTGCCACCCGCGACCTCGATGGCCACCGTGCCCGGGGTGAGCGTGATCGATTGAGCGTAGATGGTCCGTCCGAGTGGGGTTTCTTGACTCAGCGCGAGCCGGTCCTGAGAGGGGCTGATCGGATAGCGCTCTGGCCACCAGATCCGTCGCACGACGTCTCGATTACTCTTGACGATCTCGATCATGAGCCACCACCAGTAGGGGATCAGACGCCACACGGCCCCGAGGTTGGCTGTCTTGCTCGATGGCTGCGCGCGTACGCCGAGCCAAGCCACCAGCAAGGATGAGGTGATTCCGAGGCCGATCAATAGACCATTGCTCCAGTAGCCCGAGAGCAGGAGCCAGAAGATCACGAGGGACGAAAACAGTACCAGGAAATAGGTCATGTCGTGGTCGACCCGGTGATGTGCGGCATCTCATCGAGTGTCAATGCATCAGCCATTGAATCCGCTCGGTCACGACCACTGGAACCGCGACATCATCAGGTACTGAGCACGAACGGCGCTGATCGAGCATGGTAGGGGCCTATCGATGGATGATCAAGCCATTTGATGATGGCTCGCCCCGGTGCGCCCGGCTCAGCGCACCACCGTGTCCAGGGCCTCGCGCTTGCGATAGACCGTTCCTTGAAAGAGCGCGATCAGCTTGTGGTCTTGGTCGTGGACATGGATCAGATAGGTGGCGAGCTTGGGATTGATCGAGACCTCCTCGGCCGTGGCGATCAGGGTTCCTGCGCGCGCCGCGCTCAGATAGGAGATGGCGACGTTGACACCCAGCGCGACCGTGCCATGCGAATTGGAGGCCACGGCGAAGACCAGGTCGGCCAGACTGAAGATGGCCGCGCCATGGACGACCCCAACCGCGTTCAGGTGATGGTCCTGGACCTGGAGTCGAGCCGTCGCCCGGCCCGGAGCGGCCGCTGTGAGCTCGATGCCGACATGCGCGGCGAAGCGGTCGTTGCTGAAGAACTGCTCGAGATCGGCTGGGACCATGGTGTACTCCTCTCTGAATCTCACCCGTTGCGATCGCGGTGTCGGTGGGCCCTGGCCAGGCCGCCGCGTTCGAGTCGTGAGTGATCACGATCCAGATGCGCCGGGCCGAAACCCTGTTGCTCATTTCAGGGTCTCAGTATAACTTGACTCAGAATCCGAAGCGGTTGTGACTGATACCATGATGACGATCTCTAAGAAGGCTTCAGCCCAGTGGGCGATGGTCCTGCTCCTCCAATGTCTGATTGTTTCGCCCCTGTTCGCGAGTGCCGGGCTCAATGAGCCACAGCGCATCATCCAGCAGGTCTCGGATGGGCTGATGCAGGTGCTGCGTGAGGATCGCACACTGCTCAAGACAGATCCGGCCTTTGTCCACCGGCTCGTCGACGAGCTCTTCCTGCCCCACGTCGACTTGGCGCGGGTCTCGGCCTTGGCGCTAGGCCCCTATTGGCGCGAGGCGACACCCGAGCAACGTCGACAGTTTCAAGCCGAGTTTCAACGCTTGTTGATCCAGACCTATGCCTCGGCGCTGGATTCGCTCAGCGCCTGGGAGGTCCGTTTCCTGCCCATGTCACTGGCGCCCGATGTCGATCGCACGATCGTGCGCACCGAGGTCAAGCAACCGGGCGGACAGCCGATCCGTGTCGACTATCGCATGGCCCGGGTCGACGGACGCTGGCGTGCCTATGACGTGGCGGTCCAGGAGATCAGCCTACTCGCCTCCTATCGCAGTCAATTCACCGCCGTTGTCCAGAGCCGCGGGCTCGATGGACTCCTCGCCGAGTTGAGTGAGCGCAACGCCACTCGGCGCTGAGGCGTCGACCTCCAGTAGCAGATTCCCGACTGCGTCGAGCCACGCCACCCAGCCAGGGGCGAGCCAGGTCGTCGCCAGCGCATCCGTGATGATGGCCGGGCCGGAGAGCTGATGTCCCTGTGTGAGTGCTTCGCGGGACAGGATGGGCACGGGTGCCGGGCAGCCATGGGCGGGGATGGATCGATGGGGTGCCGAGTGGGCCGTCCGGGGGATGCGGGGGAGCTCAAGCTCGGGAGCCGCCCCACGGATCCGGGTGCGAAGATTGACCAGCTCGACCGGCAGCTGAAGCGGATATCCGTAGGCCTGCCGATGGGCTTGGTGAAAGGCGTCGGTACACGAGCGGATGCCCGTCCAGGGTAGATTCAGTGGATGTGATTGACCAAGGTAGCGCAGGTCCAGTGAGTGCTCGATCCGCAAGGTGCTCCGCGCCTGTCCTTCTTGCTCCAGCTCGCTCATCCCGGATTCGGTCAGCGCATCGAGTGCCGCGCCGATTTCGCGATCATCCAGCTCGGCGAGCAGTCCGAGTCGGGTGCGTGTGAGCGTGCGCCCTGGTGGTGTGACCAGCATCCCGAGCGCCGAGAGGACCCCTGCATGCACTGGGACCACGGCGCGCGTCATGCCGAGTGACTCGGCCAGGGCGCAGACATGGAGTCCACCCGCCCCACCGAAGGAGGTCAGGATGAAGTCGCGCGGGTCCAGGCCGCGCTGCACCGAGATGACACGCAAGGCGCGTGACATCTGCTCGTCGGCGAGTCGAATCACCCCGAGTGCCGCCTCGGCGAGCGTGAGTCCCATCGCGTGCGCGAGTCCGCCGATGGCCGTGCGAGCCGCCGCCAGATCCAGGCGCATGCGCCCGCCCAGGAAGCCATCCGGATCCAATCGGCCGAGCACCAGATTGGCATCCGTGACCGTCGCCTCCTGTCCGCCGCGGCCGTAGCAGGCCGGTCCTGGATCGGCCCCGGCCGAGGCGGGTCCGACCCTCAACATGCCACCCGCATCCAGACGCGCGATGGATCCGCCGCCGGCGCCGATGGTGTGCATGTCGACCATCGGCAGCGCGATGGGATAATCAGCGATGCGTGTCTGAGTGGTCAGTCGCGGCTCGCCGTCGATGACCGCGACATCGGTGGAGGTGCCGCCCATGTCGAAGGTCAGCAGTCGCGGCGCCCCTGCGCTGACCGTGGCGAAGGCCGCGCCGGCGAGACCGCCTGCTGGACCCGAGAGCAGCAGCCGCGCTGAATGACGCGCCGCCTGGCTGGCCGCAACGGCCTCGCCGCTGCTCTGCATCACGGCGACCCGTGCATCGGGCAGTCCATTGACCAGACGCTCGAGATACCGCTCCACCAGTGGGCCGACTCGAGCATTGATCCAGGTGGCGATCCCGCGCTCGTATTCACCGCTCACCGGCAACACCTCGGATGAGCGGGCGACGAAGAGCCCTGCTGGGAGCGCTGCCTCGATCTGCCGCTCGGCGGCATCGTTGAGATAGGAGAAGAGCAGGTTGATCGCGACCGCCTCGGGTTCAAGTCGGGTCAGCGCCGAGTCGAGTGCCGCGAGATCATCCGCGGTCAAGGGCTCGATCCATTGCCCATCGGCACCCAGTCGTCCGCCGGTCTCGTGGCAGAGCTCGGGCGCAACGGGGGGCGAGCGTGGCTGCGGCTGCAGGTCGTAGAGATCCGGGCGCGCCTGCCGGCCAATGGTGAGGAGGTCGCCGAGTCCTCGATTGGTGACATAGAGCGTGCGTGCGCCCTTGCCTTCGAGGACCGCATTGGTCGCCACCGTGCTGCCATGGATGATCCGCAGACCCGTGGTCGTCAGACCGAGGTCACGGATCCCCGCCAAGATCGCCTGCTCGGGGGCGGCGGGTGTCGAGAGGACCTTGTGGGTCTGGATCGAGCCGTCGCGCCAGAGCACCAGGTCGGTGAAGGTTCCCCCCGTGTCGATACCGAGGATGATCATCGCGTGGCTGGTCCGATGGCCTGTGATCTCGGGTCGGCGACGTCTTCGTCAATCGGTGTCGCGCGACCGGGTGTCGGTGAATGAATCCTGTGTCTCCGCGGGTGGTGGAGCCAATGAGCGCACTCGCAGATGCAGCGCCGCCTTGGCCAGCAGATGCGCGCTGACCGGCGCGGTGATGAAGAGAAAGAGTGTGACCAGGATCTCCTGGAGACTCAGCCCTTCGCCGCGCGTGCTGAAAAAGACCACGGAGGCGATCAGGAGCGCACCGACACCGAGCGTCGTGGCCTTGGTCGGTCCATGCAGACGGGAGTAGAAGTCATCGAGTCGCGCCAGACCCAATGAGCCGATGAAGGTGAAGGCCGCGCCGATGAGGATCAGGATCGAGAGGATGATGTCGAGCATTGAGCGTTGCTCCGAGTAGCGATCGCCATCCGATGCGCAGCGACCGTCGAGTGAGCCGGCGCCGCGGACCGTTGCGCGTCATGGCCCAGTCCGTCCCCATGCGGCACAGTGGGGGCGCCGCCATCATTCGATGATATCGCCACGCAGCAGATATTTGCACAAGGCCACGGTGCCGACGAAGCCCATCAATGCGATCAGCAGCGCCGCGACGAAATAGAGCGAGCTACCCAGATGGATCCCGAGCAGCACCAGCAGGGCGATCGTGTTGATGTAGAGTGTGTCCAGCGCCAGGATCCGATCTGGTTTGTCCGGTCCCTTCAACAGGCGCCACAGGCTCAGCAGGAGTGCACCCGAGACCAGCGCGAATCCGGCGAGGACGGCGATGCTCAACATGGCTCGAAGATCTCCTTCAGGGGGGCCTCGTAGCGACACTTGATCTCGGCGACCAGGGCCGCGGGGTTCTCGACCTTCAGGCCGTGGACGATCAGTCGGGTGCGATCCGGGCTGAGCCAGGCCGAAACGGTCCCGGGTGTCAGCGAGACCGTGTTGGCCAATAGACTGATGGCGAGATCCGAACGCAGATCGAGCGGTACCTTGACGAAGGCCGGTTTCACGGTGCGGGAACCGCCCAGGATGAGCGCGGCGACCGCAATGTTGGCGACCAGGATGTCATACATCACCACCCCGAGAAAGCGCAGCAGCGTCATGGGCCGATGGATGTGCACCCGTTCCGGCCAGAAGCGCAGCGTGAACAAGGGGATCGCCCATCCCAGGATCAGCCCGAGAAGGAGATGCCCAGGGGCGATGCTGTTGGCCAAGAGCAGCCACACGATCGCCAGCATGGGCGTGAGGATGGGATGCGGGAGCAGGGGGTGCTTCATGACGGATCAGTCCAAGGTGACGCCGGCCGTCCGGTCCGGCGCCGCGGTGATCGGGGCGAGTGGCTCGCCGCTGAGGTCGGTCGTCGCATCGCCAAGCACGGCGCGAATATAGTCACTCGGGGTCAGCACTTGATCGGCCGCCGCGCGAGTGAATTCGTAGACTGGATCGGCCCAGATCAGGAGTGCCAGGCAGAGCCCGAGCAGTCCCATGATGGGCAGCAGTCGGCCCCAGTTCGGCCCCGGCGCGGCGCGCCCATGCGTGCTGGCGCGCTCGATGGTACCGGTGGCACGGTAGAAGAGGAGACTGCCAGTGCGCGCCAGTGCGATGATTCCCAGGAGTCCCGCGCTCAGCACCACCGCGAAGACCCAGGGCATGCTCGATGTGTCCACGGCCGCGCGCAGTAGCATGTACTTGCCGATGAAGCCGGAGAGCGGGGGCAGACCGGCGACCAGGATGGCGGTGATGAAAAAGAGCGCGCCGATGAGCTTGGCATTGGCGATCACTGGGCCTGGATCCAGACGATCACGCAGTGGGCCACGCCCCATGCAGATGACATCGGCCAGCAGGAAGAAGGCCGCCGCGGCGAAGGTGGTATGCGCCAGATAGTAGAGTCCGGCGGCGATCCCAGCCGGTGTCCCCAGTGCGAAGGCGGTGAGCAGCAGACCGACCGAGACCACGACCAGATAGGCGACTTGGCGGCGGAGTGCCTGTGCCGCCAGCACGCCCAGCGTCGCGACCATGATGGTGACGAGCGCCATTGGCAGCAGCCAGGGCGCGATCAGATCGGCTACCGGGCCGGCCTCGGGTCCGAAGATGAGCGTATAGACCCGGAGGATGGCATAGGCGCCGACCTTGGTCATGATGGCGAAGAGCGCCGCTACCGGCGCAGAGGTCTCCGAGTAGGCCGCTGGCAGCCAGAGATAGAGTGGCACCAAGGCGCTCTTGAGTGCGAAGACGCCGAACAGCAGCAGCCCGGCCGCGCGCACGACACCCAGGTCGTCCGGGCTCGTTCGGGTGACCTCGAGCGCGAGATCAGCCATGTTGAGCGTGCCGGTGATGCCGTAGATGGTCCCGAGCGCGAAGAGAAAGAGCGTCGAGCCGGCCAGGTTCAGGGCGACGAAATGGAGTCCGGCGCGCACCCGCTCGGCCCCGCCGCGATGCAGCAACAGACCATAGGAGGCGAGCAGCAGGATCTCGAAGAACACGAAGAGGTTGAACAGATCGCCGGTCAGGAAGGCCCCGTAGAGACCAAACAGCTGCAGCTGAAAAAGCGGGTGAAAGTGCCGACTGCCGGCATCCGTGCCGCGCACCGCGTAGAGCATGGCGAAGCAGGCGAGCAGCGCAGTGACGAGCAGCATCCAGGCGCTCAGTCGATCCGCGACCAGGACGATTCCGTAGGGTGCTGGCCAGTTGCCGAGCGCGTAGACGAGGATCGTCCCATCGCTGACCTCCAAGAGCAAGCGCACCGCCAGGATCACACCGACCACCAGGGCCAACAGATTGAGCTGTCGGCGCACCCGCAGACTGATGACGCGGCGCAGGAGCAGCAAGAGTGTCCCGGCCAGCAGCGGGAAGATGACCGGTGCGATGACGAGATGACTCATCCTGGGGTCTCCGCGTCGGGCCTGCCGTCGACCTGATCGGTGCCCAATTCAGCGCGCGCCTTCAAGGCGAGCATGATGATGAAGGCGGTCATGCCAAAGCTGATGACGATGGCGGTCAGCACGAGCGCTTGTGGCAGTGGATCGGCATAGCCGACGGCCGAGTCGGTGATCACCGCTGGCTGCCCGATGGTCAGGCGCCCGGAGACGAAGAGAAAGAGGTTGACGGCGTAGGACAGCAGGGTCAGTCCGAGGACCAGCGGGAAGGTGCGCCCGCGCAGCGCGAGATATACCCCGCACGCAGTCAAGACACCGACGATCAAGGCGATCAAGGCTTCCACCGATGACGACTCCCTAGCGGTGCGATGGCGTCGCGGACGCCGGCGAATCCGGGTGGCTGGCACTGTGCATCAGACCCAGATGGACGAGGATCAGCAGCGTCGCGCCGACCACCACCAGATAGACCCCGAGATCGAAGGCGATGGCCGATGCCAACTCGAATTCACCGATGATCGGCCAATGCACATGGGTGAAGGTCGAGGTCAGGAAGGGGTAGCCGAGCAGCAGGCTGGCCAACCCGGTGAGCAGGCCGATCATCAAGCCAGACCCGATCAGTGGGTGCAGATTGGCGGTGATGCGATTGTGTGTCCACTCCACCCCGTTGGCCAGGTACTGCATGATGAGCGCGACCGCGGTGATGAGACCGGCGATGAATCCGCCGCCAGGCAGATTGTGTCCACGCAGGAAGATGAAGACCGACACCAGCAGGGCCAGCGGGAGCAACAGGCGGGTCAGGGTCGCCATGATCGCCGGGTGCATGTCCCAGTTCCAGGGTTGTCCACGGCTGTCTTGCATCGGCCCGGGGAGGCGCAGATCCTTGAGCATGGCATAGATTCCGAGCCCGGCCAGTGCCAGGACCGAGATCTCGCCGAGCGTATCGAAACCTCTGAAGTCGACCAGGATGACGTTGACCACATTGGTTCCGCCGCCACCCGGCACGCTATTGGCCAGGAAGAAATCGGCAATGCTTTCGGCGGGGCGGGTGAGGATGGACCAGGTGAGTGCCGCCGCGCCACCGCCGGCCAGGACGGCGATGCCGATGTCGCGCGCGCGGCGTGGCCAGCTCGACTCGGTCGGGCTCGCTTGGGGCAGGAAATAGAGCGCCAGCAGCAGTAGGACGATGGTCACCACCTCGACCGAGAGCTGGGTCAAGGCCAGGTCCGGGGCCGAGAACTTGACGAAGATCAGGGCGAGGAACAGACCGAGCGCGCCCATGACGATCAAGGCGGTCAGGCGCTGCCGGTGCAGGATCACCGTCGCGATGGCCACCGCCACCATCGCGAAGGTGACGACCAGGCTGACTGGATCCGCGGGCATCCGCTCGGCCATGCCGGTGAGCGGAGCCGAGACGCCGAGGAAGCCGACCCCGCCCAGAACCAGCGCGGCGGCGACCAGGATGAGGATCATCCGTTGCAGTGATCCCTTGTCCAGTGCGCGAGTCAGCGCGCCAGCGAGTGCAAGCAGCCGGCCCAGGAGCCAGTCGTAGATCGCCTTGGCGCTCAGCCGTCCCTCCAGATCGGCTGCCAATTCGAACAGTGGTCGGCGTCCGGCATAGATGACGAGGCCGCCCAGCAGGGCGAGCACGCTCATGATGAGTGCCGCGTTGACGCCGTGCCAGATGGCGAGGTCGTGCTGTGGTGTGGCGGACTGGAGCACGCCAGCGGCGGCGACGTTGAGCAGCGGCTCGACGGTCAGGCCTGGCAGGATGCCAACCAGCAGACAGGCCAGCACGAGCGTCTCGACCGGGACCATCATCCAACGCGGCGGCTCGTGCGGCGTCTTGGGCAGGTCGACCGGCTCGCCGTTGAAGAAGACGTCATGGATGAAGCGCAGCGAGTAGGCGACGGCCAGTGCGCCGGCGGCGACGACCGCGATCGGCAGGAACAGCTCGGCCGGTGTCTGAGCCGAATAGCTCACGGTCTCCGCGAAGAACATCTCCTTGGAGAGGAAGCCATTGAAGAGCGGCACACCGGCCATCGCGGCGGCGGCGACCATCGCGAGCGTGCCCGTGTAGGGCATGTATCGCCACAGCCCATTGATACGACGCATGTCACGCGTCCCGCACTCATGGTCGATGATGCCCGCGGCCATGAAGAGCGAGGCCTTGAAGGTGGCGTGATTGATGATGTGGAAGACCGCGGCGACCGCGGCGAGCGGTGTGCCGATGCCGAAGAGTAAGGTGATGAGGCCCAGATGACTGATCGTCGAGTAGGCCAGCAGACCCTTGAGGTCGTGCTTGAAGAGCGCGAAGTAGGCACCGATCAAGAGTGTCGTCAGACCCGCGCCCATGACCAATACCGACCACTCGGGCGTGCCGGAGAGGACCGGAAAGAGACGCCCCAAGAGGAAGACGCCGGCCTTCACCAGGGTGGCCGAGTGCAGATAGGCCGAGACCGGGGTGGGTGCCGCCATCGCATGCGGCAGCCAGAAATGGAATGGAAACTGGGCCGACTTGGTGAAGATGCCAAGCAGGATCAGTACCAGGATCAGGGGATAACGCGGGTCGGCGCGGATCAGATCACCGGAGGCCAGGATCACCGACAGCTCATAGCTGCCAGCGATCTCGCCCAGCAGCACGAAGCCACCGAGCATCGCCAGTCCACCGAGCCCGGTGACCGCGAGCGCCATGCGTGCACCGGTGCGCGCGTCCTCGCGATACTGCCAGTAGCTGATCAGCAGGAAGGATGAGAGGCTCGTCAGCTCCCAGAACATGAGGAGCAGGATGAGGTTTTCAGAGAGCACGATGCCAAGCATCGAGCCCATGAAGAGCAACAGATAGGCGTAGAACCGACCCATGCAGTCGGTCTCGGCCAGATAGTAGCGCGCGTAGAGGATGATCAGCAGACCCATCCCCAGGATCATCGAGGCGAACAGCAGCCCCAAGCCGTCCAGGCGAACGACCAAGTCGATCCCCAGACCCGGTAGCCAAGGCAATCGTTGGATGATGGTCTCGCCGTGGAAGGGCGCGGCGACGCTCGGCATCAGCAGGATCATCGCCAAGAGCGTCACTGCTCCGGCCGTCCAGGCCGATTGGAGACGACCAAAGCGTGACACGCCGGCAGCCAGACCCGCGCCGATGAAGGGGATGAGGATCACGAACAATAGATTCATGCGCTCGACAACCTGATCAGCCTGCAACGTTGCGCCGCGAACCGAAGGATAGCACTATCTGGCGTGCCTGGGTCCAGTAGCTGGATTTAGGGCTTTCCAATTTTGCTCCGACCGTCGATCATTGGCGCCATGGACGTCTTCCCTCTACCCATAGCACGAATCGGCATCATCGGCGGCGGTCAGCTCGGCCGCATGATGGCCAAGGCCGCCAAACGGATCGGCTGCACCTGCGCGGTGCTGGATCCGACGCCGGGCTCTCCGGCGGGACAGGTGGCGGGCCATCAGATCGTTGGTGACTATCATGACCCCGCCAAACTGCGCGAGCTGGCCGAATCCTGCGATGTCGTCACCTTCGACATCGAGGACATCGATGCCGCGACGCTGATCCAACTCGGGCGCGAGGGTCACAACATCCAACCGGCGCCGACGGTGTTGGCCTTGATCCAGGACAAGCTGACCCAGAAACAGGCGCTGCGGCGTGCCGGGATCCCGACCGCATCCTTCGAGGCCATGCCCGAGCCCTCGGCCGCGGCCTTCGAGGCCTTCGGCTATCCCTTGGTCCAGAAGGCCTGTCGGGGTGGTTATGATGGTCGCGGTGTCGCCATCCTGCGCGGTCCCGACGAGTATGCGAATCATCTTGCGGTGCCGTCGCTGGTCGAGCGCTTCATTCCCGCCGCCAAGGAGCTGGGCGTTCTGGTCGCGCGCGGACTCGACGGCGACCATCGTTGCTATCCAGCCGTGGAGATGCGCTTTCGTCCTGGTGCCAACATCCTGAATCTGCTGCTCGCCCCCGCGCAAATTCCGCACGAGATCGCCGTCGCGGCCGAGCAGTTGGCGGTGCGCACGATCGATGCGCTGGGCGGGGTTGGCATCTTCGGGATCGAGATGTTCCTCACCGAAGCCGGTGAGCTCTTGGTCAACGAGGTCGCGCCGCGCACACACAACTCCGGCCATCACACCATCGAGGCCAATGTGACCGATCAGTTCGAGCAGCATCTGCGCGCCGTCGTGGGTCTGCCGCTCGGCTCGACCGAGCAGCTCTGTCCGGCGGCCATGATCAACCTGCTCGGCGCGCCAGGCCATCGCGGCCGTCCGATCATCAAGGGCCTGACCGAGGCGCTGGCGATCCCCGGCGTCTGTCTGCATCTCTATGGCAAGGCGGCGACGGCGCCATTGCGCAAGATGGGTCACGTCACCGTGCTGGACCGCGACATCGAGCAGGCCCGCGCGAAGGCCGAGCGGGTCAGTCGACTCATCGAGATTTCCGGAGAGGACCATCCATGACCTCAGCGACCCCCATCCCGTCCTCGACGACCGGCGCGGCGCGGGTCGGTATCATCATGGGCAGCGATTCGGATCTGCCGGTGATGCGCGAGGCCGCCAGCGTGCTCGATGAGCTCGGCGTGCACTATGAGATGACCATCGTCTCGGCCCATCGCACCCCGCGACGACTGTACGACTATGCCGAGACGGCGGTCGCGCGCGGCCTGCGGGTGATCATCGCCGGTGCCGGAGGGGCGGCGCATCTGCCCGGGATGGTCGCGGCCATCACGCCGCTGCCGGTGATCGGGGTGCCGGTGAAGAGCGCGACCCTCTCAGGGCAGGACTCGCTGCTGTCGATCGTGCAGATGCCCGCGGGCGTGCCGGTGGCGACGGTCGCCATCAATGGCGCCAAGAATGCGGGAATCCTCGCCGCCCAGATCCTCGGTGCCGCGGATGCGCAAATCTTGGAGCGAATCGCTCGATTCAAGCGCGATCTCGAGTCCATGGTGCTCGCGAAGGCCGCAGCGATGGAGCGCTCGGCCGCCCCGGATTGATCCTCGACCGCGGGCGGCTCGCAGCCGTCCGCGGTTAGGTCTCGCGTTTGCGTCGCCGCTCCGCGGCTGCATCACCGTCGCGCGCTTTGCGTGCAAAGGATGGACGGTCGGCGTGTGCGCGGCCTCGATCATCACGTGGTGGGCGTGGTGCGCCATCGCGTCCCGACCAGCCACCCTCGCGCTCACGGTACCCGCCCCCCCGCTGATCCGCCCGCGAGATGCGCAATGCCTGACCGCGCACGAAGACACGCTGTAGATGGTTGAAGATCTCGCGCGGCATGCCGTCGGGTAGATCGACCAACGAATGGTCGTCACGGATGTCGATCCGACCGATGAATCGCCCTTCCAGGCCGGATTCGTTGGCGATCGCACCGACGATCTCGCGTGGCGTGGCGCCGTGACGATGACCGACTTCGATGCGGTAGGTGACGAGACCTTCGGCATCGCGTGAGCGCGACCGCTCGCGACCCTCGCCGCTACGACTGGTCCCACCCTGATCATCCTCGCGGTAGGAGCGCCCGCGCCGCTCATCCTGCCGCTCGTCGCGTGCGCCGCGCTCACCGCGCTCGAAACGACGCGGCTCGGGGCGCGGAAGCTCGGTCTTGACCTCGAGTGGTCGCTCGCGCTGCATCAGATAGGCCAGCGCCGCGGCGATGTCGAGCATCTCCAGCTCTTGCTCCTTCTGCAGCCGCGCGATCAGCCGATAGAAGAAGTCCAGATCCTGCTCGGTGAGTGTCTTGCGCAACTCGGCGACGAAGCGGTCGACGCGCGAGGCGCTGAGCTGCGAGGCCGATGGTGGCTCCATCGGTGGCACCGTGCGGCGAATGGTGCGCTCGATCGCGCGCAGCAGACCGCGCTCGCGCGGCTCCACCAGTAGGATGGCACGCCCGGCCCGGCCCGCCCGACCGGTGCGTCCGATACGGTGCACATAGGCCGAGGGGTCGGTCGGGATGTCGTAATTGACGACATGACTCAGACGCTCCACGTCCAGGCCGCGCGCGGCCACGTCGGTCGCGACCAGGATATCGAGATGGCCCTGCTTGAGCCGCTCGACGGTGCGCTCGCGCATCTCCTGATTCATGTCGCCATTGAGTGCCTCGGCCGCGAAACCATGCGCCTTGAGCTTGTCGGCCAGCTCGACCGTTGCGTTCTTGGTCCGCACGAAGATCAGCATGCCGTCGAAGGGCTCGAGCTCCAGGATGCGGGTCAGGACATCGAGCTTGTGAAAGCGGGTCACCACGCAGTGATGCTGATCGATGGTCGCGACCGTTTCCGAATCCGCCTGGATACGGATCTCGACCGGATCGCTCAGTCGGGTCTGGGCGACGCGTCTGATCTCCGCCGGCATGGTGGCCGAGAAGAGCGCGACCTGGCGGCCGGGCGGCGTCTGCTCGAAGATCCAGTCGATATCCTCCGCGAAGCCCATGTTGAGCATCTCGTCGGCTTCGTCCAGGACCAGTGTCTTGAGATGGTCCAGGGCCAGGGTGCCTCGCTTGAGGTGATCCATCACCCGTCCGGGAGTGCCGACGATGACTTGCGGGTTGCGTCTGAGCTGGCTGAGCTGCAGCCCGTAGCTCTGACCGCCGTAGATGGGCAGCACCTGAAAGCCCTTCAGATGTTGCGCGTAGCCTTGAAAGGCCTCGGCAACCTGCAGGGCCAGCTCGCGTGTGGGTGTGAGCACCAGCACCTGGGGTCCGGGCTGCTGCGGCTCGATGCGACTGAGCAAGGGCAGGGCGAAGGCCGCGGTCTTGCCGGTGCCGGTCTGCGCCTGGCCGAGCAGGTCGCGTCCGGCGAGCAGTGGCGGGATGCATTGACTTTGGATTGGGGTGGCGGTCTCGTAACCGAGATCCTCCACGGCTTGGGCCACGGCGGGTGCGAGGCCGAGCTGGCCGAAGCCGAGACTCGTATCGGGGGTATCCATGCTGGGGTCTCGAAAGGAAGGGCGAGCCCGTAACAGATGGACCGACCGTCCGAGGGAGCTCGCAAGACAACGACGGATTATCGCTGTTTGATGATGATCTGATCAAGCCCAATTCCAGGGCAACAGCCTCTCTGAACGAATCGCATCCTCGAGAATGGAGAATGGCCCAGGCCTTTGGCCCGAGAGGACGCGGGGCCTCCAGGCCAGGTGCGTCCAGACCTCCAGTCCAGGGGCGTCGGCGCCTCTAGGCCAGGGGTATCCGGGGCCTTTGGGACAGAGGAGTAAGGGCCTTCAGGCCAGGGGAGTCGGGGCCTCCAGGCCCCGAGTGAGGATGCTCCCATGCCGGCAGGCCAGAACGTGATTGCCATGAGCGCTCTGTCTCGGGATCGACATGGTCATTCTCCTTCCTCCTTCGTCCTTCTCCTTCCTCCTTCCTCGGGGCGAGGACGCCCCGACTTCTCTGGACGTCTTTCAATCAAGGCGTCCGGCAGATCCTCAGATTCAAGGTGCCCCTGTTGTTGCCGTAAAAGATTCGGGACGGGAGATCGTTGGCGAAGGCACCGAATTCTCCGGTGGCAGTGGCGCTATGACGGGTGCGCATGCCGATCTTGAAGAAGTGCGCCGGATCCGTGCCAATCGCCCCGACGAGGGTGAACCAGTTGCTCTCAGGATGGCGGTTGAAGAAGTGCAACGGCCAGCCCAGGATGCTCAACCAGCGCGGCCAGCCTTGCTCGGGATCGGCGCTGATCCACCAGTCCTGCCAGGTCGGCTCGGGATCGGTGACCTCGAATGTGTAGGTGACACCCTTGACCAGGAGGTATCTCAGCCTGGCCTCGTCTCGGGCGCGCCTCTGGTCACGATTCCATTCGTCCTGGGCGTCGATCTCGAGCTCGACACATTCGCCAGCATCGATGATGTGTGACATCTGACTGTCTGCCTCGACCCCGGTCACCCCCAGGGCGACCATGGCGATCAGCACGTGCATGGGCAATGGATTGTGGTTTGGCATGTGGGCCTCGATGGCGGCAAGGACACCGACGCGTATGATGCGACCCTGCGCCGGACCCGGGCGGCAGCCCGATCGGGTGTGGCGTGCGCTGCGCCAGGCCTTGAAGTCGGCTGCACTGCCCCCAATCTTATGCCTTTCGCCTTGGGTTCTAAAAGATCTGGTGCATCCCTTGGGCATCCTTGAGGATGCCAATCGATCGCCTGCTGACGCTCGGCTCGGTCAAGCTGGCCGAAAAAGATCTGGGGCATCCCAAGGATGCAAATCGATCAGTCGGCCGCATCGCCCAAGACGCTGTCGAATCCTCGTCTCGTCGAGCGCCAACCCTCATCCGCGTCCATCATGTCGATCCGGTCGCGGTGTCGACCGGGCCAGTTTTGAGCAACCAATCAGGAATCATCATGTCGTCGTTTTCCGATCGCCCTGGCCTTGCCGTGCCGAGCACACGTCTGAGTCGTCTCTGGCATCTGGGGCGGGCGACCGGCGACTTGGCCGCGGGGATCGGGGTCAAGGGTCTGATCGAGCTGGCGCGCTCACGCAATCATTCCGAGTCGACACGGATCCGACTCTCGCCCGAGCAGACGCGCCGGTTCACCGAGCGGTTGGCGCGCATGCGTGGCGCGGTGATGAAGATGGGTCAGCTGATGTCGATGGACGGCTCGGACATCTTCACGCCTGAGGCGGCGCAGATCATGAGCGAGCTGCGCGAGCGCGCCGCGCCGATGCCGATGAGTCAGCTCGTGGCGGTCTTGGAGCGCGAGTATGGCCGGGGTTGGGAGGGTGTCTTCAAGCGGTTCGATTTCAAGCCACTGGCCGCGGCATCGATTGGTCAGGTCCATCGGGCCGAGACCCGCGATGGTCGCCTGCTCGCACTCAAGATCCAGTTTCCGGGTGTGCGGGCGAGCATCGACAGTGACATCGACAACCTGGCGCTGCTCGCCCGCACCCTGGGGATGATTCCGGCCGGTCTGGACCTCGCGCCCTATCTCGAGGGGGCTCGGCGCCAGCTCCATCAGGAGGCCGACTATGGCGCGGAGGCCGATGCGCTCGAGGCCTATCGGGACCGAGTCGGCTCTGATCCGGATTTCATCGTCCCGGCCGTGCACCGCGATCTCTCCACCACCCATGTGCTGGCGATGGATTTTGCCGAGGGGGTGCCGATCGATCGGCTGGCCGATCCGCCCTATACCCGCGCCGAGCGCGACCACGCGGCCACCGCGCTGACGCGCTTGGCGATGCGCGAGCTGTTCGACTTCGCGCTGGTGCAGTCCGATCCCAACTTCGGCAACTATCTCTACGATGCGACTCATCGGCGTTTGGTGCTGCTGGACTTTGGCGCGGCGGTGCCGGTCTCGGACGGGCTGATCACGGCCTATCGGCGGCTCGCCCAGGCGGTGGTCGCGGATGATCGTGCGTCGATCCGTGCCGCCGCGATCGAGCTGGGTTATATCGGCGAGGCCGACCCGCGACAGCAGGACGCGGCACTCATCGATCTGTTGCGTTTGGCCGGCGAGCCGCTGCGCGGCAGCGGGCACTATGACTTCGGCCAGTCCGATCTGTTCGAGCGGGTCTACCGCAGCGGCCGCGAGATGTTCTACGCCGGCGCCTTGGGCTCGGTACCGGCCCCCGAGACCATGTTTCTGCACCGCAAATTCATGGGCGCCTTCATGCTCTGCCGACGGCTGCGCGCACGGGTCGACCTCGCTGGTCTGCTCGCGCCCGTGCTCTGATTCAACACGCGGGCCGTCGGAGAGCAGCGGTTGGCCGGTGCGCCAGCCCGCTCGGAAGGGGTCCGCCGCGCGGCGTCTCTCAACTCAGCTTGGTCCCGCGCTCGTGCAGTCCATCGAAGATCCTCTCGAGCTCGGGGTGAGTCCCCCGCAGCCCGGCGACGACCCGCGCGGACCAATCGATGTAGGCGCGCTTGCGCTCGGTGGACCAGCCCGCGGGTGGTGACCCGAGGATGTCTCTGAGATTGCAGATCTTGTCGGCCAGCTTGACGAGCTTGGCCGCGTGAGAGGCATGTGGGGCCTGCTCGACCTGGCGCTGCTTGCGCACCGCCTTCGCCAGCGATTTGTCGTCCGTGACCTCCAGGACGACCGCGCTGATGCTCGTCCCGAAGTGCTCCTCGATCTCCGCCGCGGTGGTCTCGGTGTCCTCGATGGTGTCGTGCAGGATGGCCGCGCACAGCACGATCGGGTCATCGACACCACCTTCATTGACCAGGACATCGGCGAGTGCGATCGGGTGGTTGATATAGGGTGAGGCCTCGGCATCCTTGCGGCGCTGATTGCGATGCTTGGTCGCGGCGAAGGCGGCGGCCTTGATGACGAGTCCGATGGTCGGTGGTGCGCTGTTCATCCGTTGGATCCCCCGCGATCGAGCCTGTCGATCGACCGATCGCGACAGTTGGTGGTCGCAGTTGCGATGCGTGCGAATGTCCGTCGCGCGTCATTGTTGTCGTGTCCTTTTACCATCCTTGCCGGTGCATCGTCCATCCGCCGCGTTCGCTGCGATCGCGCCATCACCCAGCCAAAGAGCCCGCCGGAGCAGCGCGTGAGTCAGCTCGCGCGTCGATGATGCGCGCCGCCGCTGGCTTGACAATCCACCGAGTGGCTGCTCCAATCCGACCGCCTGACTGGGATATGGTCAGGGCCGAGCGGCTCGGTGAAGGCATTTCGCCCGCTCGATCCCATCAGGATTCAGACAATAACGATATGATATGGAGGAGCGTCCTCATGACGATGCAGAGATCCCTATTCCAAGCGGCGGGCCTGTTGGGCCTGGTGATTGTGTCCCAGTCTGCGTTGGCTGACGATGGCAACCGCTATGATCGGGCCCGCTACTACAACGGTGAGATCAGCTCAGCCGGCGCCTATCTGGAGATGATGAGAGGGAAGGCGACCATCATCGACGTGCGCACCCGCCGAGAATATGCGGCGGGTCATCCGGAGCGCGCCTACAATGTTCCTCACCCCAATATCGACGCGGGTGTGCCGCGTCAAGACGACGAGCGCTTCTACTGGGAGGTCCACCGCATCGTGGGCGGCAGGACAGAGACCCCCGTCATCACGGTCTGCCGCACCGGCTCGCGCAGCATCACGGCGGCCAACATCCTCGCCGATCCGCAGAACCTCGCGGGTGACCCATTGAGAATGGCGATTCCTGGTGGCGTCCCCTTCACCAATGTGCGCAATCATTGGGATGGCTTCGTCGGACTCAATCGCTATGCCTTCAAGCAACAAGCGGGTCTGGGCTTGGTCCCGGATCCGGAGACCCCGCTCGATCTGAACAACGATGGCGTCATCAACACGGACCTTGCCGACGTCTTCGACCATACCCGGGATGCGAATCCGGACAAGGATGGATGGCGCAATTTCCAGGCGCTACCCTGGAATACGCGGATCCTCAGGCCCTATGCCTATCTTCGGGATACTGATCAATATGCGTGTTGGCAGACCGACGCTGGATGTTGAGCCGGTTGGCCTGACGACCCACGGATCGATCAGTCTCACGCAAGCCGGGCGAGCGCGCCCCGGCTTGCGTGCATGATCACCGCCATCGACTCACGCCGCCGATGGCAGGAGCCCGAGCAGCCGCAGACCTTCCTGAATCAGACCAAAGGCCAGCACCCAGAGGAGCAGGCCAATGACTCGTAGGACGTAGACCAGACCCCGGCCTTTGACGAACCGCTTGGAGCGGCCGACCAGGATGGCGAGCAGGATCTTCGACCCGACCAGCAGGGCATAGAACAGGGCCAGAAAGAGCGTCGGAGCGACTACGCCGAGGCGCATGGCCTTGGCCAGCAGCGGCCCCCCGACACTGAACCAGAACAGATACGGATGCGGATTGAGTAGATTCGCCAGCACGCCCTTGGTCAGCGAGGCCGGGGGACGGCCATCCGGTGTGTTGGGCAGGCCGCTGGAGCGCAGGTTTTCAAATCCCAGATACAAGAGTAAGCCCCCACCGACCAGCGAGATCAGGCCGAGCACCTCTTGCGCCTCGGCGAGCTTGGACAGCACCAGCAGGGTCACCAGGATCAGTGGCAGATCGGTCAGCAGCGGTGCGAGCGCGACCTTGATCCCCGCGCGTGCGTCATGGCTCAGGGTCTCGGCGATCACCAGGGTGAGGAGTGGCCCAGGCGCCAGTCCGGCGGAAAGCCCGAGGATCAGTGCGGTGGTCAGCAGCTCGAGCATCGCTGATGTGTCTCATCCTGCCTTGGCCGGTCCAGTCACCCGATCCGGCCAAGTCGCCCCAATGGGGGTTAGGCGAGGACCGCCGGATTCAGGCTGTAGGTTCCGCTCAGGCTGGCCTGGGCGAGAATGTGCCCATCGAGGGCGGCCAGGATGCTCTTGCCGCTCAACTCACCAGCGATGTCCAGGGCGGGGAGATCCAATGCATAGAGCGTGAAGACATAGTGATGGAGCCGCTCGTCGTTCCAGGGTGGGCAGGGACCGTCATAGCCGTAATAGTCGCCCTGCATCTGCGGATCCCCGGCGAACCAGGCCGTATAGTCGTTGATCCCATGGCGCATCCCATGCGGCGCGCTCGGACCCGATTTGCCACCTGGGGTCACGCCGCTGGAATGACTTCCCTCGGCGAGCGCGGTGGTGGTCGACGGGATATCGAGCAGGAGCCAATGATAAAAATCGACCCTGGGGAGCGAGGCGGGGACCAGCTTGCCGTCTTGGTTGACATCCTCACCGCTGCTCGGGACGTCGGGGTCATGACAGATCAGCACGAATGACTGGGTGCCTGGCGGGACATTCGTCCAGGCCAGGTGTGGGTTCAGATTGTCGGACAGGCTGATGTGGGTCCGCGGGTCGATCCTCGCGAAGGCGTATTTGGCCGGGATCGCCGCGCCGTCGGCGAAGCTGTCACTGAAGAGTCTCATCGTCGGTCACCTCGTCGTCTGTTGAACCTGGAGCCTTGATCTCTGCTGAAGCATCCCCTTCTGGACCCGCGGCTCATCCCTCGGCCGCGATACGGCTGGATTCGACGATCAGCTCGTCGAGCTTGCGCGCGGCCGCGCCGCTGTCGATCAGCTCGGCCGCCATCGTCACGCCATCGCGCAGATCGCTGACCTTGCCGCCCACGAGCAAGGCGGCGGACGCATTGGCCAGCGTCATGTCACGCCGTGCCCCGCGCTCCTCGCCGGCGAGGATTGCCCGAACGAGATGTGCGTTCTGTCGCGGATCCCCGCCCAGGAGCTCCTCGTAGGTGTAGCAAGGCAAACCGAAATCAGCCGGGGTGAGCTCGTATTTCTTGGCCCAGCCATCCTTCACCTCGGCCACCGAGGTCTTGCCGATCACCGAGATCTCATCGAGTCCGTCCAGTCCATGCACGACGAGCGCATGCTGGAATTGCAGCTCGACCAGGATGTCGGCCACCATCGAGACCAGCTCGGATTTGTAGACCCCCAGGATATGGCGCCTGGCGCCGGCCGGGTTGATCAAGGGCCCGATGATCGTATAGAAGATGGTCTTGATCCCGAGCGCCATCTCGGGTGGAAGCACCCGGTGCATCACCGGATGGAAATTGGGCGCGTAGAGGAAACCGATCCCGGTGGTCTCGATCAATCGGCGTGCCTGCGCCGGGCGAAGGTCGATCGCCACGCCCAGTGTCTCCAGGACATCGGCGCTGCCTGATGACGAGGACAGTGAGCGGCTGCCGTGCTTGGCGACCGGGACGCCAGCTGCCGCGGCGATCAGTGATACCGTGGTCGAGCAATTGAAGGTCGAGCGTCCGCCACCCGTCCCGCAGGTGTCGATCAGCTCACCCGCGACTTGGGGCTGGATCTGCTCACAGTTGGCGCGCATCGCGCGAGCGATCGAGGCAACCTCCTGGATGGTCGGCCCCTTCATCAGCAGGGCGACCAGGAAGCCGGCGATCTGCACATCGGTGATGGCGCCACTGCGGATGTCACCGATGATCTGGAAGATCTCGGCCTCCTGCAGATGCTCGCCGATCGAGAGTTTTCGCAAGGCCGCGCGAATCATGGTGTCTCGTTTCGTTGGATCAGAGTGAAAGCTTGTAGCTGCGGAATGCCATCAGCGTCTTGGTCTGGGTCACGGTCGTGATCGCTTGAAGCTTCTCGGTCACGATCTCGGCGAGGCGCTCGTACTCGGCGCACTGGATGATGGCGACCAGGTCGTAGTCGCCGGTCACGGAATAGACGTCGATGACCTCGTCCATGGCGGCCAATTGCTTGGCTGTCGCCGGCACCTTGCCGCGTTCGACATGCATCAGAACCAATGCCCGAATCATCTCGATTGTACTCCTTGGACCCGCGGGTCGAGCGTTGGGGTGAATGAGGAGCCGCATCCTAGAGCGCGCGCCGTCCGCGTACAAGTGGATCCGGGGTGCCCTGGGCGAGGGGCCGCCGCGCTGCTCACGCCTCAGTCGACGACCGCGATGCGATCGCCGATCTGCAAGCGCTCGAAGAGAAAGCGCGCGTCGCGCTCGCCGACCCGCACGCAGCCGTGCGAGTCTGGATAGCCGGGCAGCCAACCCTCGTGTAGAAAATAATGCCCGTGGAACTGGATCGAATAGGGCATCCAGGCCGGCATGCCGAGCTGATTGGTGTAACGGTAGGAGACCTTGTCCGCCTGCTTGCTCAGGACGGCGAAGTGCCCGAGCGGCGTCGGGTAGCCCGCGCGGCCGGATGAGATGGGGCCCGAGTGCACGACCTCGCCGTGCTCGCGATAGAGGAATGATTGGCTCTCGAGCTGGATGGTCAGTTCGCGTGGCTTGCGGGTGGCCGCGCGACCGCTGGCGCGAGCGGACCTTTCCGCCGACAGGCCGCGATCGGAGACCGGAGCGGGTTTCATCTCGGGAGCCGGACGCTGGGACGCGCCGACACAGCCCCCGAGACCAACCGCGGCGATCAGTAGGATCAGACCCCAGCGCGCTGTCGTGATCATCTCAGTGGTCCTCGCGTGCATGGCGAGCGGTCGTGGGTCGACCCTGGCCCCGCGGCTCACCCGATCTGACGGGCATGTCCTGTCCGCACAAGGTTTGGCAATCGAATCCGCGAGCGGTTGCGTCGAGACCCGCGCCGCGGCGCCCACGGAGTCCGACCGACCCACGGCGCTGGGGCGGCTGAGTGCCGAGCGGTGTCAGAGCCAAGGGTCGCGGTTGATCTTCCAGTGCTCGCCAACCGCGCGTCAATGCCTTTGGCGAGGTGCGCGCGTTATACTCCGCGGGCGTCGCATCCTGCGAGTCGTCCATTGGTGCCGATCGATCGGTCGATGACAGGGCTCGCCCCTACCCCTGACACCCGAGCCGCTCGTCGAGAAGAGGAGATCCAGGTCTTGATGCCGTCAACCCGCATCCATCCTGCTGTCAGCCACGCCGTGGGCGCGGGGATGTGCCGTGCCCCGCGATCGACGTGCCCGCCCGGGCGCCGCGGGTGCGACCTGGCGCAAGTGACTGGATCCTGCGCGTCCAGCGCCCGGTCGGCTCATCGGGGACTGCTCGAGGGTCGGTTTGCAGTCGCTCGGACTCGCCGGTGCGATCAAGGCTGGACAGACTCATGACCGCCGCCGAGCGACTGCGCGCACTCCTCGACGCTGGTGATCGACTGGTCATGCCCTGTTGTTTCGATGCCTTGTCGGCGCGTTTGGTCGAGCAGGCCGGTTTCCCGCTGACCTTCATGAGCGGCTTTGCGGTCGCGGCGACCCGCTTGGCGCTGCCCGACACCGGTCTGATCTCGGTCAGCGAGATGCTCGATCAGGGGCGCAACATCTGCGCGGCGGTCGGGATCCCGGTGATCGGCGACGGCGATACAGGTCATGGCAACCCGGCCAATGTGAGACGCACGGTCGCCCAATATGCCAGGGCCGGTTTTGCCGGCATCATGATCGAGGACCAGGTCTCGCCCAAGCGTTGCGGTCATACCGGCGTGAAGGAGGTCGTCGACCGTGCCGAGGCCCTGCGCCGGATCCGTGCCGCGGTCGAGGAGCGCGAGGCTGGCGCCGGGATCCTGGTGATCGCGCGCACCGATGCACGCAGCGCACTGGGTCTGGAGGAGGCACTCTGGCGCCTGGCCGCCTTTGCCGATCTGGGCGCCGACATCCTCTTCATGGAGGCCCCACGCGACACGACCGAGATGCGCCGCTGCTGTACCCAGGTCCCGGGCATCCACATGGCCAACATGCTCGAGGACGGCATCACCCCCATCCTGCCCCCGGCGCAACTTGCCGAGCTTGGCTATCGCATCATCGCCTATCCATTGACGCTCCTGAGCACCGCCATCCAGGCCATGCGCGAGGCCCTGGCCGATCTGGCCGCCGGCCGCACCCCCGAGCGCCGGGTCGACTTTGCCACGCTCCGCGATCTGGTGGGGTTTAGCGCCTATGATGAGTTGATTGGACGGTATCCGGATTAGCCAGGCGCGGTATTCAAGTCTGGCTCAGGGGTTCGGCCAATGAGATCCTGGCAACCCCGAACGCTGAGCCTCATCATGCGGCACGAGCGTACAGGCCCCGTCGCGGCAGCGCCGCTGCAACCGCCAGTCGGCGAAGGACGCGTAGGCCAGGTCGAGCGATCCGGTCAAGCGCAAGCCCTGGACCAAACGCGCGAGCTGGCGATAGCCGGGGAGGCGACGCCAGACCGCGACGAATGCCGGTACCCCGCTCAAGAGCGTCCCGTCGCTCTCGCGGGCATGGAAGCGACGCATCGCCTTGGTCGGGTCGAGCCCGGCCGCCAACAGGGCGTCGCCGTCGGTGGTGATATCGACCCAATGGATCGCGCCAGTCCGGTCGATGCGGCGGTAATGGGCGATCTCCTTGCTGCACAGCGGGCAGCCCCCGTCATAGAAGGCGGTCAGTCGGCTCATCGGTCATGATCTCGGGTTGGTTGTCTCGCGAAGAGGGCTCCAGACAAGGACAGCCTGGATTCGTTGTCTGTCGCCGCTCGATCTAAGGGCGTGTTCCAGGGACTTCGACCGCGGGCTGATCCCCGTCAGGTTCGCTGTTTGCCGGCCGCCGGGTCGGGTAGAAGCCTCGACCTGAACCCAAGCCTCGGCGGTGTGGTGGATCCGCTGCGCTTGATCCACACTACGGCGACTCGACGCCATGATCGAGGTCCCGGCTCTTCTTTCTTCCCCCACTTGCATCCTTGACCTTTTACCCTTCACCCTTGACCTTCCGCCCCTGAACAACGAGCCGCCGCCATGGGCCAACTCTTTCGCATCAGCGGCTTCGCCGCCTATATCAGCCTGATCTTTCTCAATGCCTTCGTCGATCTGGGGCACAAGATCATCATCCAGAACACGCTCTTCAAGACCTATGACGGCGATGCCCAGATCTTGCTGACGGCCATCGTCAATGCACTGATCTTGCTGCCCTTCGTGCTCTTGTTCACGCCCTCTGGCTTTCTCGCCGATCGTTATCCCAAGCAGCGGGTCATGCAGGTGACCGCCTGGGTGGTGGTGGCGGTGACCCTGGCGATCACGCTCTTCTATGCCTTGGGGTGGTTCTGGCCGGCCTTTGCCATGACCTTCTTGCTGGCGGTGCAGAGTGCCTTCTTTTCGCCGGCCAAATACGGCTATATCAAGGATCTGGTCGGCAAGGAATCGCTTGCGACGGCCAATGGCTGGGTCCAGGCCACCACCACCACGGCGATCCTGGCGGGGACCTTCGTCTTCTCGATCCTGTTCGAGACCGCCTTGGCGTCCAAGGACTATGCCACGCCGGACCAGGTGATGACCCTGATCGCGCCGATCGGCTGGTTCCTGGTCGCGGGGGCGTTGATCGAGCTGGTGATGGCCTACCGGCTGCCGGCCAAGGCCTCGGGCAACACGATGGGGTTCGTCTGGTCGGATTATGCCACTGGCCGCTATCTGCGCGCGAACCTGCGCGCGGCCTGGGACAATCAGGTCATCTGGCTCTCCATCATCGGCCTGTCGGTCTTCTGGTCGATCGCTCAGGTGATCCTGGCCGCCTTCCCGGCCTTCGCCAAGGAGACGCTCGGCGAGACCAATACCATCGTCATCCAGGGCATCCTCGCCTGCTCGGGGATCGGCATCATCCTGGGCTCGGTGGTCGCCGGGCGGGTCTCGCGTCGATACATCGAGACCGGTCTCATCCCGGTCGGCGCACTCGGCATCGCCGCCGCGCTCTTCGTGCTGCCCGGGCTGGGCTCGGCTTGGGCCCATGGTCTGAACTTCCTGGCACTGGGCTTTCTCGGCGGGCTCTTCCTGGTCCCGCTCAACGCGCTCATCCAGTTCAACGCCGGCGAGGCCGGTCTGGGCCGGGTGCTGGCCGCGAACAATTTCATCCAGAACATCGCCATGCTGGCCTTCCTGGGGCTGACGGTGCTGGCGGCCTATCTGGCGCTCGGTGGCTTGACCGTCATGGTGGCGCTGGCCGTGGTCGCGCTCCTGGGGGCCATCTACACGCTCTATCAGCTGCCTCAATCCTTGGTGCGCTTCCTGATCGCGCGCCTGATCTCGACCCAATACCGACTCGATGTCATCGGTCTGCGCAACCTACCCGCCCAGGGCGGCGTGCTCTTGCTCGGCAACCATATCAGCTGGATCGATTGGGCGATGGTGCAGCTGGCCTCGCCGCGCCCGGTGCGTTTCGTGATGGAGCGCGGGATCTACGAGCGCTGGTACCTGCGCTGGTTCCTGGACTTCTTCGGGGTGGTGCCGATCTCGGGCGAGCGCAGTCGCGAGGCGATCGGCACGGTGACTCAGCTGCTCGACGCGGGCGAGGTGGTCTGTGTCTTCCCGGAGGGGACCATCAGCCGCAACGGCCAGCTCTCCGAGCTCAAGCGTGGTTTCGAGCGCTCGGCGCGGGCCGCGCAAACGGGTGTCATCGTGCCCTTCTATCTGCGGGGGCTCTGGGGCAGCCGCTTCTCCTATGCCAGTGAGAAGCTGCGGCTGAGCCGTCGCGAGGGACGGACCCGACAGGTGCTGGTCGCCTTCGGCCGACCCCTGCCGCGCGAGTCGAGCGCGGAGCAGGTCAAGCAGGCCCTGACGGAGCTCTCGGTGACCTCCTGGCAGACCCATGTCGCGACCCTGCCGAGCCTGCCCGCGGCTTGGCTGGCCGCGGCCAAGCGTCGCGCGGGCGCGACCGCGGTGATCGACTCGGTCGGGACTCGACTGTCCAACCGGCGCCTGATCACGGCGGTGCTGCTGTTCGCGCGCCGCATCGCGCGTCTGGCGCCCGAGCCCGCGATCGGCATCCTGTTGCCCGCGAGCAGCGCGGCGGCGATCGCCAATCTGGCCGCACTCCTGGTCGGGAAACGGGTGGTCAATCTCAACTATACGGCGAGTGTTGCGGCCATTCAGGCGGCGTTGCAGCAGGCGGGCGTGCGTCAGGTGATCACCTCGGAGCGCTTCCTCGCCAAGCTCGCACAACGCGGGATCGCCCTGGACGCGGCCTTCGCCGGGGTGCGGCTGCAGCCGATGGAGGGGCTGCGCGCCGCCATCGGCAAGCCCGAGGCCCTGACGATGCTCGGGGTCGCGACCCTCCTCCCGGCCTGGATCCTGCTGCATCTCTTCGGCCGACCCAGTCAAGCGGACGAGACCGCGGCCATCCTCTTCTCCAGCGGCAGCGAGGGCACGCCCAAGGGGATCGAGCTCACCCATCGCAACATCATGGCCAATGTCCGCCAGATCGCCGATGTGCTCAATCCCGAGCCGGATGACCTCATCCTCGCCAATCTGCCGCCCTTCCATGCCTTCGGGCTCACGGTGACGACCTTCCTGCCGCTCCTGGAGGGGATCCCCATGGTCTGTCATCCCGATCCCACCGACGCGGTCGGCACCGCCAAGGCGATCGCGCGCCATCGCGCGACCGTGCTCTGCAGCACCTCCACCTTCCTGCGGCTCTATATCCGCAATCAACGCGTCCATGCATTGATGCTCCAGTCGTTGCGAGTGGTGGTGGCCGGGGCCGAGCGTCTGGCCCCCGAGGTGCGCGAGGCCTTCATGCTCAAGTTCAGCAAGCCGATCTATGAGGGCTATGGCGCGACCGAGACCACCCCGGTGGCGAGCGTCAATGTCCCGGATGCCATGGAGACCACCACCTGGAAGATCCAATCGGGCTCGCGTCCGGGCACCGTGGGTCTGCCGCTGCCCGGCACCAGCTTCCGGATCGTCGACCCGGTGAGTCTCGCGACCCTGCCCCCGGGCGAGGATGGGCTCATCTTGATCGGCGGCGTGCAGGTGATGAAGGGGTATCTCGATGACCCGGTCAAGACCGCCGAGGCGGTCGTCGAGCTCGACGGGCAGCGCTGGTACAAGACCGGCGACAAGGGTCACCTGGACAGCGATGGCTTCCTCACCATCGTCGATCGCTATTCGCGCTTCGCCAAGCTGGGCGGCGAGATGATCAGTCTGGGCGCGGTCGAGTCAGGGGTGCGCCAAGCGCTCGACCAGCCCGAGCTGGAACTGGCCGCGGTCAATCTACCCGATGAGCGCAAGGGCGAGCGCATCCTGCTCCTGGTCGCGGGCGAGGTCGAGCCCGAGGCGCTGCGCGCGCGCTTGCTCGCGGCCGGGATGAACCCATTGATGATCCCCTCCGAGGTCATCCGGGTTGCGGACATCCCCAAGCTCGGCAGCGGCAAGACCGACTTCGGCGCGCTGCGCCGACTCGCCCTGGAGGCGCGGCCGGCCGCTGTCTGAGGCCATGCCCTGACGCGCCCCGAGGTGCGCATGCACCTGGGTCGGGACCGTGCCGGCAGGCCCCGCTCGCCGGTAAAATTTCAAGGATGGTCTATACTTGTAGTGGGAAAACCAGACAGGAGGACTGCCATGAAAACCAAGACCAAAGCCATTGGTGAAGCGGTCCCGCGTCGTGAGCTGTCACTCTTCGACGAGATGGATCGCACCTTCGACGCCATGATGCACGGCATGCCATTCGGGTGGCGACATGGCTGGATGCATCCGTTGCGTGAGACCTTGCCCGAGTGGGCGCGGCTGGAGCAGGGATTCGAGCTCAGCCCCAGGGTCGATGTGATCGACCGTGAGCAGGAGATCCTGGTCCGTGCCGAGGTGTCCGGTGTCGAGAAAGACGATCTCGAGATCGAGCTGGCCGGTCAGCTGCTGACGCTCAAGGGCGAGCGCAAGCATGAGCAGACCGAGGAGCAGGGCACCTTCTATCGGTCCGAGATCGCTCGCGGCAGCTTTACCCGCTCGATCCGGTTGCCGGAGGATGTGGATTTCGAGAAGACGACGGCCGAGCTCAAGGACGGCGTGCTCGAGATCCATCTGCCCAAGACCGAGAGGACCGAGCGGCGGCGCATCGAGGTCGCCTAGTGCGTCGCGCGCGCCCTGGACGGGTGCGATCAGGACGGGCTCGATCAGTCGCTGCCCTGGTCCCTTCGAGCAGGGATGCCGTGTCGATCAGGGTGTGCGCGGCGGGACATCCTGGAGATGCTCCCGCCGCGATTTCTGTCGATTCGAGGAGGCGGATCTCCCGAGTGGGACGACGCCTCGATCCGCTCAGCGCTCGCGCCACACGGTGGTGTAGAGATCATGCCGGCGATCCTTGAGATTCTGTACCGTGCCTGAGTTGCGCGCGGCCCGCAGCGCCTCCAATCGCAGGTCGGCGAAGGCGACGGTCTCGACATTGGGCGTGGTATCGGCCGCGACACCGTCGCGCGCGAAGGCAAAGTCGCACGGGGTCAGGATGCAGCTCTGGGCATACTGGATGTCCATGTTCTTCACGTTTGGCAGGTTGCCGACGTTGCCCGACATGGCGACATAGCACTGGTTCTCGATCGCCCGCGCCTGCGCGCAATAGCGCACGCGCAGATAGGATTGGCGCTCGTCGGTACAGAAGGGCACGAAGATGATGTTGGCCCCTTGATCGGCAAGATGCCGGCCGAGCTCGGGAAACTCGACGTCATAGCAGATCAGGATCCCAATGGGGCCGCAGTCTGTGTCGATCGTGTTCAAGGCGCGGCCGCCCTCGATGTTCCACCAATAGACCTCATTCGGGGTAGGGTGGATCTTGGCCTGCTCGTGCACCTCGCCACTGCGCAGACAGACATAGCAGATGTTCTCGACACGCCCATTGGGCATGCGGGTCGGGTGCGAGCCGCCGATGATGTTGATGTTGTAGCGCACCGCCATGTCGCGCAGGGCGGATTTGAGCGGGTCGGTGTACTTGGTCAGGGCCTCGATCGACTCGACCGGCGTGAGCTGCTGATCCTCCATCGAGAGCAGCTGCAAGGAGAACAACTCGGGGAAGACCACGAAGTCGGCGCGATAGTCGGCCGTGACATCCACGAAATAGCGGACCAGATCGGTGAACTCATCGAACGAGGCGACCCGCCGCTGCATGTACTGCACGGTCGCGACCCGCACCGTATCGGGCAGGCGTCCCCCATAGTTCTTGGCCCGACGCTCCTCTCTTTCATCCGCGGCGTTGGGGTTGCGCCACAGCAGATGCACGCCATACCCCTGCGAGTCCTGGTCCTCGGGAAGATAGCCGGGCAATAGCCCTAGGACCTCGAAGCCGTTGCGCAGCTGAAAGGTCAAGATGGGGTCGGTCTGACGATTCGCCTTGACCTCGACCAGATAGGCCGCTGGACTCTCGAATCGATTCAGCCGTTTGGCGAGTGTCGGGATGCGCCCGCCGAAGACGATCCCTTTCACGCCCCAGGCCCGCGCCAGCTTGCGCCGCTCGCCGTAGAGCCGTTGGCCGATGCGCAGACCGCGGTATTCCGGGTCGACACAGACCTCCATCCCGTAGAGATAGTCGCCATCCGGATCATGACGCGAGCCATAGCCGCCACCCGTGATCTCACTCCAGGTGTGGGGCTTGAGGGCGGTTTCACCATCGATCAGGAAGGTCGCGCAGTAGCCGACGATCACACCCTGATACTCGGCGACGAATTGGCCATCCGGGAAATTGTGGATCTGCCCCAGCAACATCGCCCGTGAATAGCTTCCCATGCCACTGTCCCCATAGACGCGCCGATCCAGCGCGCGGATCGCCGGGATGTCCTTGACCCGCGCCTGGCGGATGATCAAGGGGGGCTTGCGTGTACTGCTCTTGGCTTGAGTCGGCATGCCGATGGCTCCAAAGGCTCGTTGATGACGGTGCGCGGCACAGGCTCGATTGTGTCGGAAGGCGCAAAGGGGCTAGCATGCCTGAAAATGCGTCCCTCTGGAGAAGTGAGTGGGATCGGCCTGGTCACCCATCAGTGACCCTGGAACGGCAAGCATCCGCCGTCCTGAAACGGATCGCCGCCCCGCGAGGTCGCGAGGCGATGATCCCGATCCGCTTCTCCTCGCCACTGGGTGGCGGCGATCCATGCCGGAGCCAGCGCGGGCTGGATGGGGCTGATGGGTGACGAGGGGCGCGAGTGATCGACCAGACATGACTGCAAGAGGTGAACGTCCATGAAGGCTATCGAGATCCGTGAAACCGGGGGACCGTCGGTGCTGCAAGCGGTGGAGCGGCCGCGCCCCGAGATCGGCGCGCCGGATGACGTCCTGGTGAAGCTCAAGGCCGCTGGCGTCAACCCGGTCGACACCAAGATCCGCAGGAATGGCGCGCTGCTGCCCGATGGTCTGCCGGCCGTGCTTGGCTGCGATGGCGCCGGCGTGGTCGAGGCCACGGGCCCTGGGGTCACCCGCTTCAAGCCAGGCGACGAGGTCTGGCTCTGCTGGGGCGGCATCGGCGGCGCGGTCGGAAACTATGCGGAGTACATCCTGCTCGATGCCGCGCTGGTGCAGGCCAAGCCGCGTGAGATCGGATTCGTCGAGGCCGCCGCGGCGCCCTTGGTCTTGCTGACGGCCTGGGAGGCGCTGCATGATCGGGCGCGCATCACCCAGGGTCAGCGGGTGCTCATCCATGGTGGTGCCGGTGGGGTCGGGCATGTCGCCATCCAGCTTGCCAAGTCCGCCGGCGCGCGTGTCTGCACGACGGTCAGCAGTCCCGAGAAGGCCGACTTCGCCCACGCGCTCGGTGCCGAGTATTGCATCAACTATCTGGAGGAGGATCTGGTCGAGGCGGTGATGGATTGGAGCGAGGGGCAGGGCGTCGACATCGCACTCGATACCGTCGGCCCCGAGGTCTTCCGCAAGACCATCCCGGCGATGGCCCACTATGGCGACCTGGTCACCATCCTGGATCCCGGACCGGACCTGGACCTCAAGGAGGCGCGTCTGCGCAATCTGCGTATCAGTCTGGAGTTGATGCTGACCCCGATGCTCCGTGATCTACCACGCGCGCGCACCCACCAGGGCGATATCTTGCGTCGCTGCGCCAAGATGATCGATCACGGTGATCTGCGCATCCATGTCTCGGAGACCTTCCCGTTGACGCAGGCCCAGGATGCGCACAAGCGGATCGAGGACGGACATGTGACCGGCAAGCTGGTGCTGACCATGGAGTGATGGCGGGCGGTGCACAAGGTCTGGCGTTTTCCAAGCGAGTCGAGCGCCCGATGCTGTCCGGTGGAGCCATGAGTGTCATGCCGATCAAGTCAGCGAAGGTGCGTTATGCCTTCGATCGTGCCGTGCGTGTCGCCATCCTCGCCGATACGCATGGTGAGCTGGATGCGCGAATCGCCGCGTTGGTGGCGACCTGCGACCTGGCGATCCATGGCGGTGACATTGGTCAGGCCAGCATCCTGGCGCGGCTTCAGCCGGTGCTGGGACATGTGCTGGCCGTGCGTGGCAACAATGACGTCGCCTCCCGCTGGCCGGCGGGCGAGCAGTCATTGTTGGTGCGCATCCCAGAATGGACCGAGCTCGAGCTCCCGGGCGGGTGGCTGGCGGTGATCCATGGTCACCAGCACCCGGCGCGCGACCGGCATGCGCGTCTGCGTGGCCGCTTTCCGCGCTCCCGCGCCATCGTCTATGGTCACAGCCATCGGCTCGTCCTCGACCTCGATGCCTGTCCCTGGGTGCTGAATCCAGGCGCGGCCGGGCGTGCGCGAACTGGCGCCGGGCCCTCTTGTCTCGTCCTGACCGCTGATCCCCACGGCTGGAACGTGGAGTCATACCGCTTCGATCTGGCCTCGCAGCGCCCGCGTCGGCGGGCGAGTCAGCGGTCCGCCGAGATCCCGCCACGCGATGCGCGCGTGACCTGATTCTTTGCGCTCAACCCATGTCACAACCACCCTTGCCCCTCGTCAAACCCCCGAAATCGCTGCTCCGCCTGGTCGGACGCGCGATCGCCGACTTTCGCATGATCGGTGATGGCGATCGGATCCTGCTCGGTGTCTCGGGCGGCAAGGATTCACTGTCACTCCTACACATCCTGCTGCACCTGCAAACCTATGCACCGGTCCGCTTCGAGCTGATGGTGCTGACCGTGGATCCGCAGGTTCCTGGTTTCGATCCAGGGCCATTGCGCGCCTATTACGATCGTCTGGGCGTGCCCTGGATCTACGAGCGTCAGCCACTGCTCGATCAAGCCAAGCAGCACATGGACGGCGATTCATTCTGCGCCTACTGTTCGCGCATGAAGCGGGGCATCATGTATCGGGTCTGTCGCGAGCAGGGCTGCAATGTCCTGGCGCTTGCTCAGCACCTGGACGATCTGGCCGAGAGTCTATTGATGTCGCTCTTTCACGGCGGACAGCTCAGGACCATGAAGGCACACTATCTGAACCGCGAGGGCGATGTCCGGATCATTCGCCCACTGGTCTACTGTCGCGAGCGTCAGAGCGCCGCCCATGCCGAGCGCGCCGCGCTGCCAGTCGTCCCGGATTCTTGCCCAGCCTGCTTCAGCATGCCGACCCGCCGTGAGCACATGAAGAGACTCCTCGCCCGCGAAGAGGTCGGGCACCCGCACCTGTTCGCCAACATCCTGCACGCCATCAAGCCGATCATGACCGAGGGTGAGCAACCAATGCCCGGGATCCAGGCGGATCGGCGCCATCACCTTGAATGACCTCCGAGCGATCGTCCATGTCCGCCTCCATCGCCAACTCGCATTTCATCCTGCGTCGACTCCACTCGCTGCTCGGTCTGCTTCCAGTCGGTGCCTTTCTGATCTTCCATCTGTGGGAGAACTCGCAGTCGCGCTTTGGCGCCGAGCACTACAACGAGCGTGTCGTGGCCGCGCTGCAGGAAATGAACTATCTGATCCTCTTGGAGATCTTCGTGATTGCACTGCCCCTGCTGCTCCATGCTGGCTATGGCGTGGTGATCATGACACAGATGAGCGCCGAGCCACTGCGTTACCCATATACACGTCATTCGCTCTACTGGCTCCAACGTCTCTCGGGGCTCGGCATCCTGCTCTTTCTGCTCGTGCACGTGGGCATGACACGTCTGCTCGGGATCTGGGATCCGACGGTCGCCGCTGATCTCTTCAGCCACATGCAATCACTGCTCGTCCAACCTTGGATGCTCACCGTCTATGTGGTCGGTCTGCTGTTGTCCGTCTTTCATCTGGCCAATGGTCTGGCCACCATGGCGATCGTCTGGGGCGTGACGGCCTCGGCACGGGCGCAGCGACTGTTCGGCTGGTTCTGCGTGCTCCTCGGCCTGTTGCTCGCTGCCTTGGGTCTGCACGGATTGATGGGTTTCTTGCCATGACAACGCCTCGCGTCATCGTCGTCGGCGGCGGTTTGGGTGGTCTCTGGGCGACCCTGCGGATCGCCGACGCGGGTTTTGCGGTCACGCTCTTCTCGCTGTTCGAGGTCAAGCGCAGCCACTCGGTCTGTGCTCAGGGCGGGATCAATGCGGTGCTCGATACCAAGGGCCAATACGATTCGATCGAGCAGCACATCATCGACACCATCAAGGGCGGCGAATATCTGGCCAATCAACCGCCGGTGAAGAGTCTCTGCGAGGATGCGCCGGGTCTGATCCGGACCTTCGAGCGCATGGGCGTGACCTTCTCGCGCACCCCCGAGGGGCTGCTCGATCAGCGTCTGTTCGGTGGGGTCAAGAACAAGCGGACCTGTTTCGCGGGTGCCAGCACTGGACAACAGCTGCTCTATGGCGTCGACCAGCAGGTGCGCGCTTACGCGTCCGCGGGCAAGGTCGTCAAGCATGAGTGGTGGGAATTCCTGTCGCTCCTGCGCGACGGTGAGGGGGTCTGTCGCGGGATCATCGCCATGGACCTCAAAAGCCTGGAGGTGCGTGCCTTTCCGGCTGACGCCGTGGTCATGGCCAGCGGTGGCATGGGCCAGATCTATGCGCCCAAGACCACCACCTCGACCAACTCCACCGGCGCCGCGGCTAGCCGCTGTTACCAGCAAGGGGCCTGGTTCGCCAACGCCGAGTTCTTCCAGTTCCACCCCACGGCCATGATCGGGCATGACAAGACCCGTCTCATGAGCGAGGCGGCGCGCGGGGAGGGCGGTCGCATCTGGGTTCCCAAGGACCCTGGCGATACCCGCCCGCCCAAGACCATCCCGGAGTCCGACCGGTTCTATTTTCTCGAATCCTTCTTCCCGGCCTACGGCAACACGGTCGCGCGCGACGAGGCCGCCCGCGCCATCTGGCATGTCACGCGGCGGATGGGACTCGGTATCGGCGGGGGCGATCGGGTCTATCTCGACCTCACCCATCTGGAGCGCGGTTTCGTCTCCACTCGTCTGGGCGCGATCTTGGAGATCTATCGCAAGTTCGCGGGCGTCGATCCCATTGCCGAACCGATGGAGATCTTTCCCGCCGCGCACTATGGGATGGGCGGTCTCTGGGTCGACTTCGAGCGCTCGGCCGCGGGTGGTCTCCTGGCCGGCAGCCCGCGCAACCACGCGACCAATCTGCCCGGACTCTATGCCTGTGGTGAATGCGACTACGCCTATCACGGGGCCAACCGTTTGGGGGCCAACTCGCTGCTGTCGGCCAGCTATTCGGGACGGGTCGCTGGCGAGGCGGTGGTGAGCTATCTCCAGGGGCTGGCGCCGGGGCGCCGCGAGTTGTCCCAGGCGAGCGTCGCGGCCGAGGTCGCGCAGCAAGCGGCGATCAACACCGCGCTCATGCGTGCCGATGGGCCCGAGAGTCCCTATCGGCTCCACCAGGAGCTCGGCGAGCTGATGACCGCCAAGGTCGGGGTCGTGCGCACCAACCCTGATCTGGAGTCGGCCTTGACTGAGCTCGATGTCCTGCAAGCGCGTCTGCGCAATGCCAGTCTTGGTGAATCCAGCACCTGGATGAACCAGGGCCTGGCCTATGCCAGGCAGCTCAACGACATGATCGAGCTGGCCAAGGTGATCGCGGCAAGCGCGCTTGCGCGTGACGAGTGCCGCGGCGCCCACTACAAGCCAGACTGTGCGATTCCGCTCCCGGACGGAAAGTTTCCCGGTGATCCAGAGTTCGAGGAGTACCGTGCCCGCTGGCATGCCAACAATCGCCAGTGGCTCAAGACCACCATCGCCGAGTATGCACCCACCGGCCCACGGCTCAGCGATCAGGAGGTGGATCTCAGCCTCTTTCCGCCTCGTGAGCCGCGGGATTATCGCTGAACACCGGTCATGCCCAACACACACTCGATGAGCAACATCCATCTACGCATCCGCCGTCAAGACCGTCCGGACAGCCGGCCCTATTGGCATGAATTCGCGGTCCAGAGCCACGATGAACACAATGTGCTCTCGTTGTTGATGGCCGTTCGCGCCGATCCAGTCACCATCAGCGGCGAGCGGGTCGAGCCGGTCGTGTGGGAGCACAATTGCATGGAGGAGGTGTGTGGGGCCTGCGCCATGCTGATCAACGGCCGTCCACGACCAGCCTGCTCGGCGCTGGTCGCGGAGCTGCGCCAGCCGATCGTCCTGGAGCCACTGCCGAAGTTTCCGGTCGTCCGCGACCTCTTGGTGGATCGTCGACGCATCGATCAAGGACTGACGCGGGTCAAGGCCTGGATCCGCATCGATGGCGTCTGGGATACGCATGCCGGCGCGCCGCGCATCGGGCCGGATGAATGGGCCGCCAACTATCTCTACAGTCGCTGCATGTCCTGTGGCTGCTGCATGGCGGCATGTCCGCAATTCGGCGAAAATCGCGATTTTCTCGGTCCCGCGCCCTTGGCCCAGGTGCGACTGATGAACGCCCATCCGACCGGTCGTTATGACAAGAGTGCGCGTCTGCATGCCATCATGGCCGAGGGCGGTTTGAGCGACTGCGGCAACGCGCAGAACTGCGTGCGGGTCTGCCCCAAGGAGATCCCACTGACCACGGCGATTGGCGAGCTCGGGCGTCAGACGACCCTGCAGGCCCTGATGGATCTCTTCGGCGCGGGCTGAGGCGGCGGGTCGACGGCGGTCCGCGTGTGAGCCAGTGGGTGCCCCTCAGCGGTCGCCATCCTCCGGTGGTTGGCTGGAACTGATGACGGCCTGGGCGAAATCACGATCCGCTCCCAGGATGTGGTCGAGAATCCAGTCGCGGACACTCTCCTGCGCGGCTTCGTCGAGTCGACTCAGTCCCTCGGCCTGCCATTGGCGAATCAGATCGGCGTATTCGGCCATCAGCATCGCGTGTTCGGTGCGATGCGCGGCGATCTCCGCGTAGCCGATCGACTCCATGAGCTCCTCCTCGCGCTTGAAATGTTGCCGTGTCGACTCGCCGAGCTCGGACAAGGCATCGATGAGCGCACGACTTTCGGTGCTGAGTGCTGGGCGTGCGGTCGCATCGAAACGGGCGCAGATCGCCGCGAGCTGTTCGACGAGCGCGCGGTGTTCCGCATCCACCTCATCGATCTGGACTGCCCAGTCGTCGCGCCACGCCATCAAGACGGTCATGGATACCCCCCTTCATCAGCGTGACCCAGGGCTCATGGCCTGCGGCGCAACGGTCGGATGCGTGCGTGCAGCACGGGACCGGCAAGACCACGCTGGCGCTCGAGCTGCTGTTTGAGCGCGGGCTGGATTTCGCTCAGCAAGCGCACCTGGGTCGATTGGAGATCATCTAAATAGTGCCTGAAAGAAAACCCTAAAAAATCGCCGTCCCCCCGTGCTGCTGACCGAATTGCGACCATGGCTTTTAGCCCATTTCCGTTGCTCAAC
>RZZN01000255.1 GCA_009929855.1 Gammaproteobacteria bacterium
CAGAACGTCCTGGAGGCGATCCAAGCAGGAGGCAAGGCGGTTGCCTTGGTCGAGCGGCTCAGGGCCTTGGAGAACGAGAGAGACGCTCTGGAGATACAGAGGAAAGCTCTCACTGCCAGGGTGGTCGAGGGATCGAGCCCTGTCCTGCTGAAGCGGTTGGAGGAGTTGGAGGCTGTCCTGACCCAGCCCACTGTCGATCGGCTCAAGGGCAACCTAGCTCTCCGGGCTGTCGTCGACCGAGTCGTCGTGGACTACCGGACGGGCGAGCTGGTGGTTCACTGGAGGCATGGCGGGGAGAGTCGGGTGGTCTATGCCTGGCCGCCAGTCGGATAATGCCAGTCGGATAATGCCAGAGGGTGCTTGTAAGTCCCTGATTCCTCGTTCCTTCAGCGGGGCCCAGGTCAACAGCTAAGTTGTTGATTCGGGGGAGGTTTGAATTACTGCTGCCTATAGATGAACTTCGAGGCTGTTTTCCCACTGTGGCCTGTGATCTTTCCAAGGCCCTCGGCCGCCTGTTCGCGGTCGAGAACCAGGTCCAGGTAAGTCCTTGATTCCTCGTCCCTTCAGCGGTGCCAAGGTCAACAGGTAAGTTGTTGATTCGAGGGGGCTTTGAATTAGGGCCACCTATAGATGAACTTCGAGGCTGTTTTCCCACTGTGGTGTGTGGTCTTTCCAAGGCCCGCGTCCTCGCTGTTCCCGGCTGCCCTGCTTGAGCCCCTCGGCTCGCGGTGAGCGCCACCCTTTCTGGTTCTGGTTGGTATTGGTTTGGTGTTCTGGCCGGTCCTCGGGTAGCTCCTGGGGATTGGCCCTTTCTTTTAGGTCACTGAACCCGGCTAATCCAACCTTCGCAGACCACCGACACGCTCAGGACCACCCCATACATAGACGATTGTCTATACGAATGCGGAGTTCGGATAGATTCTATCTATGTCTTCTATATATCGGTTTCGTGTGGATTCACTGATCCCCTACATCTTGTGCCAAGCACACTCATCAGCTACTACATATAGTATGCCCTCCAGGAGGTGGGCGAACCATGACGCAGGTACACACTAAAGATCGGCCACTGGCTCTGCCCCAGATCAGGGGCGCCGTCGCATCGCCGAGTTGGAAAGCCACGCAGAAGGAGCGTCTGCAACATGCCTGGGAGATCGCCAAGGCCAATCCCGGCATCTCGAAGGCATCCCTCCAGCATCTCGCTGGGGTGTCCCGCAGCTCGGCCTATCGCATCCTCAAAGCCTACCGAATCCTTGCCCCGACGAGGGCCCAGGAGCCCGCTAACGAATGGGTCCGGAAGTACCGCCGATCGACCCCGGCCACCCTCAGCGACGACTGGGAAGTGGTCTGGTCGGTGCTTCGATCGCAGTTCAGCCAGGAATCGTGAGATGACCGACAACAGCACCAGCACCCCAGATAACAAGGAGAAGACCTCCAATGCAGACCGTCACTGTGACAACACCCAAGCCGATGCTCGCTGACCAAGTCGTTCTTGGTTTCTCGGACCATGTCGCCGCGCAGATCATGCCGATCAACAGCGGGGATCCCACGATCCCCCAGATCGACGCCAGAACGCTATGGGAACGGATCGGAAAACCCTACGGGCAGTTTCGGTGCTGGGCCGAGTACTACATCAAACCCCGTCTGCCCAACGCAGAGATCATCCCGAGTCAGGTCGGCGGACATCGTGGGCGCCCTCGAATCGAATATCGCCTGAGCCCACGCCTCGCTGCTCTCCTAGCCACGCAATCAAAGCCGCATCGGCAGATCAGAGAGGTCGCCAACCAACAGAGATGGTCTCCCGAGCGGCTCGGCGCATCCAGCGCCCCCGTAGAGCCTCTCTCGCCTCACCAGAGGCCGCCTGAGCCCGTCCCAGGCCCATAGCAGCTACTACCCCACCGGGGGCACCCTAGG
>RZZN01000038.1 GCA_009929855.1 Gammaproteobacteria bacterium
CCCCCCCCCGCCCGCCACAATCCTGATAGCAGCGGTTGTAGTCGGTCTCGCAGTGCTCGGTATGGGCCTGGGTGTTGCATGAGGTACTGCTGGAACAGGCATTGCGCGCGGTGTCTGAATGCGCCGTGGCGATACAGGCAGCATAGCGCAACATCGCGCTTTGCTGGCAGACCGCGCGCTCTTGCGCGGCTCGGTTCTCGGCGCTAGAGCGGCACATCTCGCGGATGCTGGCACACTGGGTGACGCATTGCTTACCGGCCATCTCGGGTGGCGGCTCATAGGTGTAGCGGGTCTGATAGACTGGTCCGCAGGCCACCAGGATGAGCGCGGCAGCGAGCGTGAGGACGAGTGCCGAAGGTCGGATGGTCAGCATGGGCGGGGCTTCCTGATCATGGGGCGTGAGTCGATCGTCAGGTGGCGACGAGTGGTTGTCAGTATAGACCAGACCTCCCAGCATCCGCCGGGCACTGGATGACCCTGGATGACCCTGGATGACCCTGGATGACCCTGGATGACCGGTGTGTTGCGCGCCACCCGGTGATTGCGTCCTACGGGCGATTTGGTCGCGCGCGCTTACAAGCGGCATGGATGATGTTAACGTATGCCGTCGCGTCGGCCTCCGCCGCGTCCCTGTCATCCTCCACACGAGCCTTCACCCTTCACTCGAGCAATCGAGGTCATCTCGCCATGCAGATCGATATCAAGACCGAGCCGCAAACCGCTGCCAGCTATTCGATCAAGAAGAAGCGCCTGGTCGAGACGATCAATCGGCTCTACCGGCGCAACGCCCGGGTGTCGCTCGGCAAGATTTTGTCGCGCATCCATCCGGCCGACCTTGCGGCGATCCTCGATGAGCTGCCGCTCGCCGATGTCGCGGGCGTCTTCAATCTGATCCCGGACAAGGTCTTGGCGGCTGATGTCTTCAATCAGTTGTCGCAGACGCTGTGCAAGCAGGTGATCGCCCAATCCCCGGCCGAGACCATCGCGGTCGTGCTCAAGCATCTGCCACCCGATGATCTCGCTGATCTGATCGGTGACCTGCCCGAAGAGCAATCGGCGCATCTGATGGCCCTGCTCGACCTGGAGAGCAAGCGGGAGATCGAGAGTCTGCTCAAATATGATCCGTCGAGCGCGGGCGGCATCATGACGACCGATTTCTTTGCATTGCCTCAGACGCTCACGGTCGAGGAGGCGATCGAGAACATCCGTGGCCGCGAAAACGTCGAGATGATCTTCTATCTCTATCTCACCGACGAGGCGGGCCATCTCGTGGGCGTGGTGTCGCTGCGCCAGTTGCTGCTCGCCCCACCCGGCGCGACGCTGCGGGCCATCATGAACCCCAGCGTGTTGAAGGTCTCGACCGACACCGACGAGACCACGGTCGCCATGCTGGTGGACAAATATCGTCTGCTGGCCATGCCGGTGGTGGATGACGAGAACATCCTGGTCGGCATGGTCACGGTCGATGATGTGATCGACGTCATGGAGGAGGAGACCACCCGCGGCATGCTGAAGATGGCCGGGACCAGTGAATCGGAGATCTTCACCCAATCGACCTTCAAGATCGCGGGGATTCGTCTGCCATGGCTGTTCGCCGCCTTCCTCGGTGGCATCGGCGCGACCTATGTGATCGGGCGCTACGAGGAGATTCTGGCGCAGATCATCATCCTCAGTGCCTTCGTCCCAGTCATCATCGGCATGGCGGGCAACGTGGGCGTGCAATCCGCGACCGTGACGGTGCGTGGCTTGGCCACGGGCTCGATCGATCTGCGTGACACCACGCGCTTGATCTTCAAGGAGCTGCGCATCGGTTTCCTCCTGGGCACCTTCTATGGCGTGATCCTGGCGCTGTTCGGCTATTTCTTCCATGACAGTCTGTTGCTCGGCCAGACGGTGGGTTTGACGATCTTGATCAACATGACCGGCGCGGCCTTGCTCGCGGTCGCACTGCCCATGCTGTTCGTGCGTCTCAAGGTCGATCCGGCGGTTGCCACCGGCCCGTTCGTGACCACGGCGATCGACGTGCTCGGCGTCCTCAACTACTTCCTGATCGCCAGTCTGATCTACGGGCTCTAGTCGATCCCGCCCACGGCGGGCGGGGTCTCGGCGAGCACCTCCCAGGCGCGCTGGCGCCATTGGATCAAGGCCGGCTTGGGGGCGTGCTTGAGCAGGATCTTCCAGCCATAGCCGAGCAGGTTGTCACCGAATGAGATCGCCTTGCGCGGGAGTACCAAGGGGTGATCGGCGGGGGTCGCCGCGCCCCTGAGACAGGTCGTTGCGCTGACATAACCGCTCGCGCGCGCCGCCCGCAGGGTCTGCGCATCGAAGCTGCCGAAGGGGTAGCAGAGATGGCGGACCGGGTTGCCGAGCAGATCCTCGAGTGTCGCCTTGCTGGTGGACAGCTCCTCGTGCTGGACCTCGGGCGGCAGCGAGGCGAGTTTCAGATGATGGGCGGTATGGGATCCGATGCTCATTCCGGCCGCCTGGATCTCACGCAGTCGCCCGGCATCCATGAGCCTGGGGACCGGGCGTCCTGGATCCTTGTCGAACCACTGGGCGCGGCGTCCGATCCAGTTGCTGATGGCATAGACGGTGGCCTGGAAGCCATGCCGCGTGAGCACCGGGAGTGCGTGCTCGGCGAAGTTCTCATAGGCATCGTCGAAGGTGAGCACGACCGCGCGTGCCGGCAACGGACGCTCGCCGCGCAGACCGGCCAGCGCCTGGTCCAGGCTGATCACCTGGATGCCCGTGTGGGCGAGGAAGGCCATCTGGCGCGCGAAACGGCCGCTGTCGCAATAGTTCGCCCGGTGCTCCCGCATGGGGGCGAACCGACCGACCTGGTGATACATGAGGATCGAGAGACGTGCTGTCATGGTCGCGGTCAGTGGTGGTGAGCCGACTCGGCTCAGGCCGAGGCCCCGGTGAGCGTGCGGTAAAGCTCCAGATATTGAGTCATGATGGGTTCGCGGGCGAACTCGGACTGGACGCGCGCGGCACCACGCTGGGCCAGCGTGGAGGCCAGTGCCGGCTGCGCGAGCAGCGTGCGGATGCCGTCGGCGAGCGCGCGCGCGTCGGCGCAAGGCACGCACCAGGCGTCCTCGCCATGTCTGACGATCTCGCGGGCGCCGCGGAAGCGGCTGGTCACCAGCGGTTTCGACCAGGCCCAGGATTCTAGGATGACATTGCCCAGGGTCTCCTCCTCCAGCGAGGGAAAGACCACCAGGTCCGCGAGCTGAAAATAGGGACGCGGATCGCTCTGCCAGCCGGCCCAGATCAAACGCTCGGTGATCCCCAGTGCCTCGGCCTGGCGGCGCAGGGCACCCCCGAGTGGACCCTCCCCGAGCAGGATCAGCCGCGGCGCGCGTCCATCGATTCGCGCGGGCAGACGTGCCATGGCCGCGATGAGATGCTCGAGACCCTTCACTGGAACGAAGCGCCCGGCGGTCACCAGCACCCAGGCATCCGCCGCCAGGCCGAGCGCGGAGCGCAGCTCGGCGATCCGCGTGGCCGCCACTGGCCGCGCGGGATCGGCGAAGTTGTAGATCTGGTGGACGCGCTGGGCCGGGATCCCGTGGCGGACCATCCAGTCGCACAGACCCTTGGTGTTGCCGATCCAGGCATGGGCATGGCGATAGGGGTGAAGTGCGTAATAGCCCCCCAGCCGCGCCACATGCACTGGTCCGCGTCCAGGCGCACTGTGGGTCAGGCGGGTGGCGCGTCCCATGTAGGTCTGCACCAGATCGGGTTGGACCGAGCGGATCAGACGCTTCACCGCCGATCTCGACCAGGGATCCCAGACGGTCAGGAAGGGCAGTCGGTGCAGCGGCAAGGCGCCCAGATCGAGCGTGGCCAGCGCGCCCTGGGCGCGCACCGCGAGCTCGGCCGGCGCACCCGTCTCGGCCAGTGCGCGGGCGAATCGCACAAACCAGCGCTCGGCCCCGCCCAGCTGCTTGCTCGCGATGATCTGCAGACTGCGCGGATGCATCATCGCATCAACTGCCGCGGCCGCCGTCGGGGCATCCCGGCGCCACGCTCACGGGCTCTTGGGGGCGCGGGAGAGAGCCTCGCGCACCCGCGCGAAGCGCGCCGCGAGCGCCGCGCCGCGTGGCGCGGGTCCACACAGATACCATTCCTTGAGGAGCCGCGCGCTGCCCTGCAATGGATCCTCCTCGCCGTCGACCATGCGCTCGGTCAGACGCACGACTTGGAAGGCCAGTCGTTCCTGGGCGTGCTCGGGCGGTGTCTCGACACCGGCGAGGATCTCCAGCTGAAGACAGATCTGGCTCAAGCGCGCGGCATTGTCCGCGTGGAGGCGGGCCAGATCGGCCAGCGCCGCGGGATCGCGCGCGGCGGCAAGGGCCCGCGCGAAGCGTGCCGCCATGGCCGCTTGGGTCTCGGGATCCTCCTGCGCGGGCAGGCGCGCCCAGTCCTGCTCGATCGTCGCGGTCGTGACGCGCGTCTGTTCCGCGGTGGGCGCCTCGAGGAGCGCGCGCTCGAGTCGCTCGCAGAGCGCGGCCTGACGCTCCAGTAGATCCACGGCCGCCTGGCGCCCTCGCTCCTCTTCGCGATGCTGGCGCGCGAGCACGGCGGCACGGGCCTCCTGCCAGCGCTGGCTCAACTGTGTGCCGCTGTGGCGCGGGATCGGGAGCGCGAGCGCGTCCGCCCAGCGCTGCTCCAGCGCGTGGAGCGCAATGGCGAGCGTCGCGGGATCGGCCGTGCGCTCGGCGAGCGCGAGCGCCTCATCGCAGATCGCCGCGCGCATGGCGAGGTGCTCTTGCAGCTCGCTGGCGTAGGCCTGATGGAGCGCGGCGCGGCGCTCGAAGACGGCATCACAGCCGGCGCGGAAGGTCTGCCAGAGCCGATTCTCGTCCTTGTGGCGCGCCGGTACGGTCGTGTGCCAGTCGCGCTGCAGTGCCTTTACACGCTCGATCGCCAGATCGAGGTCGGGCTCATCGGCCAATGCCTGGATCTGTTCGATCAGGGTGTGCTTGAGTGCCTGATTGCGCTTGCGCTCGCCGTCGAGGCGCCGATCGAGCTGCTTGAGCGCCTGGCGAAAGCGCGCCTCGAGCGGGCGGTAATGACGCGGCTCGACCGGGCCGATGGAGGCCCAAGCCTGTCGCGTCTCGCGCTCGGCGCGCAGGACGCGCTTCCAATCGACACGCTCCCAGTCGACCTTGTCGAGAAAGTCCTCGATCTGCTCGCACACCGAGGTGCGCGCCGAGCGGTTGGCCTCATGCTCGGCCTTGCGGGTCTCCAGGTATGGACGGCAACGCTCGTGGACTGCGGCGCCGGCCTGTTGGAAGCGATCGCGCAGTGCTTGGCTGGCGCGTGGACCCGACCGATCCAAGGCGCGCCAATCCAGACGCAGACGCTGCAAGCGCTCGCTCAGCACGTCGAGTGCAAGATCGGCCGTGACCAGTGTCTCCAGCTCCTCGCAGAGCCCCTCGCGATGCTGGTCGGTCCCCCAGCGGCGCCACTGCTGAAGCTCGCGCAGCTGGGGCGTGAGTGTGTGAAGACGCGCGTCGATCGAGTCTGTCGAGCCCTTGGGCAGACCGCTCGTGCTGATCAGATCGAGACTGTCGCGCAGGCTTTGATAGAGTGGGTCGGCCTTTCTCAGCTCGCCGTCGGCAAGGTGGTGCTCCAACTCGGCGAGCTTGTCGGGAAGCTGGCGCAGACGCCGCTCGGCATGCTTGCGTTGCGTTTGCGCGCGGGCTTGCAGTTGCTCGATGAGTGCCGCGCAAGCGCTGCTCTCCTCATCCTCAGGCAGGTCGGTCAGGAGCGCGCGGGTCTGCTCGATGAAGGTGCTCATGGCCCGCAGATCGAGCGGCTTGGCCTCGGCGATGAGCAGGCTGGCCTTGGCGCTGGCCTGGGCGAGTCGTTGTTTGCGTTTTTGGCGCTCGCGCAGGGTCTGGCGGGCGGTGCGCGCTGCATCCAGGAGCGCGCGATACCGGGTCTCGAGCGTCTGCTGCTCCTGGGCCGGGAGCGTCTCCAGTCCGTGCCAAGCGGTGGCGATCTGCTCGCACAGGGCATCGATCTCGGCTTCGGTGGGACGCGTCGCGGCCTCGGCGAGCTGCTCAAGCAGTGCGAGCCGCTCGGCATGGATGGCCGCCCGGGCCTGGTGCGCGGCGGCCTCGGCCGCGACCTCGCGGTTGTGCGCCTGATAGGTCTGGAGAAAGGCCGCGCGCGCTGATTCGTAGCGCGTGCGCAGATCCGGGTTGGCCTCCTCGCGCAGCTCCGCCCACTGACGGTCGAGGTGCTCCAGGATGGCACGATCCTGGGCCCAGTGCTCGAGTCGACCGAGTCGCTCCGCCTTTTGGCAAAGCTCATCGCCGAGCGCGCGCACCCGCGCGGGCCGCTCCTCACGCTCGGTGATCAGACGCAGCTTCTCGCGCGCCTGCCGGTAGACGTTCTTGTCCTTCTTGCCGATGCGACGCAGGATCTGCTCGAGTGGCGCCTTCTCCACGACTCGCTCGATGGCGGCGGCGCGGTTGAGCGCCAGCGGATCCTGCACCGCGCAGCGTGCCAGCTGCTCCTGGGACTCCAGTCGCTGGATCGCGGCATGCCGGATCTCGGGGGACTCTCCCGCGATGGCGATGTGATCGAGGGTCTGCTGATCCTGCAGCTCGGCCAGCTCGGCCAGTCTCTGCGCGAATGCGATCTCGTGACTCGGCGCCCCGCAGAGCAGATGACGATAGCGCGCCGCGGCGACCTCGCGCACGCCAGCGTCGGGATCGTCCCTCTGAATGAGGCGCAGCTCCGCGAGCACCAGCAGTCGCCGCGCGGCCTCGCGGCGCACCGCGGGATCCGCGTGCGCGCGGGCGCGCTCGGTCAGAACAGTCTGATCGGTCTCGTCGGGAAGGTCCCGTTGTCTCTTCTTGTTGAGAAAGCGCTCGAAAAACATGCTGTCACCGGCTCGACGTTGCTCGACTGGCCAGCATTGTACCTAAGGTGCCGCCGAGGATTGGCCATCCATTGGAAGAATCAGCGTGACTGGATCAACGCGGTCAACTCCGCGTCGCTCACTGGTAGGCTGATGTCGGCCGCCGCGGCGACACGTCGCAGCACCGGGATGAAGGCCGCGCTCGGATCATCGCTCGCCTTGGTCTCGAAGCAGGCCTCATAGGCATCGGCGATCCTCGCGACGAGACGACCTGTGGCACGCGTGCTCTGGGGGGGCGCGGCCGCGGCGGTGGGCGCGGTGTCCGCCGGTTGCGCCTGCTCGGCCGAGCTGGCCGCCGCGGCGATGCGACGCAGCTCACGCTCGATGGCGGAGAGATAGGCTGCCTCGTGTGGCCGATCGAATGGGTCTGATCCACGCAGAAGCCGCCCCAGGTCGGCGCGGGCAGTGGCATCGAGCTGCTCGAACTGGTCGGCGAGACCGGTGGCCGCGGTGGCGAGCGCGCGCATGCGGTGTGTGGTGTCCTCGACTGGTCGCGTCGGCGGCCGTGGGCTGACCGGTGGGGCGGACGAGGCCGAGCGGCAGCTTGCAATGCCATACTCGACGGCCGCGGCGAACAGATCACGACTCTCGGCGTCACCGATCCCGTGCTCGCTCAAACCCTCGATCAGATCCGCCCGCGCCGCGCGCGCGAGCCTGAATGGCTCGAGAAAGTGGGTCTTGCGTTTCCGTCTGAGCGCATTGCGCGGCGGCTCAGCCGGGTCGGGACTGGTCGCGCGGATGCCCTGTCGCGGCACGGTCGGCGGGTGGATGCCTGTCTTGCGCATGATCGAGTGGGCTTGTGTCAGCGACGCACGAATGGGTTGGTCCGACGCTCCTCCCCGAAGGTCGACAAGGGGCCATGGCCGGGGATGAACCGAATGTCGTCTCCCAATGAGAATAGCCCATGGATGGATTCGAGCAACTGCGCGTGGCTGCCGCCGGGAAAATCAGTGCGGCCGATCGAGCCGCGAAAGAGCACGTCTCCGACCTGCGCGAGCCGCCCGCTGACATCGAGGAAGGCGAGATGGCCTGGCGTGTGGCCAGGACAATGGATCACCTCGAGTGACTCGAGGCCGACGCTGATGCGCTCGCCGGCTTCCAACCAGCGGTCGGGGGTGATCGGGGGGACCGGGGGAAAACCGAACATCGCGCATTGCTCGGACAGACCGTCGATCCAGAAGGCATCCGCCGCGTGTGGCCCCCAGATGGGGATGGCGAATCGTCGAGCGATCTCGGTGCTCGCGCCGACATGATCGAGATGACCATGGGTCAAGAGGATCGCCGTGGGGGTCAGATCGAGCGCCTGGACCTGGCCGATGATCCGCTCGGCCTCGCCGCCTGGATCGACGATGACCGCCTGGCGCGTGTGTCCGCACCAGAGCAGCGTGGCGTTCTGTTGGAACGGCGTGACCGGAAGGATGTGATAGTGCACGGCGGCCTCGATCGTGTGGTCGGGGGCGATGGCCCGGATGGCCCCATCCTGGCTCTGGTGGATCCAGGTCGTTGGTGTATGCCGGGTCGGCGCGTCATGGTGGATGCGCCCTGCTCGCCGTGGCGCGCGAGTGGCATCGACAGACGTCGGAGAGGTTCGATCCCATGCTCCGACGTGTTTCGACGATGGCCTCCAGCGCGCTCAGTGGTCGCCCGGCATGCCGGTCGCGACCAGTGTCGTGTTGGTGTCAGGCGCGCAGGATTGCGTAGAGTGCGTCCTTGAGGTGCAAGCGCTCCTTCTTGAGATCCTCGATGGTCTCATCCGCGACCGGCGTTCCGAGCTCCTCGAGCTGGCGCACCCTCGCATCGAGCGTATCGTATTCATCCATCAGGCGCGCGAAATCGGGGTGTCCCGCGCGCAGGTTCGAGATCCTCTCGGCCAGATTGGGGAATTCATGGAGGAGGTCGTGTGATTCGCCAAGCATGTTGTCCGATCCTCATAATGAAAGCGACCTCGCGCGGGTCGCGCCGGCTGTTGCATGGTCTAGATCGATCGCCGGGTCTGTGCTCAGTGGTGATCCCGGACGGAACTCATTTGAGATGATACCCCAGCGTGAAGCGGTTGAAATAGTCCGTTCATCAAGCCGGACCGCACCGCGCCGGGCGCGCGGCTCATTTGGCCTTGGCATCGAGCTCGGTGATCACCGCGGTGGTGACATCGAGCGCCTCGTCGATGTAGAGCAGCCCCGCCATCCCAGGCTCCACCACCATGCTCAGCTTCTTCTGCGCGGCAACCGTCTTGATCGCCTCGCGCGCCGGCTCGATGACGTCACGTCCCTTCGCTTGCTGGACCTTCAGGATCTCCTGTTGGATGGCGTTGGTCTGTTCTTGATAGGCACGGATGCGTGACTCGATCTCGCTCTCGGCCTTCTTGACCTGCTCGTTGCTCATCAAGGCGCTGTCACGCTCCAGATCCTTGCGCAGCTGGATGATCGCGGCCTCTTCCTCCGCCAATGCCCGACCACGGGGCTCGAACTCCACGCGCAGCTCCTCCTGGAGCCGCTGTCCCAATCGGCTCTCTTCGAGGACCTTCTGCATGTCGACGAAGCCGACCGTTCCGGCGGCGCTGACCGGGACCGAGACGAGGGCGGACAAGACGAGTGCGAGAATCGGCAGCGGACGAGGCATGAGCGAGGCTCCAAGGCATGGAACTGAGGATGGTGATGTCGCGCGTGGGGCGCCCTGGTAGTTTATCCTAGCGCGCGGCGAACGTCGGCCATGTTTCGATCGGGCGAGGTGCTGGAGACGCGCGCGACACGACCTGATCGATCGCCACACCCCCGTCGGCGCATCCCGACCCCTGGCTCAAGGTCGATCATCCCAGCGGCCGTGATAGGGACGCGACACTAAGACTTGCGTCATGGCCGCGCCTGTCGGATCCTTACGGCCCATTGGACGCAACGACCTTCGACCTCGGAGAGCCAACACGGTGGGTAACTCGCTGCAAGACCAATTGCTCAAGGCCGGGCTGGTCAAGGAGCAGACGCTCAAACAGGCGCGTGCCGCCAAGCACAAACAGGCCAAGCAGCGCCCCGCGAGCGCCGCGCCGATCGATCAGGAAGCGAAACAGGCCGCCGAGCGCGCGCGCCGCGAGAAGATCGAGCGCGACCGCGAGCTCAACCGTCAGCGTCAGGAAGAGGCCGCGCTGCGTGCTGCCGAGAACGAGGTCCGGCAACTCGTGCACGCGCACCGCGTCGTGCGCGATCGCGCCGAGCTGGCCTACAACTTCACCGATGGCAAGACATTGAAGCGGATCTATGTCAGTCGAGAGCAGCATGCGCGGATCGTCGCCGGCACGCTCGCCATCGTGCGTCAGGATGCCTTCTACGAGGTCTTGCCCAGCGAGATCGCCGACCGGCTCAGCGCGCGCGACCCGCGGCTGATCCTGGTCCACAACAAGCCCGACGACGAACCCGTCGCCGATGACCCCTATGCCGAGTACCAGGTTCCGGATGATCTGATGTGGTGAATCCGCTCTGATCGGCAAGCCTTCAACGAGAGTGGCCATGACCGATCACACCAATTTGAAGCTCGCCGTCTTGATCGACGCCGACAATGCCCAGGCGAGCATCGTCGAGGGCCTGCTCGCCGAGATCGCCAAATATGGCACGGCCCATGTCAAGCGTATCTATGGCGACTGGACGACCCCGAGCCTGGGCTCCTGGAAGGAGTTCTTGCTGCGTCATTCGATCCAGCCGATCCAGCAGTTTCGCTATACCAAGGGCAAGAACGCCACGGATGGCGCCATGATGATCGATGCCATGGACCTGCTCTATTCGCGTCATTTCGACGGTTTCTGCATCGTCTCGAGCGACAGCGACTTCACCCGTCTCGCCTCGCGTCTGCGCGAGTCGGGGATGACCGTCTATGGGTTTGGCGAGCAGAAGACCCCCGAGCCCTTCGTGGCGGCCTGTGACAAGTTCGTCTACACGGAGGTGTTGCGACCGGAAGCGGCCAACGATTCGACGACCCGCAAGAGCGGCAAGGATCTCAGGCGCGACACCAAGCTCGTCAGCCTGCTGCGTGCCGCGGTGGATGGTGCCTCCGACGATGCCGGCTGGGCCGGACTGGGGTCGGTCGGCTCGGCGATCGCCAAGCGCAGCCCTGAGTTCGATTCACGCAACTACGGCTACGCGAAGCTGAGCGGTCTACTCAAGGCGATCCAGCTCTTCGACATCGAGGAGCGCCAGGTCGGGCGCGGCCCACACAAGGCGCTGTATGTGCGTGACCAGCAGGGCGCCCACGACTGAGGCGCCGCCGAGCGGCCCCAGGGCGGGGCCACCGCATCCCAGCGCGCCCGACACGCGCGGTCTCGCTCGGACCAACCATCATCGCCGCGACCCATGTCACCCAGACCACTCATCGATACCCACTGCCATCTCGATGTCGCTCAATTCGATATCGACCGCGCGGCCGTGTTGCAGCGAGCGCGCTCAGCCGGCCTGGTCGCAATCGTTGTCCCGGCCATCGAGGCCAGTGGCTGGGCGGGGCTGCTCGCGCTCTGCGATTCAGCACCCGATCTCTACCCGGCGCTCGGTCTGCATCCGGTCTATCTGTCGCGCCATGGCGCGACCGACCTCGCGCGGCTCGAGCGCTTGATCGCGGAGCGACGGCCCTTGGCGATCGGCGAGATCGGTCTGGATCATTTCGTGCCGGGGCTCGACCATGGTGCGCAGCTCCTGCTCCTGGAGTCCCAGCTGGCGATCGCGCGCGCGGCGCGACTGCCGGTCTTGCTGCATGTGCGCAAGGCCCACGATGAGACCCTGGCCGCACTGCGCCGCGCCCGTGTCACCGGCGGGATCGCGCACGCATTCAATGGCAGCATCCAGCAGGCCAAGCAATACCTCGATCTGGGGTTCCGGCTCGGCTTCGGGGGAATGTTGACCTTCACCCGCTCGACCCGGCTGCGGCGGCTGGCCGCAGCACTGCCCGACGAGGCACTGGTCCTGGAGACGGATGCACCCGACATGACGGTCGCCACGCATCAGGGCGAGCGCAACAGTCCCGAATATCTCCCCGCGATCCTGCAGGCACTGGCCGAGACTCGTGATGCGGATCCCGCCCACTTGGCCGCCGTGACGACGGCCAATGCCCGCGCGGTCTTGGGGATGGATCAGCCGCGGGCGTGAGCGACCGCAACCCTGTCAAAGACGAGGGGCCTCCTTCAGATCGATGGACGCGAGTCAGGCGCTAGCAGATGAAGCGGCAACTCTAGATGATCACCGTTTCCTCTGGGTCATCCGGGTCCAGCGAATAACGATATTCCTGAAGCAGCGCCGCCGCGGCCTCCGGCTCGCCGAAGCAGGCGATGTGATAGAGCGCCTCGCCCTCGGTGATGAGCGGGAGGTTGGTGCGACCGATGACGATCCCGCTGGTGGGTGAGCGTACTGGCTCGTCGACCGGACGGAAGGGATCCGTGATGGTGCCGAGCACGTCGCCCTTTTTGACATGGGCGCCAAGGGGCGTCAGAGAGAGCAGGATCCCGCTTTGTTGGGCGCGGATCCAGACGGTCGCGCGGGCGACCAAGGGCGCATGGACGATCGCCCGGCGCACATGGGTCGCACGGATCATTCCCAGATGTCGCATGACACCGAGAATGCCGCGCAGACCGGCGCGAACCGCGAACTCGGAGAAGCGCAATGCCTCCCCGGCCTCGTAGAGCAAGAGTGGGATGTCGCGGGCGGCCGCGACGGCACGCAATGATCCCGGGCGCAGCTCCGCATCCAGGATGACCGGCGTCTCGAATGCCTTGGCCAGGGCAGACACGGTCGTGCCAATACCCAGGGTGGCGCGGATCTGCGGCAGGTTTTCACGGTGGATGGCGCCGGTGTGCAGGTCGATCCCATGGGTCGAGTCCGCGATCACCTCGTTGATCAGGGTCGCTGCCAGCCGCGCCGCCAGCGATCCTTTCTCAGATCCCGGAAAGCTGCGGTTGAGGTCACGGCGGTCCGGCAGATAGCGTGACTGACGCACATAGCCATAGACGTTCACGACCGGCACCGCGAGCAGTGTGCCGCGCACATGACGGAGTGCCTTCTGGGTCAGTAACCGTCTGATGATCTCAACCCCGTTGATCTCGTCGCCGTGGATGGCGGCGGTGACGAAGAGTCGCGGACCGGGACGCCGCCCATGGATGACATGCACCGGCATGTAGACCGGGGTGGTGGTATAGAGATTGGGCAGCGGGATGTCGACCCGCGCGCGCTCGCCGGGCCGAACCGCGCGCTCGGCGATGATGATGGGAGCGACGGCCATGCTCTGTCAGCCCTGTCCGCGGGTGCGCGTCTTGCCGAGTGCGGCGTTCTTCTCGATGAATTCGATCATTTGGTTGGCCACATCCTTGCCCGTGGCCCGCTCGATTCCGGCGAGCCCGGGAGAGGAGTTGACCTCCATCACCACCGGGCCGTGATTGGAGCGCAGGATGTCGACGCCGGCGACGTTGAGTCCGACGATGCGGGCGGCCCGCACCGCGGTCGAGCGCTCCTCTGGGGTGATGCGAATCAGTGAGGCGGTGCCGCCGCGATGCAGATTGGAGCGGAACTCGCCCGGCTTGGCCTGGCGCTTCATCGCCGCGACCACCCGGTCGCCGATCACGAAGCAGCGAATGTCGGCGCCGTTCGCCTCCTTGATGTATTCCTGGACCAGGATGTTGGCCTTGAGCCCCATGAATGCCTCGATGACACTCTCTGCCGCCTGCTGGGTCTCGGCCAACACCACGCCGATCCCCTGAGTGCCTTCCAGCAGCTTGATGACGAGCGGCGCGCCGCCGACCATCTTGATCAGATCCTCCACGTCATCCGGGGCATGCGCGAATCCTGTGATGGGCAGCCCGATGCCCCGACGCGAGAGCAGCTGGAGTGAGCGCAGCTTGTCGCGCGCCCGACTGATGGCGACCGACTCGTTGAGTGGATAGACCCCGAGCATCTCGAATTGACGCAGCACCGCCGTGCCATAGAAGGTCACGGAGGCGCCGATGCGGGGGATCACGGCATCGAAGCCGGCGAGGTCCTCGCCGCGATAATGGATCGATGGCGCGTGCGAGGTGATGTTCATGTAGCAGCGCAGGACATCGATGACCCTTGGCTCGTGACCGCGCAGGCGCGCCGACTCGACGAGTCGACGGGTGGAATAGAGCCCCGAATTTCTCGACAGGATGGCGATCTTCATGGTTGCTCGCGCGCGATCAGGGTCGCGATCAACAGGATGATGACGCCGACGCTGATCGCGCTGTCGGCGACATTGAACGAGGGCCAGGGATTGAAGATGGCCAGCGGCAGGAATGGCAGATAGACCTGGATGAAGTCCACCACATGGCCCAGTAGGATGCGGTCGATGAGATTGCCGATCGCACCTCCGATCAGGAGTGCGAGGCCGCATGCGAGCAGACCCTCGCCCGAGCGAAGTCTGAGCAGCCAGATCGTGAGCGCGACCGTGACCGCCAGCGCGACGACGACCAGCAGCCAGCGCTGCCAGCCGCCGGCATCGGCGAGGAAGCTGAAGGCCGCGCCCGTATTGAACATCAGGGTCAGATTGATGTTCGGGATCAACTCGATGACCGTGAATGGCTGGACCCTCGACAGGACCAGCCACTTGGTCGCTTGATCCAGGAGCAGGATCAGCAGCGAGAGCCAGAGCCAAGGCGCCATGATCGGCCTAGGCATAACGACGGGTCTCGCCGAGGCCGGTGACATTCTCGACACAGCGTCCGCAGAGTGCCGGGTGCTCCGGATGTGTCCCCACGTCCGCCCGATGATGCCAGCATCGCACACACTTTGCATGACCGGATGGGGTGACCAGGACCGCCAATCCCGGGCGCTCGGTCGCGGTGGCCGCCGCGGGACAGGCGCTCGCCGGATGCAGCCGGACCCCCGAGGTGAGCAGCGCGAACCGCAGCTCATCCTCCAGACGCTCCAAGCGTGTCAGAAGCGGGTCGTCGCAATAGAGATCCAGCTCGGCGTCGAGTCCAGAGCCGATCTCCCCGGCCTTGCGCGCGCGCTCCAGCGCGGGTCCGATGGCGAGTCGGACCGCGATGACCTCACTCCAGAAGTTGGCATCCATGGGGTCATCCGCGTCGAGCGCGAACAGCCCCTCGTACCAGGTCGCGACGAAGACTGTCGCATCCCGTTGGCCCGGCAGATGGCGCCAAATCTCATCGGCGGTGAAGCTCAGGATGGGGGCGAGCCAGCGGCACATCGCCTCGGCGATGTGAAACATGGCGGTCTGACAGGAGCGGCGCGGCAGGCTGTCCGGTTGTGTCGTGTATTGACGGTCCTTGATCACGTCCAGATAGAAGGATCCCATGTCGACGACACAGAATTGCTGGACCTTTTGATAGATGAGATGGAACTGATAATCGCGATAGGCCGCGATGATCTCCTGCTGGAGCCGGAAGGCGCGATCGACCGCCCAGCGATCGAGCTCGAGCATCTCCGAGGGCGCGACGCGGTTGCGCGACGGATCGAACCCGTCGAGATTGGCGAGCAGGAAGCGCGCGGTGTTGCGGATCCTCCGATAGGCATCCGCGGTGCGCTTGAGGATCTCGTCGCTGACGCTCATCTCGGCGCGATAGTCGGTCGCCGCGACCCAAAGCCGGATGATGTCGGCGCCCAGGCTCTTCATGACGTCCTGAGGCTTGACCACGTTGCCCTTGGATTTGGACATCTTCTCGCCCTTGGCGTCGACCGTGAAGCCATGGGTCAGCACCTGCCGATAGGGCGCGCGGTCGTGCATCGCGACCGCCGTCATGAGCGAGCTCTGGAACCAGCCGCGATGCTGGTCGGATCCTTCCAGATAGAGATCGGCAGGCGACTCCAGCCCAGCGCGCTGCTCGAGCACGCAGGCATGGGTGACGCCCGAGTCGAACCAGACATCCAATGTGTCTTGGACCTTCTCGTACTCGGTCCCCTCGTCTGGACCGAGCAGGTCCACCGGGTGTAGCTCGAACCAGGCCTCGATGCCATGCTGCTCGACCCGTCGGGCGACGTTCTCGATCAGCTCGGCGGTCCGCGGGTGCAACTCGCCGGTCTCCTTGTGCACGAACAATGCGATCGGCACGCCCCAGGTGCGCTGGCGCGAAATGCACCAGTCCGGTCGGCCCTGGACCATGCCCTGGATCCGGCTTTGGCCCCATTCTGGCAGCCAGCTCACCTGAGCGATCTCGCGCAGCGCCGCCGCGCGCAGACCCTGCTTGTCCATGCTGATGAACCATTGGGGTGTCGCGCGGAAGATGATGGGCGTCTTGTGGCGCCAGCAGTGCGGATAGCTGTGGGTGAAGCGAGTGGCCAGCAGCAGGGCGCCTGTGGCCTTGAGGGTCTCGACCACGTGCTCGTTGGCCTTGAAGACGTTTTCGCCAGCGAACAGCGGGGTGCCGGGCAGGAAGCGGCCATCACCGCCGACCGGGTTGTCGACCGGGAGCCGATAGCGCTGGCCGACGAGATAGTCCTCGAGCCCATGCCCAGGCGCGGTGTGCACGGCACCGGTACCGGCATCGAGCGTCACATGCTCGCCGAGGATGATCGGCACCTCGCGATCATAGAAGGGATGTTTGAGCGTGACCCCCTCCAAATCGCTACCACGGCCATAGCCGAGCACCCGATACTGCGCGATGCCCCAGCGGTGCATGGCGTCCTTGAGCAGACCCTCGGCGAGGACCAGACACTCGCGTCCCCGCGCCGATTCGACCCGCACGATCACATACTCGAGATCCGGATTCAGTGCGACCGCCTGGTTCGCCGGAAGCGTCCAGGGGGTCGTGGTCCAGATGACCACCGCGACGGGCTCATCCGCATCGCCGCGCGGGGTGGCGTGACAGCGTGCGAAGAGCACCTCGGGCGCGACCACCGGGAAGCGTACATCGATCGCGATCGATTGCTTGTCGGCATATTCGACCTCGGCCTCGGCGAGCGCCGAGCCGCAGTCGACACACCAATGCACCGGCTTGAAACCTTCGTGGACATGGCCATTGGCGATGATGCGTCCGAGCGCGCGGATGATCTCGGCCTCGAAGGCATAGTCCATGGTCAGATAGGGCCGCTCCCAGTCGCCGAGCACGCCGAGACGCTTGAAATCGGCCCGTTGCCCCTCGACTTGCTTGGCCGCATAGTCACGGCAGGCCACTCGGAAGGCCGCGGCGCTGATCTTGTCGCCCGGCTTGCCTCGCTGCTTCTCGACCTGGAGCTCGATCGGCAAGCCATGGCAATCCCAGCCGGGGACATAGGGCGCATCCAGACCATCGAGTGTCTTGGCCTTGACGATGATGTCCTTGAGCACCTTGTTGACGGCGTGTCCGATATGGATCTCGCCGTTCGCATAGGGCGGGCCGTCGTGAAGGATGAAGCGCGGCGCACCCGCGCGCGCGGCGCGGATCATCTCGTAGAGTCGCAGCGTCTCCCAATGCGCGAGCATCTCGGGCTCGCGTTGCGGCAGACTCGCCTTCATCGGGAAGGCCGTTTTCGGCAGATTGAGGGTGTCTTTATAGTCGGTCACGTCGCTCGCTCTCGATACATCGGTGAAGGGGCGTCTGGGGTATCCCCGGCGCGCCAATGAGGCGATTGTGGACTGCCTGGGGGCAGGACGCAAAGGTGGACCCTTGCGCGGGTGTCGAGTCTGCGGCCGGCGCCATGCGGCACCACCGCGGTCGGTCATGGGGTCGGCGGGTGCCTCGACGGCCCTGCGCCTGCTCGGGGTTCACCCCTACTGGTGGCACGCCGAGAGATCGGCGGCGGCCTCTTCGCTCAGATAGTCGCGGGCGATGCGGGCATCGACTTGGATTTGGCGCTTGAGCGCATCGAATGATTCGAAGCGCTGCTCATCGCGCAGCTTGAGCCGCAGCTCGACCTCCAGATGATGGCCATAGATGTCACGATCGAAATCGAAGAGATGGACCTCGAGCCGATAGTCCTTGCCACCGACGGTCGGGCGAGTCCCGACATTGGCGACACCCGGCAGTGGGAGCGGGCCGAGACCACGCACCAGCACGGCATAGACGCCCCGAACCGGGCTGATGCGCCGATGCAAGGCGAGGTTGGCGGTCGGAAAGCCGATTCCACGTCCGCGCTTGGCGCCATGCGCGACCCGACCTGTCAATCGATAGGGGCGTCCAAGCAGATGCTGGGCTTGCTCCAGGTCACCGCGGGACAGTGCCTCGCGGATCCGGGTGCTGCTGATGCGCTCGTCGCCATGGGTGATGGTATGCAGATTCTCGACCCTGAATCCGCCATGCTCGGGTGGATTGGCCTCACCCATGGCGCTCAGCAGCGCATAGTCGCCAGCCCGACCATGACCGAACCGGAAGTCATCGCCCACCAGGAGGAAACGCACGCCCAGCCCGTCGATCAGGAGGCGCCGCACGAACTCATCCGCCGCCATCCGGGCGAGTTTGGGACCAAACTCCAGGATCATGACCCGCTCGATGCCGCAGTCGCCGATCGCGCTCAGCTTCTCGCGCAGCCGGGTGAGTCGCGCTGGCGCGGCCTCGGGTGCGAAGAACTCCAGTGGCTGTGGCTCGAAGGTGATGACAGTGGCTGGGAGTCCGAGCGCGCGGCCATGCACCTGGAGTCGCTGAAAGACCGTACGGTGGCCCAGATGGACCCCATCGAAATTGCCGATGGTCGCGACGCAGCCGCGATCGGTGGGGCGCAGATTATGTAAGCCGCGGATGAGTCGCATGCTGCTCAGGCGATCGAACCCTTGAACGTTGAGTGATGGCGGTGTGTGGTCTTCATCAGCCGTGGGGACCAGGAGTCGCGCTAGTATACGCGAGTCGGTCGCGGTGGGCAGACGTGTGCGTCGCCTCGCGCGCTCACGTGCACGCAGTCATCGCCGGCGCGATGATGCGGCCGTTGCTCGGGATTCTGGGGGCGGGCGGCGGGAACGGCAGTATATGACCATCATGTCTGGCGCGATACGGGGCCGATCGTTGCGCGGCGCGCAAACACATCTCGCCAGCACTGCTGTTCGCCCAGGGACTCGATCGCGCCGGTGAGGGCAACGTCGAGATCAAGAGGATGGTCGGGGGAGGGGGCGGGGAGGCATGCGCCCCCCCGATCCAGGCTCGATCAGAGCGTCTTCGCCTGCTCGGCGAGATAGATCCAGGTATCGATCACGGTATCCGGATTGAGCGAGATGCTGCTGATGCCCTGCTTGAGCAGCCAATCGGCGAAATCCTTGTGGTCGGAGGGCCCCTGACCGCAGATCCCCACATACTTGTCTTGTGCGCGGCAGGCACTGATCGCCATGGAGAGCATCTTCTTCACTGCCGGATCACGCTCGTCGAAGCTCTCGGCGACCAGGCTGGAGTCGCGGTCCAGACCCAGGGTGAGTTGGGTCATGTCGTTGGAGCCGATCGAGAAGCCATCGAAATACTCCAGGAACTCATCGGCCAGCACCGCATTGGAGGGCAGCTCGCACATCATGATGAGACGCAGACCGTCCTTGCCGCGCTCCAGACCCTGGGCGGCGAGCGATTCAACGACCGCCTTGGCCTGCCCGAGCGTGCGCACGAAGGGGATCATGATCTCGACATTGGTCAGTCCCATGTCGTTGCGCACCCGCTTGAGTGCCTCGCACTCCAGCTCGAAACAGTCCTTGAAATTCGGCGCGACATAGCGACCGGCCCCGCGGAAGCCGATCATGGGGTTCTCTTCCTCGGGCTCGTAGCGTGGTCCGCCGATCAGGTTGGCGTACTCGTTGGACTTGAAGTCGGACATGCGCACGATCACCGTGTGTGGCGAGAATGCGGCAGCCAGGGTCGCGATGCCCTCGGCGAGCTTGGCGATATAGAACTCGCGCGGATTGGCATAGGCGGCGATGCGCGGCGCGATCTGCGCCTGCAGGTCGGCCGGCAGGCTGTCGTACTCGAGCAGCGCCTTGGGGTGGATCCCGATCATGTTGTTGATGATGAACTCGAGGCGCGCCAGACCGATGCCGGCGCTCGGGGTCGCGGCGAAGGCGAAGGCACGCTCCGGGTTGCCGACATTCATCATGATCTTGACCGGGATCTCGGGCATGGCCGAGAGCTCGACGGTCTTGTAGTCGAACGCGAGCTTGCCATCATAGATGAGTCCGGTATCGCCCTCGGCGCAGCTGACCGTGACCGGCTGGCCGTCCTTCACCACCTCGGTGGCGTCATTGCAGCCGACCACCGCCGGGACACCGAGCTCGCGCGCGATGATGGCAGCGTGACAGGTACGCCCACCCCGATTGGTCACGATCGCCGCCGCGCGCTTCATGATCGGCTCCCAGTCGGGGTCGGTCATGTCGGTGACCAGCACGTCGCCGGGCTCGACACGATGCATGTCGGCGATGCTCGCGACCACCTTGGCGGTGCCGGCGCCGATGCGCGCACCGATGGCGCGGCCGGTGGTCAGCACCGGGCCGTGCTCGCGCAGCAGATAGCGCTCGATGATGTTGCCCGAGCGGCTCTGCACCGTTTCGGGACGCGCCTGGACGATATAGAGCTTGCCGTCGTGACCGTCCTTGGCCCACTCGATGTCCATGGGCCGGCCATAATGCTGCTCGATCAGCACGGCCTGACGCGCGAGCTGCTCGATCTCCTCGTCGCTGATGCAGAAGACCTGGCGATCGGCCTCGGGGACATCCTCGGTGCGCACCCGGGCGGTGGCGCCGGTCTCGTCATAGACCATGCGGATCGCCTTGTCGCCGACGGTGCGGCGCAGGATGGCGGGACGTCCAGCCGCGAGTGTCGGCTTGTGCACATAGAATTCATCTGGATTGACCGCGCCCTGCACCACCATCTCGCCGAGCCCGTAGCTGGCGGTGATGAAGACCGCGTCGCGGAAACCCGACTCGGTGTCGAGCGTGAACATGACCCCGGAGGCCGCCAGATCGCTGCGCACCATCCGCTGGATCCCGGCCGAGAGCGCGACATGACGGTGCTCGAAGCCCTGATGGACCCGGTAGGCGATGGCGCGGTCGTTGAAGAGCGAGGCGAAGACCTCCTTGATGCGATGCTTGATGGTTTCCAATCCGTGAACATTGAGGAAGGTCTCCTGTTGTCCGGCGAACGAGGCATCGGGCAGATCCTCGGCGGTGGCCGATGAGCGCACCGCCCAGGAGGCATCCGGATCACCGGCCTCCTCGATCAGCTGCGCGTAGGCCGCGTCGATCGCCGCCTCCAGTCCAGCCGGAAATGGCTGCTCCATGACCCAGCCGCGGATGCGCGGACCCGCCTCGGCGAGCGCCGAGACATCATCCACATCCAGATGATCCAGGACCTCCTGAATGCGCTCGTCGAGTCCGTCCTTGGCCAGGAACTCGCGATAGGCATCGGCCGTGGTCGCAAACCCGCCCGGCACCAGCACATGCACATGGGTCAGGTTCTGGATCATCTCGCCGAGCGACGCGTTCTTGCCGCCGACGATCCCGACATCCTCCATCCCGAGCTCGCTCAGCCAGCGCACATAGTCGGTCATGATTCTCGTACTCCGATCGGTGAATCTTGCAAGATGTGCGGATCAGGGCGAGACGTCGGCGGGATGCAGCGACCGGCTCTCACGCCCGCGGTTCCACTTGATGGATAAGCCTATCCAATCGGGCAATATAACCGACTGGGGGCAAGGTCGTCCGGATGCCGAATCAATGATCAAGATAGCCGCTATAAATCCTCGGCGTGGGTGATGAACATCCTGAAATCGATCGAGTGGCATGGGAGGCTGGTCAGCGGCGTATGCTCCAAGGTTGGCGGTCGGGCCAAGACGTGTCCACTCACCTAACGATGTCCCCCGAACAGGCGCGGATCCAACCGCTTGACCAGATAGAAGCCACCGATCAGCGTCGCCAGCAAGGCAGCGAGACCCAGCATGTACATCGCCGGGTCGCCCTTGCTCTCCAGGTCCATCACGACCACCTTGCGCGTCAGTGCCGTGATCGCGATCAGGAGCATGATCTCCACATGCACAGATTTGTCCATCATATACATATAGATACTGGCCATCAGCTCGACCGCGATGAGGACCAGTAGAAACATGCCGAAGACCTCGAACAACTCGTTGAGACCCAGTAGGAAACCGCTGCTCGAGATCAGGTCCTTATAGAGCACGAAACAAAGCTCGACGACCGCGATGACCGCCACGGCCGAGATCAGCAGCAGCAGGACGAAGGCCAGGCTGCGCTCGAACCAATGAAAGATCGGGTCGATTCTCGAAGGGGAAGGGTGCGGTGCCGACCAGCCGAAGGGATCGAGACTGGGCGGCTCGATGGGCGATGTCAGGTGTCTTGCCAGATCCGTATCGGGTTCCCCATCCGTGTCTTCTCCTGCTGGAAGGATTCGCGTCACGGCACCTGCCTCGGCAAAGGCCTGATGCAGTCGTGTCGCGACCGTGCCATCGACGCCGCGTCTGATGCGCATCGGTGCTCCGCTGAACAGATGCCCCACGGCCGCATCCGAGAGCTTGAAGCGTGATTGCAGCTGCGCGCGAGCCTGCCCGGGATCTGTACCGGGAACCAGCTCACCAGCGAATTCGATGTCGAATCGGATCTCACTCATGGATTGCATGCGTCATGAAGTGTCCAGTGACAATGACGGCACGAAACCGGGATCTGGCGATGCTGATCGCGATACCGATCAATCGGTGCCATCAAGAGTGTGTTCCATAGGTTAGGTCATGCAACGCCAGCGTCAAGGCAAATCAGTCGGCGACTTGATCCAGTCGGTGCAGGTCCGACGATCAGAGCGCGGCGGCGCGACTCACCCATCACAACCGTGACAGAGGAGTCGGGGCCTCCAGGCCCCGAGTGTGAGGAGCGTCAAGCCTCGTCAGGCCAGCGTGATGCCCCCACACGCGTCCTGCCCGGGATCCAGATCGCGACGGTTCTTCCTCGGGATCCAGGTCGCAATGGTCCTTCCTCGGGGCGGGGACGCCCCGACTCCTTTGCGGGTCTGCTGCCTCGGGATCCAGGTCGCGAGGATCCTTCCTCGGGGCGGGGACGCCCCGACTCCTGTGGGCCAGTGGCGCGACGATGGCCCTAGCGATCAGCGAAATCGACCTGCCCTGATCTGCAGCAGTCGACCCGGAATCCCTTTCCAGGTCTCGAGGTCGATCGTGTGGAAGATGTCTCCCTCGGCGTTCAGTCCGGCCAGGTCAGCAAGTCCATCGCCATCGAGGTCGGCGGCGATCAGATCGCTGAGGATGCCGGGGATCGGCGTCCAGCTGGCTCGATCCAAGCTGAAGAAAATGCCGCCGGCGGCGCTGAGTCCGGCCAAGTCTGCCTGTCCATCGCCGTTCAGGTCGGCCGCGATCAGATGCTCGAGCACACCGGGGATCCAGGTCCAGGATGCTCGATCGGTCGAGCCGAAGATGAAGCCGTCGGCATTGAGCCCGATCAAATCCTCCCGGCCATTGCCATCCAGGTCGGCCGTGATCAGCCTGGCCAAGGTGCCGGGGATCCATTGCCAGGTCGCTCGGTCGGTGCTCACGTAGACCTCTCCATTGGAATTGAGACCAGCCAGGTCGGCCCGGCCATCGCCATCGAGATCACCGACGGTCAGCTGCGTCAGCGTGCCTGGGATCCACGTCCAGGTCTCGAGGTTGGTCGTCACATAGATGAGACCGGTCTCGGTGAGCCCGATCAGATCATGGGTGCCGTCGCCGTCGAGATCACCGGACATGAGTTGCGCCAGCGTCCCCGGGATCCATCGCCAGGTCGTCCGGTCGGTGCTCACGTAGATCCGTCCATCGCCAGTCAGTCCGGCCAGGTCGTCGCTGCCGTCACCGTCGAGATCCCCGACGAGGAGATCAGCCAAGGTACCTGGGATCTCCTGCCAGAGTGTCAGGTCCAGGGTGTGAAAGATCTGGCCCGAGTCGTTCAAACCGGCGAGACCAGCGCGTCGATCCGCGAACAATGGGACATTCCAGTGATAACCTCGTCCCGCGCAGGCCGGGCTCAACGGCTGGTCATCGGCATCGAGCAGCGGATCGCCCGCGAAGGCCCCGGCATCGCCCTGGATATGTGACTGCCAGGCGCTCAGATCGCCGCTCCAACCCCCGTCGCGTCCGTCGCTGAACTCGATGTCGCCGACCGTTTGGAAATAGCAGTTGTCATACATGGCGGGATTGCCAGCCAGACCGCTGAGGCCACCCAACTCGTTGGCATAGCGGATCTGCACCATCGGTGGTTGGGGCGCTGTCGTCTCGTTGACGATGACATTCCTGAAGATCACTGGGTTCGTGCTGGCCGGACGGCCTGCCTCGGGCTCCCAATCCTGGAAGGTCACGCCGAAATAGAGCGGGCTGTGATAGAGGCTGGCGGCGTCGATGATGGTGTTGTTGTAGGCCTGGGCCTCTTTGGCCGCGTAGAAGCCGATCCCGGCCCAGCCGGTGTCGCGAATCAGGTTGTAGCGGGCGATGCCGCGAATGTTCTCGAAATAATCGGGGTTGGCCTCGAGATCGAAAAACTCAGGGCTGGTGTCGAATCCGAGCAGGATGCCGGCCGCGCCGGCGCGCTCGATCAGGTTGTATTCGATCACGCCGTCGGTTGCACCGCCCTTCAGATAGACACCGGTCGAGCAGATATCGTGAATATGGTTCCAGGCCACCAGGGTGCGGTCGCCGTTGACGTTGTCGATGCCCTCGGCGTTGCAGTCATCGGCGGGCTGGCCGATGCCTGAATCGAAGATCTCGTTGAAGCGGATCTGAATGTCGTCGCTGTTCGGCTTGATCTTGATCACATCGGCATAGGAGCCGTGCAGCCGGGTGTTTTCGATGCGGATGCGCGAGGCTCCGCCGCGGTCGTCCGGATCACCCCAATCCCATTTGGTCTCGGTGGAGACGACATAGAAGCCGCCGTTGACCTCGATGCAGCTCAGTGCGCCGCCGTCGGAGCCGACATAGAAATAGATCCCCGCATCCCACTCGTCGGCCGCGGTGCGGTCGATCACGGCCCATTCGCCGGGGACTGAGCGGATGGTGACATCAGGAACCCGAATGCGGATCTCGCTCGGCTCGGCATAGGTACCACCATGCACCAGGACGGTTTCGCCACCCTCGGTCTCATTCACGGCGGTCACGGCGGCGGCCAATGTGCGATAAGGCCGCTCGGCGGAGCCGTCGGCCGTCGCATCATTCCCGGACAGGGCGACATGGCGCACGGGCCCCGTGACTGCGGTGCTGTCGCAGACATCGCGGCGGATCCCCGGCGTGCGCCGGCCGCCATGCTCGGCGATGATCTGCCAGACATGCACCACAGGCTTGCCACCGTCGGCATAGCGCTCGAGGACATAGAGCAGGCCGTGGGCTGGATCGAAAGCCGCGTCACCGATGCGATAGCGCCGCTGCACGCCGGTGCCGAGGGTGATCTCGTCCCAGACCGGTGGATTCAGGACGAGGTGATCATCGATGTCCAGCCTGGCGTAGGGTTGCGGCTGCCAGGACTGCATCGCCCCGCTGGCGACATGCGCCAGCGCCGCTGGGTCGTACAGGATCAGTTCGGCATCGAAGCGGGTGCTCCACCAGCCGCGATCGCTCACGCACGTCCCGGCCGATTCATCGCAGCACCCGACGAAGTCGGCAGCCGGACATGCGGCGCCGCTCGCCAGTCGGCAGGTCACGAAGTCCGTGACCTCATCATCGACGCACGGATGGTCCGGACCCAAGGCATTGATGTAGCCATACCAGTATTTGGCTCCGTTGCTCTTGGTGCCGGCAAACAGCAGGCCTTCACGGTCATCGCCAGTGGTCAGCCACTCCCCGCCCTCCCACTCGTCTGGGTGCTGATAGCCGGCCATGGCGCGCACGATATCCGCGCTGTTGTAGGCATTCTCGTACAGCAGCAGTGGTGTCTCGGCCAGGTGTGTGCCCGAGGGCGGGGGCGAGCCGTCGTCCTGCCAGGGCCGATAGGCGAACAGTGCGGGCCCCATGCCGCCCTGCCCGCCGTCGCGCATGCGGCCTGTGGCCAGATAACGGCCTTGAGCATAGGCATCGGCCCAGTCTGCCGGGATCTCGAACAGATAGCCGTTGACACTGTAGAGGTTTTGGGTACCGATGAACCAGGTGCCCTGAAAGTCTGGGTCGGTCAAGACCGGGTCGAGCCAGCCGTGGGAGGGCGCGTCCTCGGGTTGCAGATGCTGACCCCAGGCCACATGGAGCTTCGGACCGGTGAGCGGATGGTCCAGATAGGCGAGACCGACCTTGGGGATCTCATCCATGTCGTGGAACTGATCCACCAGGACATCCTGGAAGCCCTGGAGAACGCCGGCTTGGGGCAACTCGGCGGGGTCCTCCTCGATGGCTGGCTCAGGAATATCGATCTCGGCCAGTTGATTGCCATCGGGGAGCGCGCCGTCAGCCATGCGGTCGTGTCCCATGACAAAGAGCGAGCCTGGATAGGCATCGGTATTGTCGGGATCACCGTCTGGATTGAAGGTCATGGCGTTGCCGCCATAGGCAAAGGTCTGCGGCGGTGTCTCCCCGCCGGGTAGACGAAAGGCGCCACGGTAGATGACATCATCCGCCGTGATCAGGTTGGCGGCGCTGACCGAGCCGCTGACCAGATAAGCCGCGGCCAGGCAGTAACCCAACCGACGTGAACGATCCTGAGCCAACATCTCGCAACTCCCAGCGGGTCGGGCCGGCCCGCTTCCCGTTCTGGCTGTCATGCACCAATGAATCGATGCATTCGATCACTCGCTCATCCCGCGGGTGCTGAGCGACGACGTCCAACCCCTGCGCCGCCGATCGAAAGCGACGATCGAGTCTTCGGCTCAGGCACTCTCGGCGGAACTCCGAGGCGACGCTGATCCGACTGCTACGCTCGGTGACGAGGCGACTCCCAATACCTATAGTCGACGCATGCCCGTGATGCAAAGATGATCGTCTCGAGGAAGGCAGCTCGCTCTTCGTCCTTGACGCGGCGGCGCCGCGCAACGAGCATCGGCGAGTGACATCCTGGTCTGGAACCGCTGGTCGAGGGTCGAGGGTCGAGGGTCGAGGGTCGAGGGTCGGTGGGAGTCATCTCGGCGATCGACTCATGGGGTCCAGTGGATCAACCCCGCAATCCGACGCACAACGCGTATTCAAGCGACGAGAGGACGTTCGATGGATCTCGACATCGCCGCGGCTTGGGCGCGGCGCGAGCTGCGCCGCTTTCCCCAACTCGCCGACTGGTCATTCGGCTGGAACCGCCGTCTGCGCGCCCATGGACTCTGTCGTTTCGATCGGCGCTGCATCGAGCTCTCGGCGGTGCTGACCGCGCACGAGCCCGACGGCGACTTCGTGCTCAACACCATCCGCCACGAGATCGCCCATGCCCTGGCCGGTCCAGGGGCCGGACATGGCCCGCGCTGGCGGGCCTGGGCCGTGCGGGTCGGTTGCACCCACATCGCCAGCACGCGTGCCGCCTCGCGCGGGGCCGAGCATCCGCCGCCGCGCTATCTGCTCCTGGCCGTCATCGACGGGCACGAGCAGGTGGTCCGGCACTATCACCGGCGTCCCTCGCGCGCCTTCCTCGACTCATTGCCCAAGCGTTTCCTGCGCGGACGACCCGAGACACGCGGGACCTTGCGCCTGGTGGCGCTGCAGGTCGAGGGGTTGGCTCATGCCGTTGACCCATTGGGGACCAAGAGCTCGTAATCGATCAAGGCCCAGGCGATCCGCCCGCGGTGCATGAGCAGCTGTCCACCCTCGCCCCTGGGGCGCACGATGACATGCCTGGGCTTGTGATCGAGCACCTCCCAGCCGGCGTCGCGCATCACCTGGCGGGCCGTCTCGGTGAGCTCGACCATCGTCTGGTAGGAGAGCGCGCCGCTCTCGCAGGCCTTTTCGGCATCGATGCCGTCGATCCAGCGATAGAGCAGGATATAGATGCGCTCCCATTCATAGCTCACCCGCTGGGATGCGGGCAGGGTCGCCTGATCCTCGCGCAGCACACGGTCATACCACCAGCGACGGGTGGTGGTGCGACCGAGCTGCCACTCCAGATAGCGGGTCGCCGGACTATAGATGGCGAGTGGGGCCTTGATCCGCAGACGCGGCCCGGCGGCGGCGCGCAAGCGCTCCAGATGGGCGAATTCCTCGAAGGGCGGCAGGAAGTCGCTGGAGCGAATGCGGTCCTGCAAGGCGCTATCCAGCCCGGTGCCGGTCGCCGCGGACAAGAGCGCCGGTTGACCGAAGCGACTGAACTTGATGACCAAGGCAAAGCGCGGATGCGCGGGATGCCAGACCGGCATCCGATAGACCGCGCCGGTCGCGCCCGCCAGGGCGCGTGCCGCCTTGGGCAAGCGCTCGCCACCAAACCAGCGTGAGGGCACCAGCGAGTCGAGCACCGGCCAACCGTGGCGAGTGACGAACAGCTCGCCCGCCTGACGTCCGCGCAGACGCAGATAATCGACCCCGAAGATGCGCCGCCGCAGGGCGGGCGGCGCATCGTCGAAGCTGCGTCGCCGCCATGGATGGAGGTGTTCGTCGAAGCGTTCCATAGTGGCTCCGGGCTGGACTCCGGGGTGGCGACCGGGCTGGGGGTCTAATCGTCCTCGCTTTCGAAGACCGGCATCCCGAGCAGCCGGTCATAATCGGCGAGCGCCCCGCCCTCCATGCAGCAGTCGATGATCCGCCGTCCGGTCGGTAAGAGATCGGGGGCCAGGAAGGGTTGCAGCTCGCGCCGGAAGAACTCACCGAGGATGGCCGCGCCCGCGTCATAGGCCGCGGGTCCGACCTCGGGCTGCTGGTCGACCTCGAAGAACCAGGAGCCGATGGTGCTGCCCTCGACGATGATGGAGCCCGGGGTATATCCCAGGAGCGCGCACCGCGAGGGACGCATGCGCTCGCGCGCGAAACGCGCCCCGCCACGGCGCGCGAGATACTCGCGAGTCACCCACTGGGGCATGAAGCCGACCTCCCAGACCCCGATATGCTGATTGGGGATCAGCACATAGCGCACCTCCGGGGTTTCCAGGATCTGATTGAGCAGCAGATTGGCATGATCGACCATGCGCCCGGTCGCGAACGGCCAATAGGATCCGACCCCTTCGGACGACATCCCCTCGGTCTCGACGATGCTGGGATTGGCGTGGCCGCGCGGCGCCACCAGCCGCCACAGCCAGGCCAGGGCCGGCGGCAAGAGATGAAACATGCCAATGATGCCGTAGCTGGGACGCTCGGCGGTGCACGGTGGGGTGCGCACGCCCATGCTGCGGACATCCACATCGACGGCGCCACGGATCACCCGCGGGATGATCTTGCGTGGAATGACCACGCGCGGGTTGGGGCAGGGGACCCCGGGCGCATCCTCGATATGCTCCCAGAGCAGTGTGGTGGCTTCCGGCGTGCCTTGGATATTGAGGAACAGCAAGGGTGCCGGCGGATGCACCGTCAGCGCCTCCAGATGTGGGTCCGTGCCATAGCGATCGATATGGTTGCACCGCACGAACCAAGCCTCCTCGGCATCGGTCAGCGTCAGCTTGCCGTGCCCCTTCTCCAGCGACGGGTGGCACAGGGCCATGTCGTCGGTGACCGGGCGCAGATCGCACCCGCGCGGCAGGGTCAGGCTGCGCTCCTCGCCCGTGAGCAGATTGCGTCCGAGCAGGAGCGTGCCGTCGGCCTGCCGGTGGGCGTATTCGAGCATCTCGCTCTTGCCGCCACCGCTCGCGCCCTCGTGGCTCAACACCAGCTTGTTCTCGTAAGGGGTGACCACCTGGACCGTCGAGCAATGCATGGTCACCCAGCGCTCTTCCTCGCCGATATTGAGCAGCACGCCGTAGATCCCCTTCTTGGCGCTGGGGCCTGGATAGAGGTTGTAGCTGAAGATCTCGTGCAGACCGTCCATGCGATTGTGGACGACAACCTGCTTGCCGGCGAAGTGGGTATGTCGAAACGGCGGCGCGACATAGAGGATGGCCCGCGGATTGAAATCATCGGGCCATTCGTCGAGCGGCACGATCCCTTGCAGCAGGGCCAGTCCCAGGGCGAAGAAACCGGCGTTCGCCGGGGCGATCGCCAAAGCCGCGGCGCCGGACTCCTTCATGCCGGCGTGAAAGACAAAAGCGGCCAGCGGCTGGCGGCTCAACCAGTCCAGGGTCTCCTCGCGGACCGGGGCGAAGGGACCGCCGTAGCACTCGTCATAGGTGGGTTTATCCGTGGGGCGCGCATCGCCGATGATCATACAGTCGGGGTCGCGGCGGCGCATGTAGGGCTCGATATAGTTGGCGCTGATCCCGTTGCGCGTGCGACAGACCCGGGCCTCGACCACCCGCCCCTGGCCCGGGACCTCATAGGCGACCTCTTGGACACCTTGCTCGGCATCACGGACCGCGAGCTCGATCAGCTCGTCATGCGTGCCGGCCAAGGTGAGACTGGGTGCCGCGGCCAGGACCGCGGCGGTCTCGGGCGGCAAGGCCGCCCGCAGGAGTGCATGCAGATTGTTTGACATCAAAGGGGCACCTTGAAGCTGAGTGGAGGCATCATAAGGAATTTTGGATGCCCAAGGGCGCATCCTTTGAGTTCAGTTTATATCAGCTTGACATGACGGCTGCACGCATCAAAAAAGAATCGCTGCATCGGGTGGATATCGATAGGGGTGGACTGGACCGCGACGGAGGGTGGCGTGCCCATCCGGCCCGCCGGACCTGGCATCTGTTCCGTCCGCAACGGTTGGGGCCTGGTCGGCGATGCGTGGGGTACTGCAGCCGGGGTCGCCCGGCCCCGCGTGGCGGTGCTCCTCACTCGGGGTGAGGATGCCCCGGCTCTCCATAGGATGGGGTTGCAAACCGTCCTGCGTTTGGGTCGAGGGCATCGCGGGGGCGGCGGTCAAATTGTCAGGACTGCCGGCTTGCGCGCCGGCTTGACCTGCCGTCACCGGGGCGTATGCTTAGGTGGCATGAGTCACACCGCCCGGATCCAGTCCAGGACAGCCATGACCGCGCAGCAGTCCGAGGTTCGACCGCGTCCATGAGCATCATCGCCGTCGTCGGCAACAAGGGGGGCACCGGCAAGACCACGCTGGCGCTGAATCTCGCCGCTGGGCTCGCCCAGCGCGGCGAGACGGTCGTCATCGTCGATGCCGATCCCCAGCAGTCCGCTTATCAATGGCGCCTGACCGGCAGCGAGGACAATGGCCTGCCGGACGTGGTGGCCGCGGCCATCGGTCTGCAGAAGACGGTGCTGGCGCTGAGCGAGGCCAACACCCACGTGGTCATCGACTGCCCGCCATCGATCAAGGCACCACAGGCCGAGCAGGCGCTGCGACTCGCCCACCATGCCTTGGTCCCGGTGCAACCCTCGCCGATGGACCTCTGGGCCACCGCCCATATCGCCAAGGTCATCGAGCGTCTGCGCCCCGAGAATCCGGCACTCATGGCCTACATCGTCATCAGCCAGCTGGAGCCGCGTACCACCCTCTCCAAGCTCATGCCCGAGGCCGCCGCCGCGCTCGACCTGCCGGTGGCCAGAACCAGCATCCAGCGGCGCTCCATCCATCGGCTCTGTGTGCTCGAGGGCAAGAGTGTCTTCCAGGCCGGCCGGCGTGGCGCCGAGGCCGCCGCCGAAATCCATCAACTGCTGACCGAGGTGCTCACCCATGGCTGACAGCAGCGACCGTACCGGCAAACGCCTGCTCGACTCGATCCGCAAGGCCAAGACCGGCGAGACCAACCCCGACACGACCAGCGGTGACGAGATCCAACCGAGCCCGAGTCTGAGCCCGAGCCCGAGCCCGAGCCCGAGCCCGAGTCTGAGCCCGGCCGAGCCAACACCGCCAGCGGCGCCGCGCTCACGCCCGCCCCTTGCCAAGACCGCGCCGGGCACGGGGGCAGCGGCCAAGCCGACCCCGATCGCACGGACCGCCGCCCGTCCCAGCAGCACCAGGACGCGCGCCGCCTCGGCAAAGACCTCCGGGGTACGCAATGCGGTCACCGCCGCTCCAGACCCGGGCGCAGGGGCGGCCGCTGTGCAGGATCGCGATCTCAGGTCCAGGCGAGTCTGGCCGGATTGACGACCAGTGTATCGGCCACCCTCCCGCCGCTCACCCGCCGGACTCGCTCCACCGGCTCCGGCGTGCGCCTGAGCGGGAGCCAAGGATGAATCTGAGCCAGCGTCATGCCTTGGTGACCGGGGCAAGCTCCGGACTCGGCAAGGCCGTCGCCACGGCCTTGGCGGCAGGCGGCGCCCATGTCCTCATGGTCGCGCGCGATCCCCATCGGGGAGAGGCCGCGCGCACCGAGATCATCGCGGCGTCCGGCAATCCGGCGGTCGACTTGCTCTGCTGCGATCTGTCCTCCCAGTCCCAGATCCGGGCGCTGGCTGCTGGGGTGCGCGGGCGCGTCGATGCCCTGCATCTGCTCGTCAACAATGCCGGCACGGCCTTCCCGCGGTGGGGTCTGACACCGGACGGTGTCGAGCGCACCTTGGCCGTCAATCACCTGGCGCCCTTTCTGTTGACCAACCTGCTGCTCGATCTGCTGGTGGCCGGCGCACCCGCGCGGATCATCAATGTCGGGACCCGCATGAACACCGCCATGGATCTCGAGGACCTGAACTGGCAGCGCCGACCCTATCGCATGATGCAAGCCTACGGACAGTCCAAGCTCGGCAATCTGCATTTCACGCGCGAGCTGGCACGCCGGATCGCTGGCAGCGGGGTGACGGTCAACGCGGTCTTCCCCGGCGTGTTCCGCTCCAACCTCGGCGGCACCGACGGGGCGCAAGGCCTCTTCTGGACGTCCGTGGATCGGCTGCTGGGCTGGGCGCTGAAGACCCCCGAGCAGGCTGCCGAGCGGGTCATCCATCTCCTGACCTCGGCGGAGGTGGCAGGCATCAGCGGCCAGTATTTCGGCGATCGGGTGCCGATCAAGGCGCCCGCCCAGGCCGATGATGCAGCCGCGAACGAACGTGTCTGGCAGCTCAGCGCGGCGATGGTTGGACTGGCAGAAGAATCCTTCCCACGGGTCTCCGGCAAGGGTCTTGACCATCGTTAGGTCCACCGTGACTCGGCTGCCATTGACCGCATGCGGGGTGGGGCATCCTCATCGCGGTGAACACGCCCTCTGGCCGGATGTCCTCTGACCGGACCGCGTTTCATGCCGAGCGCCAATCACCCCCACTCACGACTATACTTTGGTATCGCCTCTAGAACCGGCTGGGGATGCATCGACCCGGGGCACAGCGCTTTCGCGCGCTCCACGACATCCCGTTGCGAGTCCTGATTCCCATTGAAGATGCAGGGGGTGGAGGATGTACGAGGCACCCAAACAAAACGACGCGCTCGGCACGACCAATCGGGGCAATCCCTGTGAATCCGGTCTCTGCACACTCTGCATGGCCGACTGCAAGGGCAAGTGCGAGACCTGGCTGGCGTCGCTGCTCGGGCGCAATCTGCTCTATCCGCGTGACTTTGGCGACGCCACCGCGGGCTCGGCCAATCTCGTGGCCCTGGGGGTCGGCTATCACGCGCTGCGCATCCAGGGTTATGTCCACGGTGCCCACGGACTGGAGGCGCGGCTCTCGAGCTCAGCCGATGATCGGATCTTCTCCAATGTCGATGTCAGCACCGTCTTCGGTCGAGCGCTCAAGACGAGCTGCCGTTTGCCGATCATGACCGGGGCGCTCGGCTCGACGCAGGTCGCGGCTCGCTATTGGGATGCTTTCGCGGTCGGCGCGGCTCTCTGTGGCTTTCCCATCGTGATCGGCGAGAACGTGGTCGGCGTGGATCCCGCGGCCGTGATCGAAAAGGGACGCACCTGCTCGGCCCCCGAGCTGGACCGGCGCATCGCGACCGTTCAGCGCTATCAGGATGAGGATGGCCAAGGCGCCATCATCGTGCAGATGAACCTGGAAGACACCCGCAATCGCGTCGATGAGTATCTGATCGAGCGACACGGCGATCGCATCATCATCGAGCTGAAATGGGGCCAAGGCGCCAAGGACATCGGTGGCGAGATCCAGGTGAGCGAGATCGAACAGGCGCTGTTTCTCAAATCACGCGGCTATCTCTTGGATCCCGACCCGACCGATCCGGCGGTGTGGCAGGCCTTCGAGCGCGGCGCCATCACCAGCTTCGCGCGTCACAGTCGGCTCGGCGCCACCGATCTCGATCGGGGCGAGCAGGTGCGCGAGGTCTTCATGGCCGAGATCGCTCATCTGCGCGGTCTCGGATTCAAGCGCATCTCGCTCAAGACCGGGGCCTATGGCATGGAGGCCCTGGCGATGGCGATTCGCTGCGCGGCCGATGCCGAGCTGGATCTGCTGACGATCGATGGCTCGGGCGGCGGGACCGGCATGAGTCCCTGGAACATGATGGATCATTGGGGCGTGCCCTCATTGCCTCTGCACGCCCGCGCCCATGACTATTGTCGGATCCTGGCCGAGCGCGGGATCCGCCCGCCCGATCTCGCGCTGGCCGGTGGATTCGCCCGCGAGGACCATCTCTTCAAGGCCCTCGCGCTCGGTGCGCCCTACGCCAAATTGGTGTGCATGGGCCGAGCGCCCATGATCCCGGGCTTTCTCGGCAGCAACATCGAGGGTGTCTTGAGACCCGAGCGGCGCGCCGTCGTGCATGGACACTGGGACCATCTGCCGAGCTCGGTGTCGGCCATCGGCACCACCCCCGAGACCATCTTCGCTGGCTGGGAGGCGGTGCGCGCCAAGGTCGGCGCGAGCGAGATGGACAAGATCCCCTTCGGCGCCATCGCGCTGTTCGGTTATGCCGACAAGCTTGCCTGTGGATTGCAGCAACTGATGGCCGGGGCGCGCAAGTTTTCGCTGGACCAAATCAGCCGAGATGACCTGATGTCGGCCAATCGCGAGACCGCCGAGGTCACCGGGATCCCCTTCCTGACCGATGCCCAGCAGGATCGGGCGATGGCGATCTTGACGAGATGATGTCGATCGCCACCGCCCCTCCGCTCGCCTCGGGCAACGTCTCATGATCGGCCGCGAGTCGGCAGTGCAGGGC
>RZZN01000256.1 GCA_009929855.1 Gammaproteobacteria bacterium
CCCCAGTGCGTATTGGCGATCGCGTAGCTTTTCCCGACGACGATCAGCCCGATATTAACTCTTGAGCCGCCCGCGCGAGTGAATGTCAGTTCGATTTTGGCAGCAGTGGCCGAGCCTGCTTGGGTCACGGGCAATATGGCGGTGCGCGGGCGTCGCCAAAAAGGCGCGACGCCTGCAGTGGCTTGGGTCACCGTCTCGACCAAGGCATCTGCCACGTAGACCTTGGCCTCGATCTTCGAGACTCCGGCCATGCCGGTGACGCAAATCCGGTCGATCCCATACCACGCATTGGTGACATTGACCGTGAATGTCGGGTTAACAGAATTGCCGCTGGCGTTCAGCCCGATGAGATAAGAATTGGCCAGCCCATCGAGCACGGCCCAGGCATTGGCGGCGCCGAGATCGACCCAGCGCGCGGCCACGGCGGGGTCGGACGAGCGAATCGCCTGGGAGGGGCGCAGGGTATTTTGCGCCGAGGTCAGCGCGGCGGTGGCGACATAGTCGTGATGGTCGCCGAGGTCGTAGACCTGCTGTCGTGCCGCGACGGCTGCGCCGGAGGTCCATGCATCGCTGAGACTGATCGCGACGTTGGTAGTGTAGGTCATGCCGGTCGTGGTCGAGGACGGCCCGAGATCGGTCCAATAGACGGTCGATACCGGGGTGCGGGTGGCGGAGGAGAGGTGTGCGCGTCTGCTGCGGTAATCTCTCCAGGTGCCGCTGCCTTCCCAGCGCACGATGTCGCCGTTCGCATAGCTGGTGCTGGTGGCCCAGGCCGGGTAGGTATAGACGGGCGTGCTCGGCGTGCCGTGCAGGGAGGTGGGATAGGGGGGGATCACTTCCATTAGCCGGCCTGCAAGAGTAGGGCGTTGGCGGTGTTGCCGTCATCGCGGAAACCGGGCTGACCTTCCAGATCCCAGGCGCGCAGCCGATCCTCGATGGCTTTGATCGGGATGATCTGAGCGGCTCCGATTTTGCTTATATCTGAGCGCAGCGTGATGAGCTCTTCGCAGAGATCGCGCAGGGCGCTGAGTTGCTCGCGCGGGCTGTCGGTGGCGATGGCGGGGGCTGCGGCGCCGGGGGCAGTGAGGTTGTCGAGATGGCTGTCGATGGAGCGCAGCTCTTCGAGGGCGCCGACCGAGGCGCCGAGCTGCCCGGTCATGCGCTGGGCCATGGCGTCGAGACTGGCCAGTTGCGCTTCGCGCCAGTCGGCGGCCTGCTGGATCTGGCGGTCGAGCCGATCCACGGCGGCTTGGGCGGCATTGACTTCGCGCTCGCCGACCTGTTCGAGCTTGACCAAATTGGCGAGCGTGGTGGCCTGACTCACGCGGAAGGCGCTTTCGCTGGCAAAATCATCCGGCGCGACCCGGGTCAGGGTCGCGATGACGCGATCGAGCTCGTCTTGGTCAGGCAGTCGCCCGGCGGCGGCCCAGCCGGCGAGTTGGCGGGCGGCGCGGGCGCGCTCCAGCTCGGTGACCTGCTGCTGACCGCGCAGGGTGCTGATAGCACCGGTGATGCTGCCAAGGGCGGATTCGGCAGCGGACAGGGCAGCTTGGGCGGCTTCGCGCTCGCTGTTGAGCGCGGCAATCCTCGCGTCGGCGATGCTGGCGATGCTCTCGCGCTCGCGGGCGAGCTGTTCCTCGCGAGCCTTGGCGGCATCCTCGGCGGCGTAGATCTGCATGAGGATGGCGCGGTTGAGTGGCTCGGCTGCGGCCAGCTCGCGCGCGCGCTCGCGGGCAGTCGCGGCGGCTTCTTGCCCCAGGGCGCGCAGTAGTCGGATCTCCAGGGCGGCGCGGGCTTCCAGAGCGCGCGCGGCCTGCTCCAGGGCGGCGGCTTCGTCTTCAAGGGCGTAGACGCGAGCGAGCATGGGCTGCAGAGAGTCGTCGGCCGCGGCGATCTCGCGACGACGCTC
>RZZN01000257.1 GCA_009929855.1 Gammaproteobacteria bacterium
TGGCAGACAAGTTTCTATGGTTATGATGGACATGGCAACATTCGTTTTCTAACAGATGTAGATGGCTTCATAACAGATAGATACGATTATGATGCTTTTGGAAATATCATTGCTCAATCAGGTATAACAGCTAATAACTACCTATACTGCGGCGAACAATTCGACCACGATATAGGTCTTTACTTCCTTCGAGCCCGTTATATGGATACTGTAAGGGGTAGATTCTGGACTATGGATGAATTCGAGGGTGGGAATGTCAATGCATTGAGTTTACATAAATATCTTTATGCAACTGCTAATCCAATAACATATGTTGATCCTAGTGGCTATATAACGATAATGGAATCACTAACCGTAGTTAATTTAATTGGGTTAATTAATATATCTACATATGTGACAACACCAAAAGCAACAATTGAGCCCAAATTCTTGTCACGTCCTTCTCTTGATGGTATATTAAAGTCAATATTCACACTTATCACTTGGACTGTATATGGCAAATTCAGTTGGACTATTAGTGATCGTCACACCAGGCCATTGCCAGCTGGAATAAGTGTAACAGAAGAAATTACTGAGATTGCTAGCTCAGGAGCAATTAGTGTTGGAATGAAATCTGGATCGACAGCTTTAACTGGATATTCGGGAAGTGTATTCGATAGCTATAAGATTGACTTTTGGCCTTCTACACCACCAGAAGCTTTTTTTGCTTTTGAGCAAAAAATAATAGTTGGTTCTCGTGTTGCTACAACTGTTACGATGATCTACAGAGATGCATCCTATTTTGGTAATGATATATCGGTGTTTATATGAAGAAAAAATGTATACAAAAAATATGTGTAAGCGTAGTACTCCTATTTTTGTTGATTCTAATTAGTCATTTAATACGTTATAATTGGAATTGGCATGCAAGATTCAATATGCTCTTAGCGGGATTTATGTCATATAATAGCTCTGTTATTGCAGCCGATCAAAACAGAGAGCTTTATTTGGCCGACACTAATAATGCTATCTGGTATATTTATAATAGTAAGAGTAATTATGTGGGGTGTGTGGATGGTGTTGGAATCTTCATTCCTGATTATTCTGATGTGCCTTATGAGCATTTACTAAGGACGGATTCAATTCGACTTGCATCTTTTGCATTTATGAGTGTTGTATCTATTTGCATAGTTATTGGTATAACTCTTTTTCTTTTAATTCATGTATTAAAAAAACATCTGCTTAGAAAACTATAACATTAGACATGATGTTGAATTCCTTGTGGATACTATGAACCTTACTGGTTATACACAAGTAATGGAACAATTAACTGTCATCAATAGTCAACCTACTTGTTGCCGTCCAAATTGATGCCGTGTTGCAATCCCAAATTATACTTGTATAGAGTAGGCGTCCAGCCAACCTTTGTCACCACAGCCTATGATCTGCTCGGTCGAATGGCGTCAAAAACCGACCAGGCGGGCATCTCGACCTGGTATGAATACAATGCGCTGAACAGACTGGTTGCGGTATCGAACGCCCTGGGCCACGTCACACGATATGCATATGACGAGATGCGCAACCAGACAGCCCAGGTCGATGCCAACGGACACATCACACTGTACGAATACGACAACCGCGGACGTCGCATCAAGCGTACGCTGCCGGAAAGACAGGTTGAGACATATGGTTACGATGCCGCAGGCAACATGACCAACAAAGTAGACTTCAACGGCAACGCCATCACCTATGAATACGACGCCATGAACCGCCTGTTGGCTAAACACGGAGAAGTGCCATCCCCAACAACCGTCAGCTACACCTATGATGATCGTGGCAACCGATCATCCATGACTGACGCCCATGGCACCACGACATATGACTATGACGAACGAGATAGATTGCTGAGCAAGGCAACACCCATAGG
>RZZN01000258.1 GCA_009929855.1 Gammaproteobacteria bacterium
CGCGACCCTGACACAAACAAGAGCGCGATTGTCCTGACGTGCGGGATTATTGCCGAACTCTCGAAAGAGGATTATGATATTTTGTTTTTGCAAGGCATCCGGCGCGACACGAACGTCCAGAACTGGCGGGCGGCTGTAGCGAGCGGTGCGTTTAAAACCCTCGGTCATATTTATTGGAGGACGTAAATGGTTAGAATCATCCGATCCAAAACCTACAAGGAAATTCTGAAAATGCTCACTGAACAGGCGGTGGAGATTTACCGCCTGAAAGCAAAGATTTCAGAGCAAGACCGCGCAATAGAGAGGCTTGAGCGCGAATTGTTCGAGGCGAGAAAGAACGACAACCGCGACCTGAAAACCGGACGCTTTAAAAAAGGAGAGTAGACTGATGCCTGAGACAATCGCCGATCTTGTATTTATTGGCTTTTGCACGATAGCCACTGCTTACGGCGGCCTGTTGATGCTGATGATTAAACGGATTGTCTCGGATCAGAAGGAGCTTGAAATGCGCTTTCACGCACATGAGGTGGAGGCCAAGGAGTACATGCCGCGCCGCGAAGTCATAGACCTGTACAATCGCATAGCCGACCGCGCGAGTGAGAAGATGGATGCGATTATCGAAAAGCTCACCGCCATTGAAATCAGCCTCGCGGGAAAGGCGGATAAATGATAGCCCTGAACCGCGTTGTTGATACCATCATCATTCACCATTCCGCCACGCCTCCAACGACGGACATTGGCGCGGTAGAAATCCGGGAATGGCATCTGGAGCGCGATTACTCCGATATTGGCTATCACGAAGTCATTCGCATTGACGGACAGATTGAAGCAGGCCGCGACCGCGATATAGAGGGCGCGCATTGTCTCGGGCATAACAAGCACTCTATCGGGATCTGCCTTGTCGGTGACGGCCGGTGCGGGTTTACAGAGGCGCAATACAAGTCGCTCGGCGCGCTGCTTCGCCATTATCGCCGGATGCTTCCAGAGGTGCATATAGGCGTTCACAACGATTTCGCGGCAACAATCTGCCCCGGTATGCCGCGCACGGAACTGCTGGCAAAGGTGAAGCTATGAAATACGTCTCCCGCAAGTTCATCCTGAGCGGCGTGGCCTTGATTGGCTGTCTGGCCTTCATGTTCACTTCGGATATGGACGGGGTGAACATGGCGGCGGTTATAGGGGCCATTGCCGCGCTGGTTGGCCAGTATTCGGCTTCAAACGCCATGGGCAAGGGGAAAGAGGAATGATAGCGCACATCAAGCGCCGCATCTGGTTTTACATGCTTCTTCTGGTCGCTCTGGGCACCGCTGGAGCGTTTATCGGTGGCAGGGCGGACGGCGTAAGGGACTGCGAGGCAAAGCACACACAGGAGGCTTTAAATGCGGCAAGCAAGCGGGCGGCGATTGCCAATAATCGCCCTGATCTTGACGGCGTTGTCAAGCGGCTGCGCTCCGGCTCCTTCTAGTGCGGGTCTTAGCGTGATCGAGTACGGCAAGCAAATGCAGGGCGGGGCGGCGGACGAAATCGAATCCGGCTCCTGTCCGGCACTTTCAGAAATGATGCGGGATTATTCAGTTTTACGCGACCAGGCGAGGACAAAATGAGCGGATTTTTAGGTTTTGGCGGCGGGTTTCTGACGGGGGGCGGTCAGGTCCCTTTCGGGGTTTTTGCCGACCAGACGGCGCTGCTTGCCAATGTCGACGCCGAGGGGTTTTCAGAGGGTTTGTACGACAGGGTAGCGGCTGCTATCGCGGCGGGGCGTTACCGCGAGAGCCTAGCGCAGCAAATCCGCGACGGCGCGGGCGGGCGGGGCGGACACGACCCCTGAAACAACGTCCGTGTATTTCCGGTACAACACGTTCGAGCATTTGACGGTCGGCGACGAAGACAGGCTGTTCATGCT
>RZZN01000259.1 GCA_009929855.1 Gammaproteobacteria bacterium
GTTTCTGTGCCATGCTCTCTACCCCCGTGCGTGAAACCTGAGCGCATCATGCCGAGCGTGCAGTGGGGGGGATAGATGTATTTCTCCGGACGCTTACGAATCATTGATGGATGAGGCCGAGGTGGCCCTCGACGCGGTCAGCACGGCACGCGGTACATTGGGCGCCCAGATGAACCGGCTCGAATACACCATCCAGGGACTGGAGTCCATGGCGCAGAACATGAGCGACGCGCGCATGCGCATCCGTGACGCCGACTTCGCCGCCGAGACTGCCTCGTTGTCGAAGAACCAGATCATGCAGCAGGCCGGTATCGCCATGCTGGCGCAGGCCAATGCCATGCCTCAAAATGTGCTGTCGCTGCTGCGTTAAACCGCGCTGATCGGCGCACGGGCAGACGACGCGGGGTCCTCGCCGGGCCCCGCGTCTTGGCACAGGATGGAGGATGACGCGTGAGTATTCAGACGATCGCCAGCGCAATCACCGCGCCCGACCCAGCGGGGATGCGACAGTCCGCACGGCCGCCGGCGGATGCCGCGCAGCCGAGTCCCGGCACCGCGCGCATGGCCGCGCAGGGCTTGGTGACTCAATCACCGGGTCAGGCCCAGGCCGCGCACACGCAGCAGGATCTGATCCAGGCCGTCGAGGAGATCCAATCGGCCATCGAGCCGATGGCGCGCAATCTGCAGTTCTCGGTCGACCAGGATCTGGGGCGCACCGTCGTGCGGGTGGTCGACACCAGCACCGAGGAGGTGATCCGGCAGATCCCGCCGGAGGAGGTGCTCGCCTTCGCCAAGGCGGTCGACAAGCTCAAGGGGCTCTTGATCCACAATACGGCATGAGCGCCCCGCCGGCACCGCGCGGTGTCGGGCACGCGAGCGCGCCGCCTGAGTCAGCGCGGCGGACGCGGCTCGCGCCAGACTGACCGCGGCGCCCGCCGGGTCGCAGGAGACCAACATGGCCCTATCGGCATCTGGAATCGGCTCTGGGCTGGACATCGCCGGCCTGGTCAATCAGTTGATGGAGGCCGAGCGTCAGCCGCTGGTGCGGTTGGCGGCGCGTCAGGCCACCTTTCAGGCCCAGTTGTCGGCCTACGGACAATATCAGAGCACGCTCGCCAGTCTGCAGGACGCGGCCACCGCCTTGCAGGACGCGAGCCGCTTCACCGCCACCCGCGCCAGCGTGGCCAGCGGCGGCGGATTCACCGCGACCTCCAGCCCCAGCGCCCCGACCGGGACCTACGCGATCAAGGTCGAGCAATTGGCACGCGCCCAGTTGGTCAGATTCGAGCCGACCCAGGACGGCGACGGTGAGTACAACCTGCGCATCGGCGGCGAAGGCGGGACCGAATTCTTGAATCAGGCCACGGTCGGCGACTTGGCCAAGTCGATCAACGACGCCGCCTTGGGTGTGCAGGCCACGGTGGTCAATCAGGGCGCATCCGAATGGCTGGTGTTGCGCGGGAGCGAGGCTGGGCAGGCGTTCACTGTCGAAGACTGGCAGACGGAGGCCTGGATGGCCATCGAGCCGAACGAAGAGGCCGCGAAGGCCAGGCTCTTAGTGGACGGCATCCTGGTCGAGCGCGACAGCAACCGCATCTCGGACGTCATCTCGGGTGTGACACTCAATCTGACGGCGACGACCGACACGGCCTTCAACCTGACCATCGCCGCCAATCCAGCGAGCGCCACCAGCGCGGTCACCAGCTTCGTCGACGCCTACAACGCGGTGGTCTCCAGATACAAGAGTCTGACCACCTATGACACCGCGAACAACACGGCCTCGACCCTGACCAACGACGGCGCGCTGCGCAATGTGCAGAGCCAGTTGCGCAACCTGCTCAACACCCGCATCGCCGGTATCGATTGGGAGTGGCCCGAGGGCATGCGCCCCGAGG
>RZZN01000260.1 GCA_009929855.1 Gammaproteobacteria bacterium
CGGCGACTTACGAAGATCTGGTGCGCGTCTATCTGGCATCACTCGACAACCCGACGACGCGCGACGAAATCGAGCGGCTGCTACAAAAAGATGCCCGTCCGATCCTGAAAGACAAGCGCGTCACCGAGATCGAGCCGCGCGATATCCGTGCTGTGCTGGACAGAGCCCGAAAGCGGGGCGCGAAGCGGGTCGTTTTCATGCTGCACAGCTATCTGCATGCCGCCTTCGTTCATGCCATCGGCGAGCAGGAGATCGATGGCCTGCTGTTCCCGCTGACCACGAATCCGGTCGCCGCCGTGAAAAAACCGGATTCCGGTATGACTCCTTGCAGTCGGGTGCTCTCCAAGGAGGAGATCGGCACACTCTGGCAAGCACTCACGATGGAGGCCGATCGCCTGAGTCCCATGACCATTGGGGCCATCCGCTTGATGCTGCTCAGCGGACAGCGTCTGCAGGAGATTTTGCGCACACGTTGGGATCAGCTCGATTTTACCGACGGCACTTGGTCCTTCGCGCGTGAGCAGACCAAGACCAAGCGCCCGCACCTAGTGCCTCTGACCCCGATGATTCATGAAACGCTCATGGCGATTCCGCGCTTGGGGCCGCTGGTCTTTCCGCATTCCCGTCCATCTGACAAGGCCCCTGAAGCGATAGCGATCATGCCCTTTCGTTCGATTACTCAGGCCATCGAACGTCTCTGCGCACGGCATGCCCTGGAAGCCTTCACGCCCCGGGATCTGCGCCGAACCTGCACGACGCATTGGGCACGTCTCGGCATCCAGCCAAGTGTGCGTTTTCTGCTTCAGAACCGAGCCGTGAACGACATCGAGGAAACTCACTACAACATCTACGACGGTCTTCCGGAAAAGCGACAGGCCCTGGAGTGCTGGGAACAGGAGCTTCGGGGGCTGTTGGATACCGCTTCGATGATCAGCCTGGGTTCGTCGCCGTCGGCCATACAATCGGCATCTGCTCCAAGCCAGGCCGGCCTGACGCCCAGCCGAAACCGAGTCTGAGGTCGTCCTCATCGCCAGAGAGTCGATCAGCGCGACCAGCTGGACAGGTCGCGGGGGAGTCGCCCATCGGGGTCGTTGACAGTGACGGAGTTGCCATCCTTGAGCCGGTCTGAGTAAACGACGATGTTCGTTCCGCCCTCGTGTGCCTGGCTCGGAAAGAGGATGCCGGTATAGCCATGGGCCAGCACCATATCGGCGAGAACCCAAGTCGGGGGTTCGATGTGAAGCTCGAACCTCAGGTGGCGCCAGTCTTCGCGCCAGTCATGCCATAACTCGTCCCAAGGCTCTCCATGGTGGAGCCGGCGCAGGTCGACCAGATTGCGCAGCGACACGGTGTACGAGCACATCGTGCAGGGTGGAAGGAAGGGCGAGGTCTGCTGGTATTCGCGCAAGGCGGTCATTTCATCCAACGATAGGTACAGCGCCTCGACGCCTTCGCGGTTGAAGCGCCCACCTCGGGCCGCGGCACCGGCACCGCTGGTCGGTCGACTGGCCCACTGTGGGGTATGCGCACGGAATACGGTGGTGCCGGATGGCAAGTCGGAGAGGATCATCCGACGAACCCGGCGCGGATCGACTCCAGGTAGTCAATCGCGTCCTCGGTTCGACCTTGCTGGACCAGCTGCAACAGGGTCTGGTGACGAAACGCCGCAATGGGCTCGTTCTTGATCAGGAAGATGGCGCGCTGCGGATCCGGCTGTATCGCCGTGGCGGCCGACAGCACACGCATCAGGTCGCGCAGTGCCGATTGCAGTCTCGGCGATTCCGGGTGGGTGCGCAGGGTGTTGCGATGGACCCCGGCCAACTCGGCCAGATCCTGCTGTTGCAGGCCGAGAATGTGCGCGACGCCCGAGGCTGAGAATCGCGACGTACCCGG
>RZZN01000261.1 GCA_009929855.1 Gammaproteobacteria bacterium
GTTGACCAAGACATGCTCGGCGCCACGCTGCTCACACACCGAGTCGAGGGCGTCGGCTAACGTGCCTTTCGCCCATCCACTCATGCGTCGGTTGTATCGTGTCCATTGCACCTTGCCGGCAATGGGCGACGTTAAATCTTCGGAAGCCACCAGTGCGGCCTTGTCCACGATGGAATGCGCGGACTGGTAGGCGATGGTGCGCAGACGCTTTTTCGCGCGCGACCGCCGCGCGTCGATCTTTTTGCGTCCCGGGTTGCAGCGGCGAATCCGGTCGGCCTTGGCGTGATGGCCCTTGGCGCGGTGTTGCTTTTCCAACGCATGGAGTCGGTTGCGCGCTTTCCCGGTCTTGGCTGCCGCGTCGCTGTAGTCGGTGAGGACCGCGCCGAAGGTCGGCCCGTGTGCGTCGCCGTCGGAATCGGTGAACGCCTCGGTGTAACCCTTGTCGACCCCCATTGCCTGTTCGCCGTGCGGACGCCCGGCGCCCTTCTCGGCGGCATAGTGAATCTCGGCGAAACCGTCCTTGACGCAAACGCGCAGGTTGCAGCCGGTCAGATCGACGTGCTTGCCGTTGCTGGTCGTGACGAGGCGGATGTCCGCCCCGTACTTGCCGGCAATCCGAATCGTGATGACCAGCCTGCCGTCCACGATGGACGACGAGTGTTTGTCAGAGCGGACGATGAACTGGTTGGCCGTGTGACTGACGCCATGCCGGAAATGCTCGCGCATCTGCCGGTGCAGAAAAGGATCGTCGAGCCATTGATCGTTTTTGAGCAGGGTGTAGAGCCGTTTGCGCTCGGTCGGGTCGGTTGTGCGTTTGGCGATGGCCTGACGGACCTTGAGCTTGGCGGCGGCCTTGTAGGTCAGGATGTCGTTGACGACATCCTTGGTCGTTTCGTTGCGGATGGTCCCGTCGACAGGCAGCGATCCGTACAGATTCCGTTCAACGATGTCCTTGCGGATGTCCAGCGCGGAACGCCCGACAGTCCCGAGCGCCCCGTAGCGCCGCCAGAGGTCCGCCCGCAGGAAGCCCATCGCCTGACAGATCGGCGCGAGTTCCAGCGGAACATCGGCTTGCAGGGTGCGCGTGACCTTCATTCGCAAAGTGCCTTGGGTTGGCTGGCGGAACACTCGGGAAAATCGTCTTTGATCTGCCTCTGGTATTTGCGCAGCCCGTACAGCCGGCAGGAAAAGGTGTGCACGATGGCCAGCAAGTCCTCGACCATTTCCTGCCGGGGCGAGAGCGCGACCTGATTCACCACCACCACCTCGCAGCCGTTGTGCCGGGCGATGTGCTCGAACAGGTCGAAACCGAAACGCATCAGCCGGTCCTTGTGGGCGATCAGCACTTGCCGGACTTCGCCGCGCCCGATTTGCTCGATCAGGGCGAGAAAGCGCTTGCGCTTGAAGTTCATCCCGCCGCCGATTTCCTGAATCCACTCGTCAACCGCGATCCCAGCGCCCAGACAGTAGGTTTCCATCGCCTTCACCTGCGAGGCCAGATCGTCCTTTTGTCCGGCGCTGGAGACGCGGCAGTAGACCACCACCGCACGACGCTCCGGGACGCCGCCTATCAGCAGGCGCACGTCTGCTTCGTCGAAGTAACGATGCCCTGACGGATGGCGCTTGACCGCGATCTTGCCTTCGTGCTCCCAGCGGCGGATCGTCGAGGGCGCTTTCCCGATCCGTTTCGCAAACTCGTTGATGCGGTAAATCTTGCTCATAAGAGCTATTATAGATAATTATAGAAAAGAATTAAGTAACAGTTGATTGCTCCTGAATGAGATCCCGATAGCGTTGTTCGGCTAGCTGTAGGTCCGCCTGATTGGTTTTCTGCGTTTTTTTCTGGAAGCAGTGCAGGACGTAAACGGCTTCCGGGAATTTCGCGACGTA